>NZ_JAPPWA010000001.1 GCF_029815055.1 Ignatzschineria sp. RMDPL8A | reverse complement strand
CCGGGAGGAAAGTGAAAAGTGCCGGATATGGTGAAAAGAGATGTTTTCTTTCTTATTCTTTATCACTTTTGTAATCCTTGGGTAATCTCTTTTTGATAGGATCGATCATTAAAGATCTCTAAAAATCTTGCTGGCTGAAACGTTAATTTCGAACCGCTAAGAACAATAAAATTCGCTCAAAGGGGCTATATTATCAGCGCTGTGGGTGATATAGTGGGGAGATCAATAACGCAATGTTAAACAAAAGTTAAATGCAATTTAAGAAGAGACGGGTCTTCTTACACGAATAATAATCAATTAAATCATTAGCAATTTGTTTTTTTAGTCACTCATACATTTGAGTACTGAAAGGAGAAAAGATGAAAGCAAATTTACTCATTGTTTTTTATAGTATGAATGGTACCAACACTCAGATGGCGCGCTGGGCGAGTAAGGCAGCGCAAGAGTGTGGAGCAAAAGTGCAACTGCGTAAAGTGGCGGAAACGGTGCCAATGGATGTGATTAAAGAGCATCCGTTATGGCTTGAAAATGTGGAAGACTGCGCTGGTATTGAAGTGGTGAGTGAGGACGATTTAGATTGGGCCGATGCGATTATTTTTGCATCCCCTTCACGTTTTGGGGTAATGGCCGCACAATTTAAACTCTTTTTAGATGGATTGGGTGGATTTTGGGCGCAGGGCCGTACGGTCAATAAATTTGTTACCGCGATGACCAGTGCCAATAATTTCCACGGCGGACAAGAACGCGTGATCGATTCGATCTACACCGTAATGCAACATTGGGGCGCGATCATTGTTCCCACTGGATTTGTGAGCCCTCATGCCCAAGCAAGTGGCGGCAATCCCTACGGCATCAGCGCAACCATCGATCCCGATGGCAATATTATCGATGAAGAGGCGGTGAAAGGGGCGATTGGTGATCACGTTAGACGTCTGCTTCGCATCACCTCGGCCTACAATAAAGGGGTCTTGGTTTAGTTTTTTTGCATAATTATCGGCATAAAAAAAGCCCTACATCAACGGGTGTAGGGCTAAAAGCATTAAATTAATCGATCAGAATTAATTTAACGGAGGACTTTGAACCGTTAGCGGTTCATGGAAAAGGATACAATTTTCCAAAATTACACGCCATGGAGAGATTCTCCCCGATTGCATGGATCCTCATGCTCCATGGGAGCAAAATAAAGTTGCAGAGACTTCGGTAACAAAACCTCTGCATAAGGCATACGTCCCTGTATACCTGGGGTTTTCGATACTCTTTATAAAGCAAAGCCTATGCCAGATCGGCATGGAGCGTTTAGGCGCTTGATATTGATATAAAATATTTATTAGATTACGAAAAACTGATAATGTTTATTAATTAAAAGCGTCCAAATTGAGGGGAAAGTGCCGATGATTGTGGATCGAAGTGACGTAAATTGTAAATAGTGCTCGCGACGATATTTTCGCATCAATATTAAAATAATCGATCAGATTTTGCAGATAATCGAATCTGCGCTATAATTTAATGTTCACTATAATCATTAGATTTCTTATGGTTGCACATGATCCTCTTTTCGGCGTTGCTGGAAACAGACGGATTGGCCAGATTGGCGCTTCGTGCACACATCCCATTTTTATACCCTTATTGAGTTAATATTATTATGTCGCTTTTTTTTATTACCTGCGCGCGCGGGTTAACCCCTTATGTAATTCGTGAGTTGGCCGAACTTGGCATTGAAGGGAAGCAAGAAGGATCGGGAGTTGTGTTCGAAGGCACCACTCAAGATGCGTATAAAGCCTGTTTGTGGGTGCGTTGCGGATCGCGCGTGTTATTACAATTAAAAACGGGAACGATGCGTGATCTTGACGATCTGTACGCACAATTAAGTACATTCCCGTGGTCATCGCACATGAGCGATAACAACACTTTTGCCACAAAAGTAACAACGCAAAAAGCGCCTAAAATTCACACCCATTTTGCTGCCCTTCGGGTGAAAGATGCGATTGTGGATTACTTTAATACGCTGCTCGATTCGCGTCCAAATGTGGATACCGAATATCCGGATTTGCGTTTTTATGTGCACATTCATGATAAAAATTACACCCTCTATCTCGATCTAAGCGGTGAGCCCCTTCATAAGCGCGGCTTTAGAACCGAGCAGGGAGTTGCGCCGATTAAAGAAAACTTAGCGGCGGCGCTTTTATATCGTTCTAATTGGCCTGAAAAAGCGGCAAAGCATGAAGACTTCATCGATCCGCTTTGTGGTGCAGGAACGATTTTAATTGAAGCGGCGCTCATGGCTCGTGACATTGCTCCGGGCCTCTATCGGAATGATTTTTCCTTTATGAATTGGCGTAAATTCCGCGAAGAGGAGTGGGACATCTGTCTTTCTGAAGCGCGCGAGCGTGCAGAGAAAGGGGAAGCGCGTTATAACGGCCGACTTTATGGCGTTGAGCGCAGTGCGCGGATGATCGGGATTACCAAAGCGAATGCGGACCGTGCTCGCGTCCTTAAAAATATGACCTTCCATCATAAAAACTTCCAAGAGTTTGAAATGCCGGAAGGATTAACGCCCGGTTTAATCGTCACTAACCCACCGTATGGTGAGCGTTTGGGTGATAAAGTTGAGCTTGTGGAAACCTATCAAGATCTCGGCGATTGGATGCGTCAATTTGCAGGATTTGATGCCGGCGTTATTACCTCCGATACCGAATTGGGTCGGGTGATGGGGCTTCGTGCGCGCAAACTCAATAAGTTTTTTAACGGGGCGCTTGAGACCACTTATCTGCAATTTACCATTGCGCCGGATTATTTTGTCGATCGTGAAAAGGCCGATGCTAATGAGGTTCGCCATAATTTAGAGCAAATTTTAAGAGGGGGTGGGGAAGATTTCCGCAATCGCCTCCTTAAAAATAAAAAACATTTAGAGCGTTGGGCTAATCGCCAATCGATCGAGTGTTATCGTCTTTATGACGCGGATCTTCCTGAATTTAATGTGGCGATTGATCGCTATGGCGACCGCCTTGTGATCTATGAATATGCTGCGCCGAAAACCATCAATCCTAAAGTGGCCGAAGAGCGCTTTAATCGAGTGCTTGCCATTGTGCCGATGGTCTTTGATGAGGTGCGTGATGAGCATATCTATGTGAAACATCGTCGCCGTCAAAAAGGGCAAGATCAGTACGAGAAATATGATGAATCGCGGGAGTTTTTCGAGGTAAACGAGGGCTCTGCACGGGTCTTGGTTAATCTTGTGGATTATCTCGATACGGGGCTCTTTCTCGATCACCGTTCGGTGCGTCAATATCTGTTTGAAAATGCGCGCAATAAACGCTTCTTGAATCTCTTTTGCTATACCGGCGTTGGTACGGTGCATGCGGCCAATGGTGGCGCGCGGACGACTACTTCGGTGGATATGTCGCGCACGTACTTAAAATGGGCGGAGCGCAATATGCGCCTTAATGGTCATCAAGGGCCAAAGCACATGTTTGATCAGAGCGATGTTTTTGAGTGGCTGCGTAAGCATATCGAAAAGATGCGTCGTAAACCCCTGATGGAGCAACGTACCGATAAATTTGATCTGATCTTTATGGATCCGCCGACCTTTTCAAATTCAAAACGGATGGAAGGCGTGCTCGATATTCAGCGCGACCATGAGCATCTGATTAGCGAAGCGATGCGTCTTGTTGATCGTGGGGGCGAGCTTATTTTCTCTACCAATCTACGCCAATTTAAGATGGATGAATCACTCTCCGAACGCTTTGAAATCATCGATATTTCGAAGGCGACGCTCCCAGAAGATTTTGCCAGAACGCCACGAATTCGACAATGCTTCAAAATTTCTCATAGGTTACAATAAAAATTATTGATAATGATAAATCATTAATCTTATTTGACATATAAAACGATATAATTAATATTAACCAGTAGAGTGTTTTATAAGAAACGTAAAGAGGTAATAAGGATTGTACCCATGATTAAACAGATAGATTTTGAAAGCATGAGCGTTGAAGAGATTGAAAGCGTGATTGCAAGTGCGAGCCGTGAAATCGAGAAACGTCGATTAGCGGATGCGAAAAAGATTAAAAAACAGATCAAGCGCTTGCTCGATGATTCCGGTCTCTCCTTCGACGATGTTTTTGAAGAGCGTAACCCACGGAAAGGACGTAAAGTTCCGCCGAAATATCAAAACCCTGACAACCCCGAAGAAAAGTGGAGCGGTCGCGGTAAGATGCCGGTATGGATGCGCGAAAAAGTGGAAGCGGGTGCAGACCGTGATGATTTTTTAATTGAAGATAACGATTAATCGTATAATCGCTGTGTTAGCAAATTAACACAGCGGATAATGACTGTCTGGCGATTATCGAGCGTCAATAGAGTGATTAATGACTCTGTAATTGATGAAGCCAGTTGATTTTAAAAGGTGCGAAAGCGCCTTTTTTTATGCCTAAGATTTGTAAAGATTTTGCCTCTTTTTCCGGGATTAATAGCGCTAAACTTTGGGCTTTTTTGTCCTCAATTTTATCTTCGTTAAGAATCGTTACATAAAGCAAGTAATTGTTTTTAAATATTAATTTCTTATCTGGATGATAATCTGTACGGCTTAAATCAATTTCAAGTGGGCCATGCATTGAGTGATGAAGAGGATCAAATTCTAATTCAGCAAGACGAGATAAACCAGAACCATCGGCTTTAAGATAGGCCTCTTTCCCCGACCAGAGCATAAAAAAAGCCGCTTTAAAGTTGGATGCGTTTTGAATCCAGCGTTGTTCTTTTTCGGTAAAAGTGCGGGTGAGGAGCCGATCAAAAAAACGGCGCGGTTTAATCTGTTCAATATCGACACCAATCTTAGGCGATTGACCAATCACAAGGGCCACCGAGTGATCCGTATGACTCAGATTAAAATAGATATTTTGATAAGGGGGCGTTAAAAAAGGGCGACCATGCTCGCCGTATTGAAACTCAATAATGTGGCACAAATCAGCTTGTGGTATACCTGCAATATGAATCAGCGCATGATGAAGTAGCGCGCGACCTAAGTGGTATTGCTCGCTCCGTTTTTCAGAATCGGTATCGAGTGCATATTGTGGATAATGGTGATCTGCCCAGGCGAGGTTATCGCTCGAAATCTCCATGAGAATTAAGGTTGTCGGAAAGGGATTTCCGCTCTGCGCGCTCATAGTTTTGTTTTATCCCACATCACCTCGGGCGTTTTGGTGATGCGTGCGATATGGCGCGCGGTGACAAAGAGATAATCAGAGAGGCGATTGATAAAGATAATCGAGGCCGGATTGAGCGGATCACGCTCGTGGAGGGCAACAAGCCTACGCTCGACACGGCGAGTGATGGTGCGAAGTAGGTGGGTTTTCGCCACAAGGATTGAGCCGCCCGGAAGGATAAATTCTTTCAGCGGAGGCAGAGCCTCGTTATAGGCGACAATCAAGCGTTCGAGCGTTTCGGTGATGGAGGCATCAATAAAGGCATGCTCAGGCATCGCAAGTTCACCGCCTAAATTAAAAAGATGATGTTGGATGGTGAGCCAAGTCGATTCAATGGTGTTCATCTCATCCTTATCGCTGTTATCCCTTTGAGTAAGGCTTTTTAACAGCGCGATCGCCTCGCCAAAATGGGCGTTGAGCTCATCAATATCGCCGATCGCCTCAATACGAAGATCCGCTTTGGAAAGACGAATATTGCCCGCAATCCCTGTTGTGCCTTGATCGCCGGTTTTAGTCACAATTTTTGAAAGACGATTGCCCATAAAGCCTCCGAAAGCTCTGCGTGATTGTGTGAAAATTTATGCGAAAAAGTGAAGAAAAAAGCCCACAAAGACAGTAAATCCCACCCAATTATTATGTAAAAAGGCTTCAAAACAGCGCTTCGGATCGTGGTCTTTAATCATATTAATTTGATAGGCAAAGAGCCCCGCGACAACGAGTAGCGATAAGATTCCGTAGAGCGAGCACCCTAAAATCGAATAGGTGGCCGCAAGGAAAAAGAGCACGCCAAATTGCAGCGCTACAATGAGATAGTAATCCCGTTTTCCGAGAAGTTTCTCAAATAAAAGAGCCGACGAGCGCACATCGATTTTTTTATCATCTTCGCGATCGCTCATAGCGTATTCAGTATCAAATACCAGCGCCCAGCAGACATTGGCCGCCATTAATAAAAGCGCGGTGGCCGGGAACAACTCCCCTTTGACTTCCATAAACGCCATCGGAATTCCAAAGGCGAAGGCAAGGCCTAAATGGGCTTGCGGAAGGGAGTGAAAACGCTTCATAAAGGGGTAACTAAGCGCTAAAATCAGTGCAGGAATGGCAAGAAGGAGCGTCTCCCATTTTAAAAAGAGTGCTAAACAGAAAGAGACCGCAATCAGTAGCATTAAGAGCGTGATCGCCTCTTTTAAGGTGACTTTCCCCGAGGTGAGTGGCCGTTCTTTGGTGCGCGAGACATGTTTGTCGAAATTACGATCGGCAATATCATTAATCACACAACCCGCCGAGCGCATAAAAAAGACGCCGAGCATAAAGATTAAAAAGACTTTCAGCGAGGGTTTTCCACTTGATGCCACCCAAATTCCCCAGAGCGTTGGCCACATCAATAAGAGGCTGCCAATCGGCTTCTCAACACGCATTAATTGCAGGTAATAGGGGAGGTTTCGTAAAGTCAGCATATCCGTCTTAGTACACAATGTTAAAAGAATAATAATACCACTTATTTTTTTTATATATAACTCAATCGATTTTTTTAAATCAATCTTTTAGTTTTGTCTACTAAACTTTATCCGTGGCAAGGAACGGATGAATTATCAGGGATGATTCATCAGCGAGGTGATCAAGGATGATGATCTCGGACGATGTTCATGGAAGAATCTGAAAGTAAATGCATTAATTGAGTAGAACGTGCGCCGCTCACAGGATGTAAATTTGTCGGTGGATCATTTAAAAAGGAATTGAATGATTATCTCAATAATGGACGATTGAGCCGTTTTTATGATAATTAATGCAAGGCGTTTGCCTCACCGTTAGATAGGGATATCGCTCTGTTACAGGACGTAGCCCTTGCCTCTCCTCCTAGTTTGAAATGTAAGTAATTGATTGTTTTTGCGCATCTTCGGGTGCGCTTTTTTTTGCGCTGAAATTATGGCGTTGGGTCGCTTAAATAAATGCTCAGGTCGATCCTTTATGAAAGGGTGGCTTTTAGGGTGATTTTGAACACACTTCCGCCTATAATAAATGATGATTTTGAATGATATGACCGATTTATACGAGGCTAGGAGGCACCGATGTGGAGCATTGATCCGGAGATGATTGGCGAAACGCTAACGCTCACTCCCGCGCATATTGAGCGCATTATCGAACGGAGTAAACTCTATCCTGAGGGCGAGATTATGATTGTAGGATTTCGTTCCGGCAAACTGCTCTCAGCCCCCGGCGCGTGGCTCGATTCGGTGGAGGTTGTCGGCTCTGCGCCGGATTACCAATCTTTTTGCTGTACGCTTACGCTTTATGACCGTAAACGCCATAAGCTTGCAGCATTCCCTGCATCGACCTATCCCAATATTAGCTACATTACCGAGCAATTAAATGCGCCTGATAAACGAATTGCCAATCGATTAAGCGAGGGACTCTATTCTTATATTGTTGGCGCGCACGAGCCGAATCACGGGCCAAAAGAGGAGGGTGCGTTTCGATTAAGTCGCTTGCAACCGGTGCCGATCTGGAGAATTTTAGATAAAAATGTTAGAGTAGATCAAGCAGTTGCTACGCTCGATCTATCGGTTGCGGACGACCATATTCACAGTGCGCAATCGACCCGTGAGATAAGTGGACGCAGCTTTTCTTCCGCTGGATGCCAAGTGATTGAAGGGGATCACACGCCGCCGAATGCACCGACAGGGTTGTATCAAACGTTTCGTGTGATGGCAGGGCAATCGTTTATGCCCGATCCCGATGAAATTGGCCAGCCTTATTCCTATCTTTTGCTCTCGTTTGAAGCGCTTTTTTATGTGGCGACCGGCGTGCCTGAAGCGCGCTATTTTCACGGCTCTCGAGGCTATGAGGTAAGACGTTTACAAGAGGCATTGATGGAAAAAGGCTTTTTAGCGGAAGAGGTGATTAACAAGGGCTATTTTAATGGTTATACCGCAAAAGCACTCTACGATTTTCAGCAACAAAATGGGCTTGAAGCAACTGGATTTGCAACGGAGGTAGATGGGAAAGCCTTAGGCGTTTCACTCTTTTCACTCCGGTAATGTTTCGCATTGATAAGGAGAGTATATATAGTGAATTTTTCTCGCATTCTTGCGGCGATTCCCTTTTTTCAATCGATTAAAGGGTACAATTTATCCACCTTTAAAAACGACGCACTCGGCGGACTGACGGTCGGAATGATCGCTGTACCGCTTTCGATGGCGCTCGCGATCAACTCAGGGGTTCCGCCACAGCATGGTCTTTATACGACGATTGTGGCGGGGCTCTTGATTGCGCTGTGCGGTGGATCACGTTTTAACGTCTCAGGTCCGACTGCGGCGTTTGTTATTATTCTGCAACCGATTACCAATCAATACGGCGTTGAGGGATTACTGCTCGCCTCGTTTATGGCGGGGATTATCCTCTTTCTGCTCGGTGTGTTTAAGATTGGGCGCATGGTGCATTTTGTGCCTCACCCGGTGACCGCGGGCTTTAGTACCGGGATCGCCATTGTGATCGCGCTCACGCAGATTCCCGATCTTTTGGGAACGGAGCCGGTGATTCCCATTACCGATTTTATCTCGCGGATTCGTAGCATTGGTGAGATGTTTGGGCGAATCTCCTTTGTGGATTTAGGCATTGGCGCTTTTACCTTACTCGGGCTGATCTTTTTCCCCTTTATTACCCGTAAAGTGCCGCCGCACCTCTTTGTGCTTGCGGCCAGTGCGCTGCTTGGGCTCTATTTAGAATCCCGCGGTTTTGAATTTAGAACCATTCGTTCGGTCTTCCAATATACGATTGATGGCGAAACCTATTGGGGGATTCCTTCATTTCTACCGGAGTTTGGCGCGCCGTGGGTGCGCGATAGTGGCGAATCGATCCTCTCGCTTGAGATGGTGAAAAACCTGCTGCCAAGCGCGTTTGTAATTGCCATTTTAGGGGCGATTGAATCGCTTTTATGTGCGGTCGTTGCGGACGGGATGAAAAATACGCGTCACAATCCCGATGCGGAGCTTGTGGGCCAAGGGGTGGGAAATATTGTCGCGCCTTTCTTTGGCGGTTTTGCCGCAACGGGTGCCCTTGCGCGGACGGCAGCGAGTATTCGGGCCGGTGCAAAAACCCCGATCGCCTCGATCGTTCATGCAATCTTTGTACTCTTAACCTTAGTGGCCTTTGCAAAATACTTGGGCTATCTGCCGATGGCAAGTTTGGGCGCGCTCCTTTTAATGGTGGCGTGGAGCATGGCGGATGTGCGCTACTTTAAACAGATGACGAAAATGGCGCCGAATCAAGACCGATTGGTGCTCTTTACCTGTCTTATTTTGACGGTGGTCTTTGACATGGTCGTCGCCGTTGCCGTGGGGATGGGGCTTGCGTGTCTGCTCTTTATGGCGCGTATGACCGAGCTCACCGAGATGGAATTTTTAAGCGCGAACGCTGAAAAAGATGCAGAAATTAATAAAGCCTATGATGAGGCGGAATTATCGAGCGGGAAAGAGGGGGATAGTGCGGAAGAGACGGCAAAACCGAAAGATTCCTCGCTGATTTTGCATTATGAAATTCGCGGACCGTTCTTCTTTGGTGCGGCGCGAAAAGCGATTGAATCTCTTGATCGTTTGCCACACATTAACCGTGAAATTGAGGTGATGATTATCTATCTCGATGAGGTGCCGCTCATTGACTTAACCGGCCTTATTGCACTGAAATCGATGATCGATCGGCTCCACGCAAAAGGGATTCGAGTGATCTTATCGGGGCTTAATAATGAAACGAAAGCGGTGCTTGGTAAGGCAGGGTTATCACCGAAAAAGCAAGATGGACTCGATTGGGTGCAAACTCGGGATGAAGCGATGGAGTTTGCGCTCAGTATTTGTGAGCATTGCATCGATCCGGAAGCAGAAGAGAATGCTCAATAATCTAACCTAATCTGCTCTGATGGATGATCATGAGTCCGATTAAAAACAGACGCTCGATGGGAGGTTAATTCACTCTCATCGAGCTTTTTTATGCGCGAGATAGTTAGATCGTTACCGATTAACCGAGGTGACTTTTAGAGCCTTTTGCCGGCGCGTTGATCGTCATCGTATTGAGCCCTTCAACAATGGTGCACTCATCGATGGTGTGATTGCTCATGCAACTTGATTGCAGTGTCGCGAGCGTCTCTTTGAGGATTTTAAGCTCGGCAATGCGCTCATCAATATGGTGCAGATGCTCCCCAATAATGGCATTAATCGCATGACAATTATCGTTTGGATGCTTCATGGCAGCGATCATTTGGTGAATTTCTTCGTGGGTCATATCAAAGGCGCGACAATTTTTAATAAAGAGCAATTCTTCGAGATGTTTGCTCGTATATTTGCGGTAATTATTCTCGGTGCGTTGCGGTTCGCTGATGAGCGCTTCCTTCTCATAATAGCGAATTGTCTCTACCGGAATTCCGGTTTTCTCAGCAAGTTGGCCAATTCTCATTCGATTTTCTCCCTAAGATCAATGATGCTTGACTCTATAGTAGCTACAGGGTGTGTAATAGGGCAAGTGAATTTACAACAAAGGAGATGAGTTGTGAACGAAGAGATTAAAAACCCCATAGATGCGGGCAATTCTGAGGAAAAGAGCGCGAGCTGCTGCAGTACCGATGCGATTAAAGCGAAGATGCGCGGTACTGATAAGCAGGGTCATGAACAGGAACACGGGCACGACCATGATCATCAGGATCATTCTGACCACGGCGACCATCATCATAATGAAGGCAGTTGTTGCTCGGTCGATCATAGTGCTAATCAACAGCAGATCGATTCGATCGATGTGCCGGAAAATTATGTTCACGATACGCTAAAAATCCACGAGATGGATTGCCCGATGGAAGAGGCGCTGATTCGCAATAAACTCAAAGGGCACGACGAGATTGATGAGCTCTATTGCAATTTTATGCGCCGTGAGCTCCATGTGGTGCATAATGGCGATATCGATTTAATTATCGCGAAGATTAAAGAGCTCGGCATGAACCCCCTTAATTTAGCGGTCTCAAGCGGCGAACGGGTTGCGTCGACATCCTTGTATGATCGTTATGAAACGCCGCGTCTGTGGATCTCAGGGATTGCCGCGGCGATCTCCGAAGGGGTGCATCTTTTAGGCGGATCAGCGCTCATTGCGGGATTTTTTGCCATTCTTTCGATTATTTTTGTGGGGCCGACCACCTATAAAAAGGGCTGGCTCGCCATTAAAAATCGCACCTTAAATATTAATGCGCTGATGAGCGTTGCGGTAACGGGCGCGCTGATTTTAGGTGAATTTCCGGAAGCGGCGATGGTGATGTTCCTCTTTACCTTGTCGGAGGTGATCGAATCAAAATCCCTTCATCGTGCCCAAGTCGCCGTTGAAAAACTGCTTAATTTAGCGCCGGATGTGGCAACGGTGATGGAGGCGGGAGAGCCCGTTGAACGCGCGGTTTCAGCGATTGAGATTGATTCCATTGTGCGCGTTCGCCCCGGGGAGCGCATTGCGCTTGATGGAATGATCGTAAAGGGCAATACCTCCATTGATGAAGCGCCGATTACCGGTGAAAGTGTCCCTGTGGATAAGTCTGTGGATGACCCTGTGTATGCCGGCAGTATCAATCAGTTTGGTGAATTTGAATATCGCACCACCACCGATGCGAGCCATTCAACGCTTGCTAAAATTGTTAAAACGATTGAAGAGGCGCAGAGTCAGCGCGCGCCGGTGGAGCGATTTATCGATCGGTTTGCCGCGATCTATACGCCGGCGGTCTTTATCATCGCCATTTTGATTGCGTTATTGCAGCCACTCTTTGGCGTGACCTGGTTCCAAAGCATCTATAATGCGCTGGTGATTCTGATTATTGCCTGCCCGTGTGCGCTAGTGATCTCAACGCCGGTAGCGATTGTGAGCTCGCTCACCCGTCTTGCCCGTCACGGAATTTTAGTGAAAGGCGGCGGCTTTTTAGAAGTGGCGAGTGGGATGAAAATTCTGGCCTTTGATAAAACCGGCACCATCACCGAAGGCAAGCCGACGCTCATTAAGCAGATTATCACCGGCGGCATGGTGGAAGATGAGGTGATCCCCTACGCGATGACCTTAGCGAGCCGTTCCGATCACCCGGTGTCGAAAGCGTTGGTGCGTGATTACCAGGGGGAATATTTAACGGTGGATCGCTTTGAAGCGATTCCGGGGCAGGGGACGAAAGCGGAGATTCAGGGCGAGCTTGTTTTTCTTGGGAATGTGCGCTTAATGCAAAATCACGGCATCTTATACGATGTTGAAATTGAGACCATTACCGAGCTTGAAAAAGAGGGCTATACTTTAACGCTCTTTGCCAAAAATGGGCGCATTGCCGCGATCTTTATGGTGGCGGATAAGCTGAAAAAAGGCAGTAAAAAAGTGATGAAGCGCCTACAAGCGTTGGGCCTTAAAACGGTGCTCATCTCTGGCGATAATGAAAATACGGTGGCTACCATTGCCCGAGAGGTGGGGATTGATAAAGCCTTTGGCGCGCAACTTCCTGAGGATAAAGTGACGCGGATTCGCGAGCTTAAAGCGAAGGGTGTGACCGGCATGATCGGCGATGGGATTAACGATGCCCCAGCGCTTGCAACGTCTGATATCGGTTTTGCGATGGGCGTTATGGGGAGCGATGTGGCCATTGAAACGGCGAATGTGGCGCTCATGGATGATGATCTTGATAAACTGCCGCTCTTTTTTAGACAATCTCGCGCGACGATGCGGATTATCCGTCAAAATATTACTTTGGCGCTGGGGATTAAGGCGGCGTTTTTTATCGCGCTGTTACTCGGGCATAGCTCGATGCTCGCAGCGGTTTTTGCCGATGTGGGCGCGACGCTGTTAGTGGTGGGCAATAGCTTGCGCCTGCTCTATAAAAAGCGTGATCAACACTTAAATCAGTAAGTGTTAGGTCATAAGTGATAATTAATCATTGATGGCTTAAATAAAAAAATCCCCTTTAATTGTTAAGTTAAAGGGGATTTTTTATGGGATCGGTTACAATAAACCGCCCCGAATTTATGAGCCTTAATGGAGGCGATTAACCGCCGACAACCGCGGTTGCACTTTTAAGCAGTGAGGTAAACATCGGTAGCGATAAGAAACCTTTAATCGCGAGTGCATTGACGATATCGATAAAGAACGCACCTACCATAGGCACTACTAAGAATGCCGTACGTGATGGTCCGAAACGGTCGGTAATCACCTGCATGTTCGCGATTGCCGTTGGCGTTGCCCCCATACCAAATCCGCAGTGACCGGCTGAAAGAACGGCTGCATCATGTTTTGAGCTCACACGTTTCATCACAGGATAAGTAATGAAGATCGCATAGGCCGCCATCATCACTGTTTGAACGCCAAGAATCACTAGCATTGGAATTGCAAGATCCGCGAGCTGCCATAATTGTAGGCTCATGAGCGCCATGGCTAAAAAGAGCGATAATGAGACGTTTCCGAGAATCGATACCGCACGTTCTGAGACAATGTGCGGCTTGAAAATCGATAATACGTTGTTGATAATCACCCCAACAAAGAGTACGCAAACAAACTCAGGCAGGGCAAATTTCGTATCTTGCAACTGAAGCATCAACATCTTTCCAAAGGTGAGCGCAATCACGATCATGGTGATGGTCTCAAGGATGTTATTTGAGTTGATTGAGCGTTTTACTTTCGGTTTTTCAAAGGCGTCTAAACTATCAACGTTGGCATCTTCAAGAGCAGAACTCGCATCCACAGGGGCTTCACGGCGAAGTAAAAAACGTGCAACCGGGCCACCGATTAAACCACCAAGGACTAGACCAAATGTCGCACAGGCCATCGCCACTTCCATTGCATTATCAAATCCGTAGTTTTTGATAAACTCATCAGCCCATGAGCCACCGGTTCCGTGACCGCCTGAAAGGGTGATTGATCCCGCAAGTAAGCCCATTAATGGGTCAATGCCAAGGAGTTTAGCAAGAACGATACCGAGAGTATTTTGTAAAATTAAGAGTCCAACAACCACAAAGAGGAAGATAAAGAGTGCTTTACCACCTGCTTTGAGGCTTGCAAAGTTTGCGTTAAGCCCGATCGTTGCGAAGAACGCAAGCATTAACGGAGTTTGTAAAACGGTGTCGAATTTGACGTTGTAGTCGAAGGTGTTCTTTAAAATAAGTAACACAAATGCGACTAATAAACCGCCCGCAACAGGGCTCGGAATCGTGAAGCGATTCAGTAATGGAACTTTACTTGTGAGAAAACGGCCGAGTAACAGCGTTAGGCAGGCCGCCACAAGCGTACTATAAACATCTAATTCCATACAGTCTCCTTTTATTATAGATCATGGATTTGCTCGCAATCGGCCTAAAGATAGACTCACTCCTTCGATCAATGATTGCGAACAAGGAAAGTGTTCGATTATATAACTAAATTTATTGAAAACTCAAAACAAAACCGCAGATAGTTGATAGGTTTAGTAAAGGTTTGGAATTAAATGTTAATTATGCGCAATAAGTTGCCATTTAAGAGGCGGTTTTTGATTATTCACCGCGGTATAAAGGGGATTTGATATAATGAATGATCTGATTTTTGAGGATTTATAGGAGTCGAGCAATGCGCGTATGGAAGAGTATTTTTGCGGCGGGGTGTCTAATGATGGCGCTCGTTGCTAAAGCGGATGAAACCTTTATTCGCGACTATTTTACCGGCTTTTCCACCCTTGAGGCGAATTTCACCCAAACGGTGAGCAATCGAAACTCACAAGATGTCTCGAAGGGGAAATTGTGGCTGCAAAAACGGGAATACAGTATCGTGAGCCCGAAGTTTTATTTCGATTATGAATCGCCCTATGCGCAAAAACTGATTAGCAATAAGACTCAATTTTGGCATTACGATGTTGATCTGATGCAGGTGATTATCAAACCGCTCGATGAGATTAACAATAATCCGGTGTTAACGATTTTGCTTGGTAACACGAAGCTTGACGATCATTTCACCATTGAAACGATCACCGATAAACGCCATTACCGTTTTATTCCTAAAGAGAAAAAAGGGGAGCTTGAGGTGGAAGAGATCGATATCTACTTTAGTAAAAATGGTTCGATCGCCTCCTTTGAAGCGCGGGATATCACCGGGCAACGCCTCTTTTTTGAATTTAATAAAGTGAAAGAGAATCGCCCCTTTGATCAAGCGCGATTTGAATTTGTGCCCCCGAAAAATGTGGATGTGATCGATGAGAGGGATTAATGGCCGATTTATTTGATGCGTTAATTGAAGAGACGACGCTTAAATTTACCCCGCTTGCGGATTTAGCGCGTCCGAAAACCTTAGCGGAAGTGGTGGGGCAGGAGCATCTTCTCTCACCGGGGAAACCGCTCTTTGAAGCGATTGCGTCCGGAGAGCCTCATTCGATGATTTTTTGGGGCCCGCCGGGAGTGGGGAAAACAACGCTCGCCAATTTAATTGCCGCAGAATTTGATTGTGAATTTATCTCGCTGTCGGCGGTTTTCTCTGGGGTGAAAGAGATTCGCACGGCGATGGTGGAGGCGGAAAATAATCGCTTACAAGGGCGGCAGACGCTCCTTTTTATTGATGAGATTCATCGCTTTAATAAATCTCAGCAGGATGCACTTCTCCCCTATATTGAATCGGGGCTCGTGATTTTTGTGGGGGCGACGACGGAAAATCCCTCCTTTGAGGTCAATCAGGCGCTTTTGTCCCGCACTTTTGTCTATGTGTTAAAACCCTTAACGGGAACGGCGCTTGAAACGATGGTACTGCGCGCGAAAGAGCGTTATTACCCCGATTACACGCTCGATCCCGAGGCGTTAAAACTTATTATTAATTTTGCTGCAGGGGATGGACGGCGTTCGCTCAATTTAATGCAGCAGCTTTTAACCATTGCCGGCGGACACGATGATAAGCGGGTGACCGAGGCGATGGCGAAAGAGACTCTGTCGCTGCAACCAAAAGCCTTTGATAAACAGGGCGATTATTTTTACGATCAGATTTCGGCGCTGCATAAATCGATTCGTGGCTCCAATCCCGATGCGGCGCTCTATTGGTTTTCCATGATGATGGAGAGCGGGGCCGATCCCCTCTATTTAGCGCGGCGTATTTTAATGATCGCGTGGGAGGATGTTGGGCTTGCCGATCCGAGAGGGACGCAAATTGCGCTCTCAGCGTATGAAACCTATGAGCGGCTAGGAAGCCCCGAGGGCGAGCTTGCCCTTGCGCAGGCGGTGCTCTATCTTGCCTCTGCGGCGAAATCCAATGCGGGATATATGGCCCACAACTTAGCGCGCAGTTTTGTCAAAAATGATCAAACACGTCCAGTGCCGCTTCATCTGCGTAATGCGCCGACAAAACTTCTCAAAGAACTTGGTCATGGGCGGGAATATCGTTATGCACATAATGAACCGAATGCCTACGCCGCGGGAGAGACCTATTTTCCTGAAGGCATGGAGGAGCAAGTTTGGTATCGCCCCAATCCTCGCGGACTTGAAAAACAGATCGGCGAGAAACTTAAATTTCTCAAAGAACTCGATCGTAAGGCACGAGGCGAGTTTTAATTATCTGTAAATTTTTCGCAATAAAAAAGCTGACTCAATTGAATCAGCTTTTTTTGTCTAAAGACGTTAATGATTACGCAATGATTGACCGCTTGAAGCTTAAACGATTGGAAAAACTATTCCGCTTTTTCAGCAATCATTATAAGCGCTCTATTGAGACGCTCAAGCGTACGCTCTTTACCCACTAAAAAGAGGGTTTCATCTAAGTTTGGTGAGCTCGTACGGCCAACAATCGCGGTGCGAAGTGGCATACCGACTTTACCCATGCCCACTTCAAGCGTTTCGGTCACGCCGTGAACGGCTTTATCGAGGTTTTCATGAGTCCACTCGTCGATCGCTGAGAGTACACGCACGAGCTCTTCGAGCACCGGTTGTGATTTTTCAGTGAGCTGTTTATTGACCGCTTTCTCATCGTAATCGAGTTCATCATTGAAGAGATAGAGAATCATATCGGCAAGTTCAACAAGCGTATGCGCGCGTTTTACATGCGATTTAACCGCCGCTTTCAAGAGCTCCATATCGATCATTTTAACGTCGCGTTTTTGTAAAAATGGCACTAAGAGCGTCGCGAGTTTTTCCGCTGGCGTTTCGATCATGTAATGTTGATTGAGCCAGAGGAGTTTTGAGGTGTTAAACGCACTCGCTGACTTACTCACATTTTTAAGATCAAACAGTTTTACCATCTCATTGCGACTAAAGATCTCTTGGTCACCGTGTGCCCAACCAAGACGAACGAGATAGTTAATCACCGCATCGGGTAAAAAGCCTTGCTCGTAATATTCCATCACGCCCACTGCGCCATGACGTTTAGAGAGTTTTTGACCGTCGTCGCCTAAGATCATCGCCACATGCGCAAATTGGGGAACGGGCGCACCGAGAGCTTTGAAAATATTGATTTGGCGAGGGGTGTTATTAATATGGTCATCGCCACGAATAATGTGGGTAATTTCCATATCCATATCATCGACCACAACGCAGAAGTTGTAGGTCGGCGATCCATCTGAGCGTGCAATGATAAGATCATCGAGTTCGCTATTGTTAATAGAGATTGTGCCGTGAACAAGGTCATTAAACGCCGTGACCCCCATTTGTGGGCTTTTAAAACGCACCACAGGACTCACGCCTTCAGGCGCTTCTGGCAAGGTTTTACCAGGCTCTGGGCGCCACATACCGTTATAGCGAGGTTTCTCTTTTTTCGCTTCGGCATCTTTACGCATTTTTTCGAGCTCGTCTTGCGTGCAGTAGCAGTAGTAGGCATGGCCTTCTTCCACTAATTTGGCAATGAGCTCTTTATAACGATCAAAGCGTTTTGTCTGATAATAGGGCCCCTCATCGTACTCAAGACCTAACCACTCAAGGCTTTTCATGATCGCCTCAACCGCTTCAGGAGTTGAACGCTCAAGGTCGGTATCTTCGATACGAAGAACGGTTTTTCCGCCATTATGATGAGCAAAAAGATGTGAAAAGAGCGCAGTCCGTGCGCCGCCAATATGTAGATAACCCGTTGGCGAAGGGGCAAAACGTGTTTTAATCATAAATTCAAATCAATTATTAGTTTCATAGATCAGCGCAACAGAAAGGGCACTGAAGGTGAATGGGGATTTCCTAAAACTCGACTTTGGGAACTTCGCGCTTGTGTTCTTCCATCGGAAGCCAGGCGGCAAATTGATAGCCAAAGAGGCCTGAAAAGATATTGTTAGGAAAGATCTGACGATAGGTATTATACTCCTCTATCGTGAAATTGTAATGTTTGCGTAGGGTCGCGATCTGATTTTCAGTGTTGGCAAGCTCTAAGGTCAATTCCGCCATGCGCGCATCGGCTTTCAGATCAGGGTAAGCTTCTACTACCGCCATAAGACGGCCGAGTGCCCCGCTTAACGCCCCTTCTGCTTTAGACATTAATCCCATTAGATCGGCATTGCCAAGATCGTTTTTAACCGCGTTTAACTGTTTTGACGCTTGATTTCGCGCTTCGGTCACTTCCACAAAAACGCCCTTTTCATGATCGAGGTAGCCTTTGGTTGCGGCAACGAGATTGGGGATCAGATCAAAACGGCGGGTGAGTTCAGTCTCTAAATTTGAAAATGCCGTTTTATAAATATTGGTCAAACGCACTAAATTGTTGCGCACCGTAATCGCAAAAGACGCGACTAAGAGCACAAGTGCCAGTGGAATAATCCAGCCTAAATTGTTGATGATGGTTGCTAAAATCGTCTCCATAAGAATCCCTTAACTCAATGAAATACTCTATAAAAATCTATTTTCTCAGTATACAGGGATTTACTCTGATTGTATCTTTTTTTGGCGACGCTTCTCGATAGGGCGGGCAAAGAAGAGGCCTGCCTCAAAGAGGAGAAGGACCGAGACCGCAAAGAGAATTTGAGAAAAAACATCGGGCGGGGTTACGATCGCGCCAACAACAAACGCACCGATAATAATGTGGGGGCGTTTTTTACGAATGGTTTCGGTTTTCATCACACCAAGGGAGACGAGAACAATCACCACCACCGGCGTTTCAAAGGCGACGCCAAAAAAGAAGACAAGACGCAGGACAAGGGACAGATAACGGCTGATATCGGTGGTCATCTGCACATTTTCAGGGGTATAACCTGCTAAAAACTTAAACATGAGCGGCATCACCGCGTAGTACGCAAAGAGCATTCCAAGATAAAAGAGTAAAATGCTTGAGACTAAAATCGGGTGGACGATATCTTTTTCCGTCTTATAGAGCCCCGGCGCGATAAAGCTCCAGAGTTGGTAGATCACCCACGGAATTGAGATAAAAAAGGCGAGCCACATCACCAGCATAATCGGCACTAAAAACGGGGTGATCACATCGATTGCCACCATTTTTGAACCTTCCGGAAGGGCCGCGATTAACGGCATCGATACAAAATTATAGATCTCCCGCGAAAAGGGAACCATAATTAAAAAGAGAATTAAAACCCCTGCGCCTGCTTTTAATAAACGATCACGCAGTTCGATAAAATGCTGAACAAAGGGTTGTTGATCTTGGGTGTCACTCATGCCGATAAGCTCTTTTTAAATTAAACGTAATTGAAGATCACTTCTTGAATCACGCGGGTGACGGTGATGCCAAGGAGGAGCACAAACGAGGATAGTATCACAAATTTCGCCGCTCTTTTACCGCGAATGCCGTAGACATATCGGCTCACTAAAATCGTGCCGTAGAGCACCCACGCGGTCGAAGCTAAAATCGTTTTATGAATGACCGCTTTATCAAACCAGGTGTCATAAAAGAAGAGGCTTGTGAGGAGGCTTAAGGTTAAAAATCCAAAGCCAATGGTCACCAGTTGAAAGAGCCAGCGCTCCATTCTGAGCATCGGCGGTAATTTTTTAATGAGCGAGAGCGAATGGCTTTTAAGCGAGCGATCTCGAAGATACACCAGCACCGCTTGAATCGCCGCAAGGAGTAAAATGGCGTAGGCAATAATCGAGATGAGGATATGAATCCCGAGCATCGGATTTTGCGTATTGACGGCAAATTTCGAATCGGTGAGCGACAGAAAGATCGTTACAATGGCAAACAGGATCAAAATGAGCGCTGTGTTAACATGACGTTTAATCAGCGGCATTGAAATAATGAGCATAATCAGGGAGGTGAGCGATAACGCCTTCATCGCGCCGATATTGACGAGCGAACTGCCGAAGATCTGGGTGCTTAGCAGATAGGCGTGTCCTCCCATTGCCAGTAGCATCAGCCCAATCGCAATGTTGAAACACGATCGGTTATTCTCCATTTTCAGATAGGTTACAAGACAGCCACTTGAGCTGAGATAGAGAAGGATAATAAGTGTGATTAGAATCATCATAGGTCGCTACTTCGTGTCGCTATTTATATATAGAACTTTAAAGGGAATTGCTTTTAAAGTAAACTATAGGGGAAATTTTAAGAGTTAATTATAACAATTTTACAATCTTTTCGTAGGATAGTGCATGTTTGAAAATTTAAGTGGCCGTCTGCGTCAGACGGTTAAATCATTACGCGGTCAAGCGCGTTTGAGTGAAGAGAATATTAAAGACGCGCTTCGTGAAGTGCGCATGGCGCTTTTAGAGGCTGACGTTGCGCTTCCCGTGGTGCGTGAATTTATTGCGCAGGTGCGCGAGCGTGCGATCGGTAAAGAGGTGGCGGAGAGTTTAAATCCCGGCCAGGTCTTTATCAAAGTTGTTCATGAAGAGCTCGTGAAAATTATGGGGGAAGAGAATGAATCCCTCAATCTCCGCACTCAGCCGCCTGCAATTATCTTAATGGCGGGGCTTCAAGGGGCGGGTAAAACCACGAGCGTCGGTAAACTTGCAAAATTCTTAAAAGAGAAAGAGAAAAAGTCAGTTGCTGTTGTGAGTGCGGACGTATATCGTCCTGCGGCGATTGAGCAGCTGAAAACCGTTGCAGGTCAAGTGGGCGCGGAATTTATTCCCTCCACCACCGATGAAAAGCCTGAAGATATTGCAGCGAAAGCGAAAGAGGCGGCGAAAAAGGGCGGCTTTGATGTCTTAATCGTTGATACCGCCGGTCGTCTACACATTGATGAAGCGTTGATGGATGAGATCAAAAAAGTCCACGCGGTGCTTGATCCGATCGAAACGCTCTTTGTCGTTGACAGTATGACGGGGCAAGATGCGGCCAATACCGCAAAAGCCTTTAATGATGCGCTGCCATTAACCGGGGTGATCTTAACGAAGATTGACGGGGACGCGCGAGGCGGTGCGGCGTTATCGATTCGTCACATCACGCAAAAACCGATTAAATTCTTAGGGGTCGGTGAAAAAACCGATGCGCTTGAGCCATTCCACCCAGACCGATTGGCATCGCGTATCTTAGATATGGGTGACGTATTATCGCTTGTAGAAGAGATTGAAGCGAAGGTCGATAAAGAGCAAGCGGAGCGCCTCACCCAGAAATTTAAGAAAGGGGAGCGCCTCGATCTTGATGACTTTAAAGCGCAGATGGAGCAGATGCTCGGTATGGGAGGAATTAACACCTTCCTCGATAAACTTCCCGGCATGGGCGATATCTCTGAGCAGGTGAAAGGTAAAGTCGATGACAATATCTTCCGCCGTAAAATTGCGATCATCAATTCGATGACCAAAGAAGAGCGTCGCGATTATAAACTTCTGCGCGGGCCACGCCGTATGCGGATTGCCAAAGGGGCGGGCGTCAACATTCAGGACGTGCATCGTCTAATTAAAGAATATGAGCAGATGCAACGCATGATGAAGCAGCTTAAATCCGGCGGTATCGGTAAATTGATGCGCTCTGTGAAAGGCTTAATGCCCGGTAAAGGCGGTCGTCGCCGTTAAGGGCGCGATTTTGGATTAATACGTCTATTCAACGGTCGATATAAGTACATACCAAATAAAAGGGTGAAAGGAGTCAATTCGGTCACCCTTTTTTATTTTCAATCAAGTGAGGATCTATGTTAGAACAGCGAAATCAACAGACCGAAGGGAGCGACCCTTCCACCGAACGCTTATGGCAAATGATGGAGAAAACCTTAAACGAGGCCACCGTTGAGCAGCGCCGTCGTCGCCGTTGGGGCATCTTTTTTAAGGGATTAACCTTTCTCTATCTGCTCTTTATTTTGGGCGCTATTTTTCAGATCATATCGGGTAAAAATGACCCGTATCGATTTGATGAAAATGGTCAGCTTCTCGATGCCTATACGGCGGTAATTCAGTTAAATGGCGTGATCGCTGCGGATTCTGATGCAAGTGGTGATCGTCTGATTACCGCGCTGCGTCGAGCTTATAAAGACCCGAAAGCGAAGGGGATCATTCTGCGCATCAATTCAGGCGGGGGCTCACCGGTGCAAAGCGGGTATGTCTATGATGAGATCAATCGTCTCCGCACCCTCTATCCTACGAAAAAGCTCTATTCGGTAATTATGGAGATTGGGGCATCGGGCGCCTATTATATTGCGTCAGCGACTGATGAGATCTACGCCGATAAAGCAAGTCTTGTGGGCTCGATCGGCGTGACCGGCGCGTCATTTGGCTTTGTGGATACGATGGATAAACTTGGCGTTGAGCGCCGTCTTTATACTTCGGGCGAGCATAAAGCGTTCCTCGATCCATTTATGCCGATGCGCGATGATGAGACTGAATTTTGGAAAGAGGTACTCAGCGGCGTGCATGAGCAATTTATCGACGTGGTGAAAAAAGGCCGCGGCGATCGTTTGGATGTGGAAGGTAATCCCGATCTCTTCTCCGGCCTTATCTGGAATGGCGAGCAAGCGCTTGAGATGGGCTTGATCGATGGATTGGGTTCATCGGGCTATGTAGCGCGCGAGATTATTGGAGCGCCCCATTTAGTTGATTTTACCGTGGAAGAGGATGGCTTTAGCAAAGTGTTAAAACGCTTAGGCGCAAGTGCTGGGGCTGAGATTCGCTCAAAATTGACCGAATTTAATTGGCAATAAGTACTGGCCATAAATACAGATCATAAAAAAGTAATAAAAAAGCCACGCTAGAAAGGTCGTGGCTTTTTTTATGAGAGTTTTTTATGAGAAGAATTTGTGAAAACTCTCTAACCTATTTCTTTTTCCCTTTCTTTTCCTCAACGGGAGTAAAGCGAGTTTGATTATCGAGCGCTTTCCGCGTGTAACGAATTACAATCGGTGAGAGTAGAAGGAGCGCCGCTAAGTTTGGTAGCACCATAAATCCATTAAATACGTCGGTCAATTGCCACACAAGCTCCACTTTAAACATTGATGCAAAGAAGACGCCAACCACCGCAAGCAGCTGGAACACGTAGAGCGCAACCGGGGAATTAAA
The DNA here is from genome assembly GCF_029815055.1 of Ignatzschineria sp. RMDPL8A. NCBI lineage: Bacteria > Pseudomonadati > Pseudomonadota > Gammaproteobacteria > Cardiobacteriales > Ignatzschineriaceae > Ignatzschineria > Ignatzschineria sp. RMDPL8A. The sequence goes on along the minus strand of NZ_JAPPWA010000001.1, from coordinate 297,397 downwards.
GAGGTAGCGCACGTTCGTTTCCGCATAATAATACCAACCGATAATGGTGGAAAAGGCAAAGAAGAAGAGGGCGACCGCAATAAAGATCCCGCCGATATTGCCAAAAATAAGCTCGTAGGCTTTTTGGGTGACCGCACTTCCCGTGCCTTGATAGAACGATAAGAATGAAGGATCGGTGAGGGCTAAACCGCTTTCGACCCAGCCGCGAATCCCCGAGCTAATAATGACAAGTCCGGTTAAGGTAACAATCACCGCCACCATAAATACGCCCATCATCGCCACAAAACCTTGCTCTTCCGGTTTAACGTTTTTCGCCGCAGCGTGCGCGTGAGGCGTTGATCCCATCCCCGCTTCGTTTGAAAAGAGACCGCGAGCAATCCCAAGACGCATCGCTTCTTGAATGGCAATCCCAACGCCGCCCCCGAGAACCGCTTGAGGGTTAAACGCCGCGATAAAGATCGCTTTAAAGGCCGGGAGAATATATTCAAAGTTAAAGGCGAGCGTAATCAGTGCGCCCACAAGATAGAAAACCGCCATGCTTGGGACGATTTTTTCAGTAAAGTTTGCAATAGCGCTAATGCCGCCCATCACCACAAGTCCCATAATGATCGAGACCACAAGGCCCGATACCCATGTTGGAATGTGGAGCGAGGTTTCAAAGGCGGTAGCAATGGAGTTCGATTGCACCATATTGCCCATTAATCCGAGCGCGAGAATGATTAAAATCGCAAAGGCGACTGCAAGCCATTTTAGCCCAAGTCCCTTTTCGATGTAATACGCCGGCCCGCCGACAACTTGACCGTTGGCGTCGGTGGTTTTAAATTTTTGCGCCAAAATCGCTTCGGCGTAGATGGTGGCCATCCCGAAAAAAGAGGAGATCCACATCCAAAAAATCGCCCCCGGACCCCCTGTCATAATCGCCGTTGCGGGACCAACGAGATTACCCGTTCCGATCTGTCCTGCGACTGCCGTGGTTACCGCTTGAAATGAGCTCATGCCCGATTTGTCGGCTTTGTCGCCCTTAAAAGTGATCTGCCCAAAGAGTGATTTTGCTGCTTTCTTAAAGTGCCTTACTTGCAAAAATCCTAAGCGGAATGTGTAATAAATCCCTGTACCGCAGAGAAGATAGATGAGGAGATAATCCCATAAAATGGTATGAATCACTCCAAGAAAACTTTCGAGTCCGGACAACATCAGAGCTAACCTTAAAATTGGATATAGTAGAAAGAAAAATGGCGCTAAGCCCGCATGGACTGCGCATTTATAAAATTGATATGGATTAATGCATTGAGGATATTTTCGCCTCGCGTCTTACACTTATTCACTGTTCTGTGGTATAAATCAGAGATTGAGTAAGACTTTTTGCAAGAAAGTGATTTTATCACAGATGGGCATGAAGTTTAATCTTTTATATAACAACAAAAAGGGGATATGCATGCACGTATTAGTACTGGGGAGCGGTGTTGTAGGCACCACATTAGCGTACTATCTTGCCCGTAAAGGGGCTAAAGTTACCGTTGTTGACCGTCAAGAAGGTCCAGCGCTTGAGACAAGTTTCGGGAATGCCGGCCAGGTATCTTTTGGATATACGACGCCGTGGGCAGCGCCGGGTGTACCGCTTAAAGCGGTGAAGTGGTTAATGCAAGAACATGCACCACTTGCGATTCGCCCCACCTCAAGCCTATTTCAGTACAAATGGATGTTTAAGATGATGATGAACTGCACCAAAAGCCGTTATCATCTCAACAAATCACGCATGGTGCGCGTCTCAGAATATAGCCGTGAGTGCATCGATAAGCTCCGCGAAGAGACGGGCATTCAGTATGAAGAGCGCACGCTCGGAACAACGCAATTACTCCGTACCGATAAGCAGATGGAAGCGATTAAAGGCGACATGGAAGTGCTCGCTGAATATGGCGTTCCGTTTGAAGTACTCGATCGCGATGGCATTATTGCTGCAGAGCCCGCGCTTGAAAAAACTGCGCATAAATTGGTGGGCGGACTCAAATTACCCAATGACCAAACTGGCGACTGCCATATTTTCACCAACCGTTTAGCCGATATCGCGAAAGAGATGGGCGTTGAATTTAAATTTAATGCCAATATCGAAAAACTCGTGGTTGAAAATGGCGAGATCAAAGGGGTAATGGTCGATGGTGAATTGATGGAAGCGGACAATTACGCGCTCTGCCTAGGAAGCTACTCAACGGAGATGCTCCGTCCTGTGGGCATTGATGTGCCGGTCTATCCACTTAAAGGCTACTCGCTCACGATTCCGATTACCAATCCTGAGATGGCGCCAAAATCCACCATTCTCGATGAAACGTATAAGATTGCGATCACCCGTTTTGACGATCGTATTCGCGTTGGGGGCATGGCGGAGATTATGGGCTTTGATTTAAGCTTAGATCCGCGTCGCCGTAAAACCCTTGAGTTTGTTACCAAAGATCTCTATCCCGAAGGTGGAGCGATCGAGAAGGCTGAATTCTGGACCGGTTTACGTCCCGCAACGCCAGACGGTACGCCGATCATTGGACCGACAAAATATAAAAACCTCTTCCTCAATATTGGGCACGGTACCTTAGGCTGGACCATGTCAACGGGAAGCGGAAATTATCTCTCTGACATCATCTTAGGCAATAAACCTGAGATCGATACCGAAGGATTAGACGTATCGCGTTACAATTAATAACGAATCATCAATATTGATTTAATTGATTGAATCCGATAAAGGAAAAGCCGATGCAGCATAGACTGGATCGGCTTTTTTGTGTGTAGACGTTTTGAATGACGCGACTCTAATTAAGATAAACCTAATTGAGATAATCCGCTTTGGTGCGTGAAATCTTAACGCCGACGGCATCGGTATCAGGAATGGCGGTGAGTTTATTGAGCTCGAGAGTGAGCGCCTCGATATTAAACTCCATAATGAGTTTCTCTGCGAGCACTTCAGTAAAGCGCTCCACCAATAAAAACGCTGAATCGCTAGCAAAGGCTTTGATGTAATTGCTCACCTTTTCGTAATCGAGGGTGAGGGTAATGTCATCACTTTTTCCCGCCGGGCGATTATCCCACGCCATCTCTACATTGAGGGTGATGGGTTGAGTTTGCGTCCGTTCATGATCGTAAATCCCGATAATCACATCGAGTTTAAGATTTTTAATAAAGACAATATCGTGAGCCATAATCGATCCTAAAAATTCTCTATTTTACACTAAAAGCGTTGTCCATTTTAATAGGGCGCAACGGGGTACGAACCGAGCACTTTAAAGAGCGAGGCTACATTTTTTACCTCTTCAAGGGCGAGCTGAATGCCGTGATCGCTCTGATGGCCAAGTACGTCGATAAAGAAGACGTAGCTCCAGTTGCCATTTTTAGAGGGGCGCGACTCAATACGGGTCATGGTGATGTTGTATTTTGAGAACGGCGCAATAAGGTGAAGCAGTAACCCTGGGCGATCATTGGCGGAGACTAAAATCGTCGTTTTATCGTTGCCACTTGCGGGGATCGGTTTGTTGCCGATAATTAAAAAGCGCGTCGAGTTGGTAAGATTATCCTCGATGTTTTTCTCTAAAATCGGCACATCGTAAAATTTCGCTGCTTGCTTTCCACCAAGGGCTGCAGAGCCCCCTTTCTCTTCGGAGGCGCGCATAATGGCGCCGGCATTGGAGTTGGTCTCTATGCGCTCGGCATGGGGAAGATATTCATCGAGCCAGCTACGGCACTGCGCTAACGATTGCGGGTGCGCGTAGACAGTGTGGATCGATTTGAAATCCGGCGCGTGCGAGATAATATTTTGGTGAATTTTAAGCTCAGTTTCACCACAGATATAGATATTGGAATTTAAAAAACAGTCGAGCGTCTGATTGACCGCCCCTTCCGTTGAGTTTTCAATGGGAACCACGCCAAAATCGGCCTTTTGGGACTCAATCGCGTGGAACACTTCATCGATGGTACGGATCGGCATACGGATCGCAGAGCCGCCAAAATGCTTTAAAGTCGCCTCTTCGGTAAAAGTGCCTTGCGGGCCTAAAAACGCCACTTTAAGCGGTTTTTCAAGGGAGAGACAGATCGACATAATCTCTCTAAATAGACGGGCAATCTCCTCATCGGGGATCGGGCCGTGATTCTCTTCCATGCGTTTTTTGAGTACTTGCGCTTCTCGCTCAGGGCGATACATCTCCGTATCTCCGGCCGCAATTTTTATCTCACCGATCGCTTTTGCCGCCTCGGCGCGCTGATTTAAGAGGGCTAAAATCTCATGATCGACTGTATCGATGATATCGCGATACTCCAATAGCGTTTTCTTCTCCATGATTCTCGTGCTCTGTGTTCTTTATCTTGTATTTATTAAAGGGGTTGTCTACTATGAAATAATTCATAAAGGATGCAAAAACATCCCATCAAAGCACTTTACCATAGGAGTGATGAGAAGCGATGCAGAATAATAATATTATGGTTTTTGAAGATAAAAAGCCAGAGGTAGGAAAGGGCGCTTGGATCGATCCCACGGCGCGTATCATCGGAGATGTTGAGATTGGTCAAGATTCGTCAATTTGGCCTTACGTCATTTGCCGAGGTGATGTAAATTCAATACGTATAGGTGCACGTACTAATATTCAGGATGGCTCAATTATTCATGTCTCTGGCGACAGTCTAATCAGCCCGGGCGGATATCCTACGATTGTCGGTGATGATGTGACGGTCGGGCATGGAGCGATGCTGCATGGGTGCGTGATTGAAGATGCAACGCTCATCGGAATGAGAGCGACACTCCTAGATGGATCGCGAGTGGAAAAGCATGGTATTTTGGGTGCGGGCGCATTGCTTGCACCTGGTAAGGTGGTACGATCTGGAGAAGTTTGGATGGGAACGCCGGCGCGGAAGGTTCGGATTTTGAGTGATAGCGAGATCGAGCATCTCTACGTTTCGGCACAGCAATACTCTCTTTTGAAGGATCGTTTCCTCAAAGCGCTCAAGGGTTAAGTTGATTAAATGCGTATAAAAACGCCTAAAATCAGAATGGCAAGCCCTTTACTAAAATGCTATGATTATCTCTATCTGAGGGCAATTATATAAAGTGGAATTATATATCATATGACGAAAATATTAGTTGTTGATGACTCTACCGTCCAGAAGCTGGTAATTACGCGTGTCCTCGATAAATTAGATGTAGAATATGTCGAGGCCAAAAACGGGAAGGAAGGGGTTGAACAAGCCCTCAAACATCGTCCCGATCTTATTTTAATGGATATTATCATGCCCGACTGCAACGGCTTTCAAGCGATTCGTATGTTGCAACGTCATGATGAAACGAAAGATGTGCCCGTGATTGTCGTGAGCACAAAAAGCCTCAATGTTGATAAAATCTGGGCGAAGCGTCAAGGCGCCGCCGACTACATCGTAAAACCGATTGATGAAGCGGAATTGATCGAAAAGATTAAGAAACATTTACCGTAGTTTTAAGTTCGAGATTCGATAGAGGAAGGTATGAAATTAATCATTCAACGTGAGCAACTGTTAAAGCCATTACAGGCGATTATTGGGGTGATCGATCGTACACAGACGTTGCCCGTGCTTGCGAATGTGAAATGTGTCGTGACGGAAGATGAGATCACCTTAACCACCACCAATCTTGAGATTGAGTTGAAGTGTTCGTTTCCCCATCTCTCCATCGAAACCGGCGACATTACCTTTCCGGCGAAAAAACTGCTCGATATTTTAAAGGCGCTGCCTCACGATATTGAGGTTCAAATTCATGTCGAAGAGCTCCGTGCGACCATCGTTGCAGGGCGTTCGCGCTTTACCTTAAGTTGTCTAGCGGCGGATGAATTCCCCGTGCTTGACGATCTGGAATTTGAGAAAACACTGACAGTTCCGAAAAAAGATCTGCGTGAAATCATCGATAATGTGGCCTTTTCCATGGCCGTTTCTGATGTGCGTTATTTTTTAAACGGACTGTTACTTGATGTGGATGGTAATGAATTAAATGCGGTGGCAACCGATGGGCATCGTCTCTCTGTTGCGCATTTAGAATTGCCGGAAACTACCGGATTGCAAAAGCAATTCATCATTCCCCGTAAAGGGATTGAGGAGCTGTTAAAACTGCTTGAGAACGAATCAGCGCCGGTTCATTTAGAATTGAGCCCGAATCACCTTCGCGTTGAGCTGGGTAGCATTGTCTTTACCACGAAATTGATTGAAGGGAAATTCCCGGATTATCGCCGCGTTGTTCCAGAACTTGGGGATAAACTGGTGGTGGCTGACCGAGTTGGACTCATTGATGCATTAACGCGCGCGTCGGTCTTATCGCAAGATAAATTCCGTGGCATTCGTCTCCATTTTTCTGAATTTTTACTTAAACTTCACGTCAATAATCCTGAGCAAGAACATGCTGAGGAAGAGGTGGAGGTGAACTATCAGGGTGAGGATTTCTCCACGGCATTTAACGTCACTTATCTCTTAGATGCGCTTAAAGCGCTCGATGATGATATGGTGCGTTTAAGCTTTACTAGTGCCACCTCTAGCTGCCTCATTCAGAACTCTGAAGGGGATAACGTTAAATACGTTGTGATGCCGATGAGGCTCTAAATTTTGTGATTATTGAATCACTCAAAGTGGAGCGATTTCGGCACTTAAAACCGTTTCGCTACACGTTTGATCCCCATTTTAACCTAATTATTGGAAAGAACGCTTCCGGGAAGACCTCCTTCCTCGAGGCGCTCTTTTTTCTCTCCCATCTAAAATCATTCCGCACCCACAATTCAGCAGAGATTATCGAGACCGATTCGGAGAGCTTTATTCTCTTTGCCGAAATTGCCGATCTTGAGGAAGAAAAGCGTTCCCAACTTGGGATTGAGCGGACGAAAAAAGGCTTTCAAATTCGCAAAGATTTTGAGCCGGTACAGCGCCGCTCCGAGCTTGCAAAATTGCTTCCCATCTTGTTTATTGGGCCTGATACGGGGCAATCGCTCATTGATAGTCCGCGCTATCGCCGTCAATTTATCGACTGGGGACTTTTCCAAAGTCTGCCGCAATATCATGGAATTTGGCTACGTTACGAGCGAGCGCTTAAACAGCGTAATGCGGCGCTTAAAGGCAATATGCCCGATGGAGTCCTGCGCGGAATTGAGCATGAGATGGCGGAATCGGGCGAGATCTTATCGGAGCAACGTGCAGCGTTTTTAGAAGAACTTACAGAAAAAGCCTTGCCGCTGTTACACGCGCTTTTACCTGAGCTTACTGAGTGGGAGGTGCGCTATCAATATGGTTATAGCAAAGGGCATTTTTCGGAAGGCATGGCGGAGAGTCGGCCGAAAGATCGCATTATTGGCTACACCCGTTCAGGTCCTCATCGCGCCGATTTTTCCATAAAAGTGGATGGGCATACGGCGCACCAATACCTCTCGCGCGGGCAGATAAAATTGATGACGATTGCGATGATGCTTGCGCAAATTACCCTCTATCGCGAAAAAACCGGGCACTCCACCATTTTATTGATGGACGATATTACCGCCGAACTCGATCAGACAAAACGCGGGTTATTACTCACCCATTTAATCGCCCAAAAAACGCAACTTTTTGTCACCTGTCTTGAGCCAAATGAGTTTCCAGAACTCACTGAACCCTCGTTAAAATCTAGCATGCAATATTATGAACTTACTAACGGATCAGCTCAAAAAGTGGTATAATAGCGAAGGTTTATTAGACAAATTTAAAAGAGTAAAAACACACGAGGTATTTGAATGGCAACAGATAGTCACTCTCCGAGTATCAAAGTATTAAGAGGGCTCGATGCAGTACGCAAGCGCCCTGGAATGTATATCGGTGATACGGATGATGGTACTGGCTTGCACCATATGGTTTTTGAGGTGGTGGATAACGCCATTGACGAAGCATTAGCAGGCTTTTGTGATGATATTGAAGTGACCATTCATATGGACAACTCCATTACCGTAAGCGATAACGGACGCGGAATCCCCGTTGAGATGCACCCGGAAGAGGGCGTATCGTCAGCACAAGTGGTGATGACCGTGCTTCACGCCGGCGGTAAGTTTGAAGATAACGCGATTTCAGGCGGTCTTCACGGGGTTGGGGTATCGGTGGTCAATGCGCTCTCATCTGATCTTAAAATGACGATCTACAAAGAGGGGCATGTCCACGAGCAAGAGTATAAACTGGGCGAACCTCAATATCCGCTTCGTGTGATTGGCGATACTGATAAGACCGGAACCACCGTCTATTTCAGACCGAGTGCTGAAGTCTTTACCAATATCGACTTTGATTATGACATTCTCTACAAACGTTTACGTGAGCTTGCGTTCCTTAACTCAGGGCTGCGCATCACCTTAAAAGATGAGCGTTCGGATAAGCACGAAGTCTTCGATTTTGAGGGCGGTATTCGCGCTTATGTCGAGCTAATCAACAAAAATAAAACCGCGATCCACAACAGTATTTTCTACTGTAATCATCAGAAAGATAATATCACCGTTGAGATTGCGCTTCAGTGGACTGATGGCTATCAAGAGTCGGTGCATTGTTACACCAACAACATTCCTCAGCGCGATGGGGGAACGCATCTGCTAGGCTTTAGAGCGGCGATGACGCGGACCTTAAATCGTTATATGAATGATGAGGATCTCCTTAAAAAAGCGAAAGTTGCCACCACAGGCGATGACTCCCGTGAAGGGCTTACCGCGATTATCTCGGTAAAAATTCCCGGACCAAAATTTTCCTCACAAACGAAAGAGAAACTCGTTTCAAGTGAAGTGAGACCGGCGGTTGAGGGCGTGCTTGGGGAGAAAATGGCGGAATATCTGCTTGAAAATCCGGACGATGCGAAAGCGATCACCTCCAAGATTATCGATGCAGCGAAGGCTCGTGAAGCGGCGCGTAAAGCCCGTGAAATGACTCGTCGTAAAAGTGCGCTCGATATCGCAGGGCTTCCCGGGAAACTTACCGATTGTCAGGAAAAAGATCCGGCGAAATCAGAACTCTTCTTAGTGGAAGGGGATTCAGCGGGCGGTTCTGCAAAGCAGGGGCGCGACCGTAAATTCCAAGCGATTTTACCGCTTAAAGGAAAGATCTTAAACGTTGAGCGTGCACGTTTTGACCGTATGCTTCAATCGGCTGAGATCGGTACCTTAATTACCGCGCTTGGTTGTGGCATTGGTCGTGATGAATTTGATCCCGATAAATTGCGCTATCACCGCATTGTAATCATGACGGATGCGGATGTGGATGGTGCGCACATTCGTACGTTACTGCTCACGTTTTTCTATCGTCAAATGCGCGAGCTGGTGGAACGCGGGCATATCTATATTGCTCAGCCGCCGCTCTATAAAGTGCGTCGTGGTCGACAAGATACCTATATGAAGGATGATAATGAGTTAACACTCTACTTCCTCAATACCGCGCTTGAAAATGGAACATTCCACGCAAGCCCTGATGCGCCAGCGCTTTCACAAGTGGTGGTTGAGCGTCTTGCAAAACAGCTCCTTTTTGTTGAACAAGTGATCGAGCGAATCTCACACCGTCTGCCGGTGGAAGTGCTGTATGATCTGCTCTCAATGCCCCGTTTAACCGATGCCATTTTAGGTAATAGCGCGGAAGCACAGGTTTGGATCGATGCCCTCATGGCGCTCTTAACGGCCAATCAAGAAGAGGGATCACATCAATATAAGATCACTCACGATCCGCAAAATAGCAGCATTGAGATTGTGACAGAACGTTATAACACGCGCGATTATTATCGCATCGATACCCGTTTTGTGAATTCAACGGAATACTCCCATATCGGTAGTTTAGCCGATGAGTTGCAAGCGCTCCTACATGACGGAGCCTTTGTGCGTCGTGGTGAGAAAACGCAAAATATCAGCACCTTTAAAGAGGGCATGGATTGGCTCATTAATGAAGCAAAACGCGGCCAACATGTTTCACGCTATAAAGGTCTCGGGGAGATGAACGCCGAGCAGCTTTGGGAAACCACGATGGATCCTGAAACCCGTCGTCTCCTTCAAGTGAAAGTGGAAGATGCTGTGAAAGCCGATGAAATCTTCACCATGCTGATGGGCGATGAAGTTGAGCCCCGCCGTGAATTTATCGAGCAAAATGCTCAAATGGTCGGCAATCTCGATATTTAAAATTAATTTGTCGAATCTCAAATAGAATGAAACGGCGTCTCAAATGGTGATACCAAATCCCAAATGGTGATACCAAATCCCAAATAGTGATACGGAATCTCAAACGATGAAACGAGAAAAAGCCTCTGGATAAGATAGAGGCTTTTTTATTATTGATATTTTTGAAATAGATTATTTGCATCCTATCGAATCTCACGAACGATGAAATGGCATCTCAAACCAATGATATTTTGTCTCAAATTGTGAAATGAGTAATGGACGTATAAAGCCCTTTCAAGAAAATGGCTTTTTTTCTATTAAAAACATAGATGTATATGAAATGTTAAACTGAAAGAGGTGCGATAATATGTAGTTATATCGTGATAGAGGTGACTGATTGTTTTTCATAAGATATAAAATATTGATATCTTCAATAAGAAGAAGATAGCTTGTAAAATTTTTAATGTTTTTATATGAAAAAAACATATCTTTTGTAACTGGGATATTTCGTAATAGATGATGGAAAATGAAGTCATAGGTTTCTTCTAATAGTTTGAAGGCTGGATGATCTAAATATTCCATGCCAATTAATAGCATTGTATGATGTATATAACATATAACTCGCCCTAGTTGCTCTTTCAGCCTCTTTTTTATTTGGTGATTTTTACTATTAAATTTCGAGTTTAAGATTATTTTTTTAGTCACTATTATTTGTTGTTTGATTTGAAATATGAATAGGATTAGAGCAGCAATACTCTCGAAAGAACCTCGATAAGCTAAGATTCTCCCAATACCGTTAGTATAGGGCTTAAGCTCTGTTAAGTTTTTTGAAATCGTTTTTCGAGTTTTTTTATTAAAGCATAATAAATCTATTTTTTTCAGTTCGTTAAAGTGATCTTCAGATGATTTTGATTCAAGAATCTTTAATATTTTCCACATAGGATTGTTAATAATTGATGCTGAGCCTTCAACCTTTTTATCTACTTGTTCTATAAAATATACTCTGGGCATACTTGTCCCATGTTTATATCTGTACCATCGGTTTGACAGTTGATCTTTTATTCTTCTATTTCTCTTATATTTTGATAATTCCATATCTTCTAATTGGTATGCGGATATATTTTTATTAGCTATATTTTGTTTTTTTACTTCATTTCGGACGTATTCGTACCAAAATTTGATTTGTATGTTTTTGATAATCATAGAGTGGGGCAGCTATTTTTTGAAAAAACAAAGGAATTAAGACATTGATAATTAAGTGATAATTTTATTTTGTGTTGATGCTTAGTTAGAAAATATAACCATAACACAAACAAGTAAAAAGATTTACAATAATAGCGTGTATAACTAGTTACAGAGAGTAACAAGCATGGAGCAAATAGGATTGAAAACAGCTGAATTTTTATATCAAACTTATGGTCCATTAATTTCAACAAAAAACATTTGGCATGTGCTTTGTTACCCTAGTTTAGCTGCTTATCAACAGGCAAGGTTAAGAGGTGATTTACCCGTAAAAGAGTTTTCAATAGAAGGACGTAGAGGGTATTTTGTTTTTACAGAGGATGTTATTACATGGTTAAAGTTAAAAAGGGAGCAAGTTGGGATGGGTTAAGTTTATAACGTGAAATAAAAAACGAGGCGAAGTGATTAACTTGCCCCGTTCTTTAATGAATAAGATAATTCTTACTCCTTGGTCGTTGTAAGTATCTATTTTATTAAAGACTACGTCAAGTTGATCCTATCGATTTCAGTAATTTTTTATTGCCAAAATGATTTGGCAAGGATCTTTTATGTCTTTTAAAAAACAACCATCTTCGCGTAGAAGATTGACAGGTATCTCTATTTTGAAGAGAAATCTTGCAGAGAATAATATTCAAAGAGCTAGAAACCCTGTAACGCCCTCTCGAATGACGGTGAGAGGTCAATTCCCTTCAAAAAAGATGCAAAGAATGGTTGCTTGGGAATCACAATTAGAACGAAGAGCATGTTATCTGTTTGAGTTTTCTCCTTCGATTAGTGCTTTTAGAGAGCAACCGAGAACATTTATCCTTCCTTATAAAGATAAAGTTAAGCGTTATACACCTGATTTCGAAGTGGTCTATTCAAATAATAGTATCCAATATTATGAAGTTAAGCCGCTGAAAAAATTGCAGGAGTTGAAACATTATTTTGCTCATATTAGCCAGTTTTTAGAACGAGAAAATTATGGTTTTTCGGTGTTAACTGAAGAAGAGTTAATAAATCCAGCGAGAGAAAAGAATCTTACTCTGATGCGCTCTTATCAAACACGTTTATTAGATGACCATGTTATTAAAAGCATCCACTTGCTTTTAGCATCAGGAGTTCACTCCCTAATTTTATCGGATGTTATTGATTATTTTGAATCAGAATCTGTGGTTTATGCTTTGATTGCTCAAGGTTACTTAATGGCGGATTTATCCAAACCTCTCACGTCTGAATTAGATATTTATTTCTCACATAGCAAGGATTTAAAGAATGACTACCAGTTATTTACACGTCGGATTGCACCTGATTTCTGATGATATTGTTTATCAAGTTAAGAAAATAATTATTGATCTATGTTATCTGGAAAATTTATCTAATAAATCTATATCTAAAATAAGCAAAGTAGAGCTTATTTCTCTGATTGAGAAAGGAGAAATTACTTTATCTGATGAAGTTCAGAAAACACAATTAGGTACGGAGACAATAAAAGGATTAAGTGCTATTAACTCAGAGCAAGAAGAAGTTGTAATGAGGCGTTATGAATATGTAAAAGAAGCTCAAAAACAATTGGGATCCCCAACACGGGTGGGGCTGGAGGAGTTAATTACTTCTCTGGCTAATCAATTACAAGATATTAAACCTCCTTCTGCGATTACGTTATATCGTTGGTGGAAACGTTGGTATGAATCGGATGGAAATCTGAAGGCGCTTACGAATCAAAAATCAGGTAGGAAAGGATATCGAAAATATAAATCAATGATTCAATCGCTATTTTATGAAGTGGTTAATGAAGTATATTTAACAAGGGAGAGGCAAAGTAAACAAGAAGTCTATCTGACGTTACTTTATCGTATTCAACAGCATAATAAGCTTCACGCTAAAAATATTAGTCGCCCTAGTCGTTCAACTGTTTATCGAATGATTAATGAGTTAGATGACTATACAGTAGTCGCAGAGCGCCATGGAATCAAAGAAGCAGAGAAGGTTTACCGTATATCGGGAAAAGGCGTTTCAACAGATTTTCCGCTTGAGCGAGTTGAAATTGACCATACACCTCTAGATATCATGGTGATTGATGAAGTATTAGGGCTAACGATTGGTCGTCCATACTTAACATGCATTTTAGATAGTCATACTCGAATGCCTTTGGCACTTGAGATCGATTTTGAGCCTCCTTCAGAACTTTCGGTGATGCGGGCGCTCCGTCAAGCAATTTGGCCAAAACAGATATTGTTGGAACAATATACGGATATTAATAAAGACTGGCCAGCTTATGGAATTCCATCTTTACTTGTTTGTGATAACGGGTTGGAATTTCATTCAAAACAGTTAAGGCGAGTTTGTGGGGAATTAAATATTGAATTGATGTTTTGCCCTAAACACAAGCCATATTATAAAGGGCGAGTAGAACGTTTTTTGGGGACATTAAATCGCCAAGTATCTCAACGTATTAAAGGAACGACTTTCTCCAATATTTCAGAGCGTGGAGATTATAATTCGGTAGAAGAAGCGACGATTACTTTAAAAGAATTAAGAGGTTTAATCTATTTTTGGGCAGTAGAAATTTATATGCAGACCAAACATAGATCGATTAACGTTACTCCACATCAGAAGTGGTTAAAGGGATTAGAGCGCTTTGAGCCATTGCTTCCTTCTAGTCGAGATCATTTTGATCTTATATGTGCTAAAGAATATAAGAGAAAATTGAGTCATGAAGGAATCCTTTTTAAACATCTTTTCTATAATTCAGAAGCATTGAGAACGATGAGGATCCTCTATGGAAATCGGGCTAAAGTAAATATTCGAGTCAATACTGAGAATCTAGAGAAGATTTGGGTGCATGATCCCGATAGCGATACTTTTATTGAAGTTCCTTGTATCGATGAGGATTATGTGAAAAATTTATCACTTTTTCAGCACACAATGATTTTAAAAGAACGTAGAGCTCAAGCGATTATGAGTGGTGAAGAAGAGCAAAATTTAGCAGAAGCAAAAGAAAAGCTGCGTCAGAGCATTCAAGCGTTATCTAAAGAAAAGAAAATTAAGAAGCGCAGTCAAGTGGCTCGGATCGGAAAAATACCAAAGGGAGAGAGTCATGGGAAGTCCTCTCAAGCTCCGAAAGCGCATTTTGAAATCGATGCGATTCCTGATTTTGCAATAATGGAACAGAAGGAACAAGGTAATGCCTAATCATCAAGCGCTTTTTCAAGTCATTGCTGATTTAAAAAGAACTGTTATTCGTTACCCTCAATTTGATCAAGCCTATCAACAAATAGAAACTGTTTTAACCTTAAAACGATCTGTAAATATTGCACAGCATCTACTCTGTATTGGAGCAGCGGGAACAGGTAAGTCAACGCTTAAACGAGAAATTGAAAAAGTTTATCCACGTATAGAGACAAAGAATCATCCTTTGATTCCTGTATTAGTTGTCGATACGCCTGCAATCCCAACTGTTAAAAATGTAGCAGAATCGATGCTCGTTCAATTGGGTGATCCATTGGCTGATAAAGGCTCTGCGATTAATAAAACGGTACGAATTCTCTCTTATCTTGAGCTATGTAATGTTGAGCTATTAATATTTGATGAATTACAGCATTTTATAGATCAAGGTAAAAAGAATACACCTTATCAAGTAGCGGATTGGCTTAAAAGTTTAATTGATCAAGCTAATATCCCAACTGTACTCATGGGATTGGAACGTAGTGAACAGATATTAAAAATTAATGAACAGCTACGTCGACGTTTCAACCGTCGAATCCATTTAACCTCTTTTCCTATAGACACTAAAGAGGAGTACCAGATTTTTGCAGGCGTTATTATGAAATTGCTCTCTTTAATTCCCACTTCTTATGCTTTGAACCTTCAAGATATTGATCTTCTGAATAGAATTCATTATGCAACCAATGGGATTATTGATTATATCGTTAAATTGATTCTAAGTGCGTATGAGATAGCGCTAGAAAATGGTAGTGCTTTGGATCAGACAATATTGGGTCAAGCGTTTAAAGAGAGTATTTGGATGGATTGCTCACATCAGTTAAATCCATTTCATACTGATTTTAAATGGATTCGTTTAGATAAAATGGGGATGCCATTTCATCTGAGTATCGTTTAATTAAGGGAGATATTAATGGAAGAGATTTCGATCTTCTCACTGGTTAAACCACTCCATCATCCAAAAATGTACACAGATGAAGATATCCCATCTTATTTACAACGCTTAGCGGAGTTAAATGGTTATACTTCTTCTCAATGGCTAATTAAGAATTGTTTACCTGCTTATGGGAGTAAAACACCTAGCATAAAGGAATTGCAATTTTTGCTTCTTGAAGAAAAGGAGTGGACGGGTTATGACGTTACTAATAACTTTGTAAATGAGGTGATTGCAATATCAGCCAATTTAAAAGGAAGTTTGTCAGGTTTACGATATTGTCCGCACTGCTTAGAAGAGAATAATTATTATCGTGCTCACTGGTTTTTAAGTACCTCGATTGCATGTTTAAAACATAATGTTCTATTAGTCGATCGGTGTCCAAGTTGCGCCAAGAAAATTAGGCATCGTAGAAGTAAAATTGGATATTGCCAGTGTGGGGAGTCATTAGCCTTCCAGTATGACTATGAGCCGACCGAAAAAGTCGCATTGCTGTTTCAATATTTTATAGAAACAGGGGGATTGATTAACTATACGGGAGAAGAACATCGTTTTTATCATCGGCAACAATTTAAAACATTAAAAGATCGTTTGCGATTTATCCATTTAATGTTTCGCTGGTCACCAGAAGGGCTACAGAGCCAATATGTTAAAAAGAAGAAGCTTTCTTTAAATGATTTATCTGTTGCTGTTTCATCGCTGAGCAAGCTCTATACAGGGCTATTTAAAGGTAAAGAGATCGGCGTTGAGTATTTTAGAGGGCTGCAGTCTCTTCCCGATGAGTGTTCATTAAATGGACATGATGCATTTATGCGTTTTTATCGTACCTTCTATCGTTATTATTCTGATGATGAAATGGTCTATTACAAATGGATCATTGAGGAATATATCCGGCGTTATTGGCAAAAACCATTGAATGATCGGCATTCTCTGTTTTCAGAGGCGTTAAAAGAAGAACATGCTTGGATCCCATTTAAAAAAGCTTGCAATGATTATGGAATTAATCCATCGGTGATGCATCGGGCGATTTCTGAAGGGCGTATTGAAGCAATTTGTGAAAAACAAGGAAACCGTTATTTTAGAGCTTGTTATCGCCCTTCAATAGAGGAGGCTTTGGATGATTTACAGGGAGAGATCTCTTTTAGCGATGCATTAGAAATTTTAGGCGTCACTAAAAAACAACTATATGGGCTTATTAAACAAGGCGTTTTCCAGAACGCTATTCCACCAGAAGATGGGAAGAGTCAGCGATGGCGATTTAATCAAAATGCTCTACACAGTTATTTAAGACAGCTGTTTGAAAAAATAGAGAGCTATAAAGGCAAGACGATATCGATTGCTGATGCGCTTCGTGTTATTGGAAATCGGGTAGAAAATGCGTTGTTCAAAATATTAAAAGCTATTTTGAATGCAGAGATTAGAGTGACGACACTCTATTTAAAGTCAGTAGATATTCGAGGAATTGCTCTTTCTCAGTCTGATTTTGATGATTGGCTGAGTAGAAATAGAGTTCAACACACCTCGCTATTAACTATTCCTGATTTTGCAAAAGAGTGGGGCATCAATCAAGAGTTTGCGTATCAATTGGTAAATCTTGGTCTTTTGACCTATCAAATAATGGATAAAACACGCTTCATTGCTAAAAGTGATCTTCAACTTTTTGAGCAGACATATATTTTATTAGCGCATTATGCGAAAGCTAAAGGTGATTATTCTCGCACAATACTAACTCAGCTGACTCAACAACAGATTTATTCAGTTGACCATACTTGGAAGAGAAAATTACGACAGAAGGTTTTTTTTAAACAGGATATTGATCTTCTTGAGAATAGATTACAGTAAGGATAATTTGATGGGACGACTACAGATTGAGATTTTAACGGACGATCCAATACTCGCAGAACTATGTCATAAGTATTGGGAAATGGATGAGGGTGGTTCTTTTGTTTTTAAAGTAAAAGAGCTTGCTGATGAGTATAAGGTTTCATCACGAGAGTTACTCGGTGTTTTAATGAAGTCCTGTTTAGTAAAAGATCAGCTTAAATTGTGTGATGATTGCAACGTAGCGTATTCATATCAAAATAGAGCTCATTATATTAGGGATGGAAAAATTGCAAAAAACAATATCTGTTCTTCTTGTAATCAAATTCGATGCGAAAGAGAAGAGCAAGTATTGATGGAAGAACTTCTTAGATTACAAAATCGAGATCCCATTAAAATAAGTGAATTAGGGTATGAAAAAGCAGTTTATCTCTATGCTTATTTATTGAAGGTTTCTGATAGAACGAAATTTGCTTTAATAACAGAGGATATCGATTTTACCGGCGAAATGGTAATTGATTTCATACTAAAATCGATCTTAGTTCCACGTACTATAGAGGATATGCTCTTTCTAACATATCCATTTATATCGGAAGAATTATTAGCAAGGAGATGGGAGCTGAATAGGCAATTAGGTAGCATTGAGAGTGTCATGGAGGAAATTGAAGAGACTTATCTAGATCATTCACAGGATACTTATAGGGAGACGAATGAATCCCTATGTTATGAAGTTGCCATAAGAGAATGCATACGATATTTAGATTACAAGCTTAAAAAACAGCGGTTTAATTTTAACTATGCAGAAGGAACAAGAGCAGTGATGCTTCAAGGATTGGCGCATTTCTCTGTTGCTCAAATGCATAACTTAATCTACCAATCCGTTAAACGAAGTATAGAGAGCTATCAAAAACAAAATTTGACGAAACGGTTCGCAGGAAGATTAGCGGTTGGTATTTTGAAACAACGAATTGAGTTTTATCTAGACAATGATTATCCAGTCAAGCCGTTTAATCGATTAAGAGAGCATCCGCAGTCAATTTTAAGCTCGGTGTTGTTTGACAGGGAATTGGATGGAAGTGATTATGGATTTAAACAAAATATTGATAACTTGTAATATTGACGGGTAATGTAGAAATCTCATCTTTTGGAGGTTTCTGCTATCATCTAGTAATAATAACTCCCCCAAATTACTGGATTAGATACTATGTCAGAACAAAACTCGAAAACCCTTTATAGTGCGCTTTGGGCGTGTGCCGATATCTTACGCTCGAAAATGGATGCCAATGAGTATAAGAATTATCTTTTAGGAATGGTTTTCTATAAATATCTGTCGGATAATTTGCTCAATTATGCTGTAGCGCTTTTAGAAGAGAAGGTGGAAAACCTTGCTGAGGCTCAATCGATTTATACTGACGCTTACAACGATCCTGAACTGAAAGATGACTTGATCTCAGCACTTTATGATCAGTTTTCCTATGTGTTAAAGCCGGAACTTACGTTTACTAAGTTGATTTCAGATGTGTATAACAGTCAGTTTCAGCTAGAGGATTTAGCGCAAGGATTTAGAGATATTGAGCAATCTAATGCGGCATTTAATAATCTGTTTGAAGATATTGATCTTTATGCTCGTAAGCTTGGTGCATCGCCACAAAAACAGAATGAGACTATTTCTAATGTGATGAAGGGGCTTGCTAATATTAACTTAGGTAAGCATGATGGGGATGTTCTCGGTGATGCTTATGAGTATTTGATTGGACAATTTGCCTCAGACTCTGGGAAAAATGCGGGTGAATTCTATACGCCACAGCCGGTTTCAAATCTAATGACAAAGATTGTTCTGCAAGGGAAAGAGAATCAAAAAGGGTTTACTGTGTATGACCCAACGATGGGTTCAGGCTCCTTAATGCTCAACGTTAAAAAAGAGACGAATGAGCCGGAAACCGTACGTTATTTTGGGCAAGAGATTAATACATCAACGTATAACTTAGCCCGCATGAATATGATGTTGCATAGTGTTGCGATTGCCAACCAAAATCTTAATAATAGTGATACGTTAGGCGATGACTGGCCAACAGATGAGCCAACGAACTTTGATGCCGTCTTAATGAACCCTCCCTATTCAGCAAAATGGAGTGCGGTAAAAGGCTTCTTAGATGATCCTCGCTTTATGGACTATGGCGTTTTAGCGCCTAAAGGGCGTGCAGACTTTGCCTTTTTGCTTCATGGGTTTTATCACCTTAAATCGAGCGGTACGATGGCCATTGTACTACCGCATGGTGTTCTGTTTCGTGGTGGAGCTGAAGCGAAGATTCGCCAAACATTACTCGAGAATGGGCATATTTACGCCGTAATTGGTTTGCCGGCAAATATCTTCTTTAATACCTCGATTCCAACGACGATTATCATTCTTAAAAAAGATTACACCAAGCGTGATGTGCTTTTTATTGATGCTTCTGAGCGATTCACCAAAAAGGGGAATCAAAATACGATGGAACCTCACCACATTGAGGAGATTTTAGATGCTTATTCGAATCGTAAGTTTATCGATAAGTTTGCTTATGTTGCGAATTTTAAAGAGCTTAAAGAAAACGAGTTTAACCTTAATATCCCTAGATATGTGGACACCTTTGAGCCCGAGCCTGAGATTCCGCTCGTCCCATTAATGGAAGAGATGACGGCAACGAAAACCGAGCTACAAAGTGTTGAGGCTGATCTGCTCGAGCTTTTTAACGAGCTAACCGGCACCAATGAAGAGGCTAATGCAGAGCTTGAGGCATTTAAGCAGCTTCTTAAGGGAGGCGTGAATGAGTAAGGCGGAAACGATGATTCCTCAATTGAGATTTGAGGGGTTTAGTGGTGAGTGGTTACTTCGGGAATTAGGTGAGTTAGTCAGTATAACGACGGGGAAACTTGATGCTAATGCAATGAAGGAAAATGGACAATATGATTTTTATACTTCTGGAATTCAAAAATATAAAATTGATGTAGCCGCCTTTGAGGGACCAGCGATTACAATTGCTGGAAATGGTGCTACGGTTGGCTATATGCATTATGCGGATGGTAAATTTAATGCTTATCAGCGCACATATGTATTAACGGACTTTAAAGCTACCAGATCTTTTTTATTCTCATCTATATCGTTGGCTTTGCCGAGAAAAATACATCAGGAAGCAAGGACTGGAAGTATTCCATATATTGTTAGAAGTATGCTTACAGAGCTAGCTATTCGTTTACCATCATCTAGTAAAGAACAAACCAAAATTGGGGAGCTTTTCCAAAAACTCGATCGTGCTATTGAGCTGCAACAACAAAAAGTCGAGCAATCCGAACGCTATAAAAAAGCGATGCTTCAAAAGATGTTTCCTCAAAAAGGTGAAACAGAGCCACAACTCAGATTTGAAGGGTTTAGTGGAGGGTGGTGTAGAGCCCCATTAGAAGATATTCTTTGCGTTAATTCAGGCCGTGATTATAAGCACTTAAGCAAGGGTGATATTCCTGTCTTTGGTACAGGTGGCTACATGTTAAGTGTGGATCAAGCGTTGTCAACAAGTGACGCTGTAGGAATAGGTAGAAAAGGAACAATAAATAAACCTTTATTTTTAAAAGCACCATTTTGGACTGTAGATACTCTGTTTTTTCTTACAACTAAACAACTTAATATTGTCTTTTTATTTTATCTTTTAAGTCAAATAAATTGGTTGAGGTATGATGAATCAACAGGAGTACCTAGTTTATCAAAGCGAACTATAGAAAAAATTAGTACCTTATACCCATCTAAAGAAGAACAAACCAAAATCGGGGAGTTTTTCCAGTCGCTGGATGTGCGTATTGAAGTAGAGACAAAAAAACTCAACCATTATGAGTCACTTAAAAAAGCGATGTTGCAACGGATGTTTGTGTAAAGGAACACAATTAATGGATATTTATAAAATTGGCTCGCACGAGTTACAACAAATTAAAGAGCAGCCCTTTAAACTTGAAAAAGAGATGCAAGCACTATTTGAAGCGAATTTAATGACTTTAACTGGCTTAACGCTAGTGAAGACTGAGTTTTCTTTGAAACAGTTTCGCTTTGATACATTGGCGTTTGATGAAGAAAAACAAGCTTTTGTCGTGATTGAGTATAAGCGAGATAAGAGCCAAAGCGTGGTGGATCAGGGGGTTTCTTATCTTAATGCGATGCTTGAATATAAAGATAGCCTAATGGTTGAGTACAATGAGCAATCGTTAGGAAAGATCTTAAAACGAAGCGATATCGATTGGAGTCAAAGCCGTATTCTATTTGTTGCTAATACATTTAATGATTACCAGAAAAATGCGACCAATTTTAAAAACTTAGGGATTGAGCTTATAGAGTTTAAGCGTTATCACAATGATCTTTTAACCGTGAACTTTATTGAGCGTTCTAAAAATGCCCCATCATTACCTCAGCCAATCTCTGACAGTGCAGAACTAACACCATTAGCTAGCATTACGAAAGAGATCAAAGTTTATGATGAAGAATCGTTTTACCAATTAGGTTCGGAAAGCACGATCGAGCTTTATGAGCGGTTTAAACAGGCGATTTTAAATTTAGATGATCAAATCGAATTGGTTTATACCAAATATTATGCGGCTTTTAAAAAAGATAAAACAACGATTGTGGATATAGTCATGCAAAAAAGAACCATGATTCTCTATATCAATGCGGTTTGGGGCACATTAGATGATCCTAAAGCGATTTTTCGAGATATGCGTAATATCGGGCATTGGGGAAATGGGGATTATGAAATCAGTTTAAAAGATACTGAGCAATTAGAATATATTTTAAGCGTTATTAAGCAGAAGCTTTAATTGCTTAAGAAAAATTATTAATAATATTTATGCGAGAGGTTGATATGGAGAGTGAAAGGTTTAGATATTGGATTGTCGGAGCTAGTATGCAGTCAGGCACGAATAATGTCGATGATGAATTTGTAAAAAACGGATTTTGGGCGCTGGGATATTCTAAAGATGAAAATGAGCAGCAATATAAAAAAGCTCAAGAAATTCAAGTGAATGATCGAATAGCCATTAAAAGAAGATGTGGGCAAGGTTCCTCTAATATTAAAATTTTACATATTGGTATTGTAAGAGGAATTATAAACGAATTTTCTGATCAGGTAATTTGTAATGTGGATTGGCTCGTTGTGAATAAGGATATCGAGGTAGAGTCTAAAGGTTGTTACAAAACCGTTCATGGTCCATATTTAAAGGCGGGAGAATACCAAAAGTGGATTGAAGAGATCTTTAGTTTATAGTCATATTGGAAGGATAAATTGTGACGGTTAAGTTTACGAGTGAAAGAGAGATAGAAAGTCGATTAATTGCGCAGTTAGTAGCGGGAGAGTCACAATGGATATACCGACCAGATTTAACTACTGAGGCTTCACTTTGGGAAAACTTTCGTAAAATATTAGAACGAAATAATTTGGCGATACTCGATGGAAAACCATTAACAGATGGAGAGTTTCGCCGAGTAAAAACTCAGTTACAGTTTTCCAACTTCTTTGATGCTGCAAAATGGCTTTCTGGTGAAAATGGAATTGCAAAAGTTGAAGTAAATAGAGAGGATGCTTCGCTTGGAACGATTCGCTTAAATGTGATTCATCGAGATCATATTGCTGGTGGAAATACAGTCTATGAGGTTGTGAATCAATTTACAGCTGATAAAAAAGAGAGTATGGACCGAAACCGAGTTTTTGATGTTACGCTCTTAATTAACGGTTTACCAATGATTCACATTGAGCTTAAAAATCGGCAACATCCGTTTATGGATGGCTTTAGGCAAATTCAAAAATACCTGAAAGAGGGAAAATTTACAGGCATCTATTCTACATTACAGATGTTTGTCGTGAGTAATGCTTCAGATACTCGCTATATTGCTGCAGCACAGTTTGAGAAACTTAATGCAAAATTCTTAAGTAAGTGGGTTACCGCCGAAAATCAGCCGGTGAATGACTATATTCAATTTGCAGAAAACGTCCTTTCGATTCCGGCAGCTCATCGAATGGTTATGCAATATTCCATAACCGATAAGGATAAAGAAGCCCTAATTTTGTTGAGACCATATCAAATACATGCGATTGAAGCAGTAAAGGCGGCATCATTTCAGCATAAATCAGGTTATGTTTGGCATACAACTGGATCAGGGAAAACCCTCACATCTTATAAAGTGGCTTGTAATCTGCTCCATATACCGGTAATTGATAAAACTGTTTTTATCGTAGATAGGGTCGATTTAGATCAACAAACAACGAGCTCATTCACATCGTATGCAGAGTATGATCCTATATCAATTGATGAAACAGCTAATGTGAATGATTTAGTTAATAAGCTTTCCAGTGATGATCGTACGGTCGTGATTACAACAATACAAAAGCTTAATCACTTGATGCGAAGAATCGATAACAGTATTGATAATTCTGAAGTGAGTGAGCGGACAAGAAAACGATATGCCAAAATTAAAGCGCAGCGTTTAGCTTTTATTGTAGATGAATGCCATAGAGCAGTGACACCTGAGAAAAAGCGAGAGTTAGAACGTTATTTTCACCATTCACTTTGGTATGGTTTTACTGGTACGCCAATATTTGAAGAAAATCAACGAGCATCATTAGGAAACTTAGCGAGAACAACAGAGCAATTATATGGTGAGCGTCTGCATACTTATACGGTGAAAGAAGCGATTAATGATGGTGCTGTACTAGGGTTTCAGGTGGAATATAAACATACCTTTGATGATTTTGAATTACAGCAGATTATAGAGAAGCGTTACCCTGATAAAAAATATAGTAAATTGAGTGCCATTGAGCGGGAAAAGCTAATACCCAAAGAAGCGTATGAAACGAAAGAGCATCGTTTACAGGTGATTGACTTTATTCTCAATAAATCCCGTACAAAATTAGGATTTACGGCAGAAAGTGGTGTGGGGCGAGCATATGGTGCAATCTTAACAGTGCCAAGTATTGCGATTGCGCAAGAATATTATGATTTAATTAAGAGTGTTGTTGCTGGTAATGAAATCGTAAAAATAAGTCATCGAACGAGTCAAATATTACCGGATTTTCCCAAAGTTGCGATTACCTACTCTATTTCTGAAAATGAAGAGAGCTCTCTTCAAAATCAAGAGAAGATGAAGGAAGCATTGCAAGATTATAATAAGACTTACAAGAAATCTTTCTCTTTAGAAACGATTAGGGCCTACAACCAAAATGTGAATGCACGCTTGGCAAGAAAGAAAACACTCTATCATCAGCGTAGTGAGCAAATTGATTTAATTATTGTGGTTGATCGCTTATTAACAGGATTTGATGCGCCGTGTATTTCGACACTCTTTATCGATCGACCACCGATGCAGCCGCACGATATTATTCAGGCATTTTCACGAACGAATCGCCTGTTTGATCGAGATAAACTCTATGGGCAAATTGTCACTTTTCAAAGACCTCATTATTTTGAGCAGAAAGTAAACGAAGCACTTTTCCTCTATTCGAATGGTGGTGAAAATTATGTTCTAGCACCGATATGGGAGGAAACAAAGCAGGAGCTAATTGAAGCAATTGAAAGATTGCGTTTAATTGCAAGAACACCGGAAGAAATTGAATCATTAAGTTTAGAGGAAAAACGTGATTTTGTGAGAGCCTTCCAAAAACTCGATCGTTTCTTAAATTCGGCAATGGTCTATTCAGACTTTAAACCTGAAATGATGGGTGATATTTTCCCGATTGATTTTCAAGAGATCGAAGAGTATCACGGCGTTTATGTGAATGTGCTAGAAGAATTGCGAGGAAATGAAAATCCTGATGAGGAAGAAGAACCTCTTGATATTGAATATGATTTACAAACACATCGGGTCGAAGAGATTAATTATAATTATATTATGGCTTTAATTCAGGAGTTTATTCCAGAAGAGGATGCTACGAAACCGATGCAATCAGACGCTATCGCCGATCAAGAGATTGATGATTACGTAGAGACTTTAAAACAAGAAAATCCACAGCTTGCAGGCGTTATGTCACTATTATGGAATGAAATTAAAGCAATGCCAGAAGAGTTTCGAGGCAAGCGAGTCACAGATTTACTTTCCCAGAAAATAGGCGAGAAAACGAATGTATTAGTTGAAGAATTTGCTAAAAAATGGGTGCTTGATCCTGAAGAGTTCAGGTATATGGTTGCAAGTTTTAATCCGGACTTAGAAAGTCAGCCGGGAGAGGATGCATTAAAGAAAAGCGCCAACTTTGAGCAATATAAGGCACAAACAGAGAATCCCGTCAGTAAACTCCGCTATTGGCGTACGGTAAAAGAAGCCTATACCAAGATGATTACAGAAGATTTACTGCCGTTGAGGGTTGGGTGAGGTTGTTTAAAAACTTAATATCATTAGGGTCTATTGAATACTTAAATAAAATTGATCAAAGCTATAAGAGGAAATAGAAGATTATGAATAGAGGTTCAGAATGGGGGAGATGGGATTTACACGTTCATACGAAAGGTACGGCTAAAAATGATCAGTTTGGGAATATTTCTTTTTGTAATCCTCCCTAAAAATAATACTGATCATAAGTAGAATTTTCTCGTATTATTTACTTAGGAGAAATTAACTATGAAAAAATCAAAATTCACAGATTATGTCGATCTTAAAACAGAATGAATCTGGCGTGAAAGTCCCGGATTTATGTCGAGAATATGGCATTAGCTCCGCAACATTTTATAAATGGCGCTCAAAATATGGCGGTATGGATGCGTCAATGATCACTCGGCTGAAAGAACTTGAAGCTGAGAATGCAAAACTCAAGAAAATGTATGCCGAAGAGTGTCTTAAGTCCCGTATTCGCCAAGAAGCCTTAGAGGGAAAGTGGTAAAGCCGTCTCAACGAAAAGAGATGGCTAAAGCTGTTTTAAAAACTCAAAATATCTCTATCCGTTTGATTTGTGAGATATTTGGAATTAGCAAAACAACTTTTCACTATCAGGGTAAAGCTAGCTCTGAAAACAACCTCATTGAAATGTGGTTGCTAAGGTTAACTAAAACTCATAAGCGCTGGGGCTTTGGTTTATGTTTTGATTATTTAAGAAATGTTCAAAAATTCCGATGGAATCGTAAGCGAGTTTTAAGAATCTATCGGGAGTTAGAACTCAATCTCAGAATTAAACCAAGAAAATGAATCATCAGAAATCGTCCAGAAAAACTGGGTTTAGCGACGGATATTAATCAAATATGGTCGATGGATTTTATGTCTGACAGCTTGCGAAATGGACGTTACTTCAGAGCGTTCAATGTGATTGATGATTATAATCGGGAAGGACTTTGTATGGATATTGATTTTAGTTTACCGACAGAAAAAGTGATTCGCTCTTTAGAGCGAATCATTGAGTGGCGAGGAAAGCCTGCAGCGATTCGATGTGATAACGGTCCTGAATATATTAGCCAGAAATTAATTGATTGGGCCAATTCTGAGAAAATTACCTTGATCTATACTCAACCTGGAAAACCTACACAAAATGCCTATATTGAGCGGTTTAACAGAACCGTAAGAGAAGAATTGCTATCGAGCTATCTGTTTGAAACAATAGATGATGCACAAATATATTCCACAAAATGGCTATGGAGTTATAATAACGAAAGACCCCATTCAGCCATTGGATCTGTGCCGCCGTGCCAGCTTCAATAAACCATGGAAAATCTTCTACTTTTGGATGGTATTAAAAAGGGGAGGATTACAACCATGCCAGATTCAATAAACCTTAGAGAATCTTCTACTTTTAAATGGAGTTAAAAAGGGGAGGATTACAAATTGAGTATGCCTATAAGTATTATTAGCTTAGGAGAAATTGGAATTTCAGTAGATAGAATGAAAAGTAAACTATCTAAATATTATGATGAATACCAATTTGATAATTACTTACTTCAGCAAAATAAAATAGATATTATTAAGAAAAACTTGAGTGATGGTAACTGTATCTCAGAGCACGTCTTGAAAGAAATTTATCAGGGTATAATTAAAGATGATGAACTAATTAATTTTTTCCCAACACTTTCTACTGACACAATTAATTATATAAAAAATCTTACGCCAAATAGAAAGAGATTGATATCTAAATATTTATTATCATATGAAGATGGTAATTGGTTAATCGAAAGAGTGAAAAACACTCCATTTGAACAAAAAGATGCGCAGATCACAGATGATAATAATCTTGATTACCGAAAATCAAGTAGAGTCTTTAAAGAGTTGCCAGATGATCTGTGTGATAGTGATTTAAAAGATATAATGACTTTCGTTGCTAATAAAATATATTCTGTTACAAAGAATACAAAACTGAATATAGTTGTTCACCATACTGTTATATATTGCTCAAATGATGAGGAAGGAACTAATTCACCTGAAGGTATTCATCAAGATGGTATGGATTTAATTGTTTCAGCTTTAGTAATAGAGAGAAGAAATATTTTAGGAGCAAAAAGCATCATTTATGGTAATGATAAAAAAACAGAATTTGTGACTTGTGAACTGCAAGAGGGAATGGGTATTCTACAAGCGGATAAAGGAACAGAACTTTGGCATACAGTAACACCAATAAGACCTCTAGATAACAATGACATATCTTTTAGATCAAGCATTGGTTTTGATATAACATTGATAGGGTAATTCATGGATAGTATAAGACCTTATAAGCTTGGATTAAAGCTGCTTAAACAAAAATATATTATTGGAAAATCTAGCTCATTAAATGAGTTACCAAATTTAAAAGATAAAGAATTTTTTTCATTAATTTGGGATGGTGAAAATTTCAATTATATTATTGACGGGAATAATATCATTGGATTGGATATTTATTCTGGTTTATGGAATTGTTTAAAAATAGATGAAAAATTAGATTTTAATCTTTCAGGCATCTTATCTTCTGTTTTATATCCTTTGTCGGAAGCTAAAATTAGTATTTTTGTCTCTTCCACCTATGATACAGATTTTATTTTTATTGAAGAAAATAACATCGAATTTGCTATTAATACATTAACTTCAAATGGTTTTATAATAAATGGACATTATATTTAGAGGAATGATTACCTCAGGTGCTCTTATCATTGCTATAGGAGCGCAAAATGCTTTTGTATTAAAACAGGGACTTTTGAAAAAGAATATTTTAATAGTTTCTGGGATTTGTTTTGTCTGTGATTTCCTATTGATGTCCATTGGCGTGCTGGGTCTAGGGAGTTTTATAAGTCAGAGTAAAATTCTATCTGGGATATTGGCTATATTAGGAGCAATATTTTTGTTTTTTTATGGATATAAATCTTTTCTAAGTGCAATAAAATCTTCAGAATCTATGAATATACAATCCAGTACCAAAGATGATTTAGATAATGGAAAAACCTCTGTAATAATTGCAACGCTTGCTATCACACTATTGAACCCTCATGTTTACCTTGATACTGTTGTTATTGTTGGTGGAATCGCAGGAACTTTAAATATTTCAGATAAATTATACTTTTTAATTGGTGCATTATTTTCATCATTTATTTGGTTTTTTGGCTTAGGCTATGGTGCGAGACTTTTAATTCCTTTATTTAAAAATCCTATATCCTGGAAAGTTCTAGAAACAATAATAGGAATTGTCATGTGGTGGATAGCTTATGGATTAATCAGATTTGTTTTATTTTCATAAATAGTGTAATTCTCCTGTTCTATTCTATGAGGAGGAATATATTCTGTAAGATTTGTAGCCAATATTGATAGCTCATTTTCTCCTTGATCTAAATATTGTGTAATATCCTGTCCAAAACTTAACTGCTTAGGCACTTTAATATTATCCCTAGTATTATAAACAAAAACATTATTAATGCGGACAATACAAGAGATATAGTTTGCCTTAAAACGTAATTGATACTTCACTTGGGGTGTTCCATTTGCTGTCGCCATAGTTATTCCGGTCAATATCGATAACAACAAAAACAGCATTCTTATTTTAAACATCATTTCCTACGGTAATCCCCCCATAAAAAAATACAGACCATAAGTAGAATTTTCTCGTATCATTACTGTAGGAGATTCATTATGAAAAAATCAAGATTTACTGATAGCCAAATTATGGCAATTTTAAAACAAAATGAGGCGGGGATTAAAGTCCCTGATTTATGCCGTGAACATGGCATGAGTAGTGCGACATTTTATAAATGGCGCTCGAAGTTCGGTGGCATGGATGCATCTATGATCAGCCGAATGAAAGAGTTGGAAGCTGAGAATGCAAGGCTTAAAAAAATGTATGCTGAAGCTAAAATGGATAGTGAATTACTCAAGGAGGTTTTACAAAAAAAGTGGTGAAGCCACTGGTTCGTAAAACATCAGTGCAGTGGCTGGTCACTGAAAAACAGATCACCATCGAGCGTGCCTGCCAGTTGGTTGTCATTAGTCGAAGCAGCTTCGCATCTATTGCGAGCTATCTTTAAACTTACGCATTAAACCTAAAAAACGTTTGGTGCGGGACAAACCTGAGCCATTAGTGGTTTCCAACTCAATCAATGAATGTTGGTCGATGGATTTTATGCATGATCAGCTACAATCAGGGCAAAACTATCGTTTATTGAATGTGATCGACGATTTTAATCGTGAAGGATTAGGGATTGAGGTGGATCTTTCCTTGCCTAGCCAACGGGTGATTAGGGCTTTAGAGCAAATCATAGAATGGCGTGGTAAACCCAAAATGATCAGGAGTGATAATGGCCCCGAATATATCAGCCATGAACTGAAAAACTGGCTGGAGAAGCAGCAAATCAAGCATCAATTTATCGAACCTGGCAAACCGCAACAAAATGCTTATATAGAACGATATAACCGAACAGTGCGCTACGATTGGCTGAACCAACATTTATTTAATAGCATTGAAGAGGTCCAAGATCATGCCACAAAGTGGTTGTGGCTGTATAATCATGAAAGGCCAAACATGGCAAATGGTGGTCTACCACCTTGTTACAAAACCGTTTTAAATTCCTCTACTTTAGATGTGTCCTAAAAATGGGAGGATTACCGAGGGACAAGCGGTGGTTATTAAGATCGAATCATTTCCTTATACCCGTTATGGATATTTAACCGGCACTGTGAAATCGGTGAGTTTAGATGCAATTGAGCATGAGCAATTGGGGCTCGTGTTTCAAGCGATGGTACAGGTGGATCAAGACACCCCATTTATGGTGGAAGGCAAAGCCATTCAACTCAGTGCTGGGATGAATGTCACAGCGGAGATAAAGATCGGAGAGCGACGGGTGATCAGTTATTTTTTAAGCCCACTACAGACGAAAATTGAAGAGAGTTTGCGAGAAAAATAACCATTGATTTGAGATTAGTTTTAGATAAGGAAGCCACATGATGAAAAAGAAATTGTTAATTGCAATGAGTGTATTAATGTTAGGCGCGGTAAGTTATTGGGGCTATCACCAATATCAGCGTTATGAAGCTGAACGTGTTCGACAACTAATTAAAGAGCGGGATGCCCAGATCCGACGGGATCTTATTCGCATGCAGGAAGATGCGATTCGGCAAGTTGAAGAAGCACGTAAGCGTCAAGCTCAAGAAGCTGAAGAAGAGCAAGCCCGGCAAGCGCGCATTGCAAGTGGGAATCCCATCATCGAAGAGGTCATTACGTATTATCCCGATTCAACTCAAAAAAAAGAACAGTATACGTTGGTTGAAGGGAAAAAGGAGGGACGGTTTAGAAGTTGGTATCCAAGCGGTCAGCTCAATATTGAGGAGTATTATAAAAATGATGTGTTGCATGGAGAAGGGATTTTTTGGAGAGAGTCAGGTGTGATGTTATCTAAAGATAATTATGTTAATGGAAAACTAGACGGACTTAGTCAGCGTTATCATACAAAAGGTGAGCTTTATAAGTTAGAACATTATGTACAGGATCAACGTCATGGACGAGTCCAGAGATTCAATGAAGATGGGGAATCGATTTATGAAGCAACACTTGAGCACGGTTTATTAGAAGGCCCTGTGTTTGGTAAAGTAAAAACAGGGGGTATGTATTACGCTGAGTATTCAAAAGGAATGCTGTTACGTAAGGAGACTTTTTATGCTACTGGTGAGAAACGCTCTTTAGAGATTTATTTGCCTGAACAAGATTTAATTCAAGCCACCTATTGGTATCCCAATGGTCAGGTGAGTTTTGAAGGATATAAACGGCAACCTCTACAAGAAAGACTTGAGTTGATTCCCGCGGGGACCTATCACTACTACCGTGAAACAGGGGAGAAGTTTTTAGAGTTACCCTATCAAAATACGGGTTCTATGAATGGATTTTCTTTAGGAACTTGTTATCGCTGGGATATTGATGGAAATATTATCACTCAAGTAGAACAGGATGATTATCAAGGTTGGAGGCACGACAAAGTCATTAAAGGCGATAGAGATCACTGTCGATTGTCTTCTGATGAAGATGAAAAAATTTTTAAAATTGGGTATATCTATTAAACGTAGAGGAATCAATGATTATGGCTAAGACAGATTTAGATTTTATTGGAAGTACGGTTAAATTTATAGGTGGACAAGCCTCATTTACAGGCGATGTGATCTCTATTTCTGAGGGTGAAAAAGCTAAAAAAGAGGCTGAATTTACTACTGAAGCAGAAAAGCACCAATACTATAAAGATCAAGGGCGATATATCTTAAGTATATTATCAACCATTTTGGATTGTTTTAAACGAACGCAAAGCATTTCAAAAAAAATAAATATTGCAGTTGCGCTCAGTGCAACGGAGAAGGCGTTTATTTTAGTACAAGCCGATTTATCTAATCCTGATCGGTATGACGGCAGTTTTTCTAAAGCAACATGGTTACAAATAAATGAGGCAATGGTTGAAGGTAATCCCCCCTAACCAAAACGAGCTATATTTAATGCGAAAAATTACCAATGCTATAAATCATGGATATATAGAATTAGGTGACAATAACAACCTACACTCTTTACTTTTTTTGAAGGAATACGAACCTTGGTACAGGGATTAGCAAGATTAAAAAAACAATCTTGGCAAAATATCCCCCTTAAATTCGAGTTTGAAAAGTCACCTATATCACTTAGAATTCGATTATTAAAAATAGTAGCTCTACTTTTCCAAAACTGGCCGTATAACTTGGTGCGGTTGTTGCAAGAAATCAAACAGCCCCATTCAACCTTTATCCCCAAAAACACCAATGGTTCAGCCCCTTTCTGGATCTATAAAGAATTTATTTCACTTTAATCCTCATAAATCTCAATAGTTTGATAAAGCGTTATGCTAAGAATCTTAAGATACTTACTTCATGGCTTTTCGAAAGGTTCGCACCGCTATTTCTTCGGGGGGAATAAATGAGACAAGGTTATCAGGGATAGTCGCGATAGCGTGTCTTTTACTTTTTCTATACAAAAGCCAGCTAATTAAAATAGCTATAACTGGCGCAATAAAGAAACCATAAAGAATAGGGAAAAGTACGATCAAAAGGAACCATAAAACGAGTGTCAATACGATACCGAGTATCATAGCCTGAGATTTCATATATCGAAAATAGCCATCAGGCATACCGTAAATCAAATGGGTTTGACATCCTTGGCAAATGGTTGCGCCGTATGAGATTTCATAACGACAGTGGGCACATTGAATAGGCTCACCTAGTTTGGCATAAACTCTTTCCATAATGAATTATCTACTCTCCATATATAAAGCATAGGGACTCTATGCGTAGAATAGTTATTCTACCAATAACAACTATAATAACAATAATGCAATCATCAACAGCGGTTGATTTTATTAGGATATTAGGGTCTGTTGAACATTTGAAATAAAAAAATAGAGAGTAGTAAAATGTAATCGCAAAAAAACAATACCAACTCTCTATTCTTATGCTTCAAACATTACTTAATGACAAGCTTTGGTTGAAACTAAAGCCTATTCTCCTAGATTTGAATATCTATGACAAACCAAATTTAAGAAATATTTTCACCGGAATCTTATATCGCCTGAAAACAGGCTGTCCATGGTGATATTTACCAGAATGCTTTGGAAAATATAATACCGTTTTTAAAGCTTTTAGAAGATGGACAAAATTGGATAAATTCACCAAACTGTTTTAAACAGCTTATTAAAGATCCTGATATGGAGTGGCTATCTATTGATGGAACTCATATTCGAGCGCATCAAAGTAGTGCTGGGATAGGGAATCCTAAGTCAGAGGCGATCGCTAAAAGTGCCGGTGGTAATAGCACCAAAATTCATATAATCGTCGATGCTCATGGAAATCCCTTGGATTTTTTAATAAGCGATGGAGCAACTCATGATGTTAAAGTAGCGCCTAAACTGATTAAGAAAGTTGAATTAAAGGAGACAAAAATCCTCAATGCTGATCAAGGATATATCTCACAAGATTATAAAATGAGTTTATTAAAAAACGAAGTTCATCCAAACATTCCTAATAGAAAGAATAGTTTAAAAGACAATAGGCATATGGACTGGCATATTTATAAAGCGCGGCATGTCGTGGAGAATATATTTGCAACCTTAAAGCACTTTAGAGGCTTAGCAACTCACTATAATAAGCTAAAAAGTAGCTACAGTAGCAATGTTGCTTTAGCCTGTGCATACGTTTGGTTGAAACTATGAATGTTCAACAGACCCTAGAATCTAAAACAATTAAAGAGCATATTTGTGAAATTCTTGAGGGTGGAGATACCGCATTTAAACTTCGAGAGCAAAAGTATAACTTCTAATGAGATCACTCTATTTGAGATTTTATATTAATGAGATCATGTTATATGAGATTTTTAGCTAAATTGTAAACTTCACTATTGATGACATACCGCTAGAAACCACAATTCTTCGTTTCACGGTATATGAGATTCGACATGTCGAATCTCACGAACGATGAAATGGCGTCTCAAACTGTGAAATAAAATCTCAATCCGTGAAATGAGGTAATGAATGTAGAAAAGCCCTTGGATAGTTATACTATTCAGGGGCTTTTTAAAAGTTTTTTATATAAGAAGTTTATTCGTAGGCATTAATTTGAGGAAAGGGCATATTTTTTAATTAAATGGTGTGAATCCCAATGGCTGCCTTTCATGATGAGGATATAGTTAAAGCATATTATGGTGTAGGTTGGTAAAAAAGTAACAATAGAAACGACTTTAAAAGCGGTAATATCCCAAGAAATTAATATTAAAATTAAGTGACTGATTATTAAAATAAAGTTTATAGAAAGGAAAGAAGCGAGGCTAACAAATATAGCTTTTTCAAACCAGGCAAGTCCTGATATAAAAACTTTTTTCTTTTGGGTTTAAATACGCCACTAAAACCTAATATGTAGGATTTACTAGCGTTGTTTACAGTATTCGGAGAAAATACTGTTGTGAATATGCATAAAAATACCCGACTTACGCCCTATCATCGAGAAGAGATTTGGCGCCTTTATACGCAAGAGAAACTCACTGTCACTTATCTTGCACAAAGATTTAATGTCAGTCGCCCAACTATTGACAAAGCGCTTAGGCTCTCTAGACTTGGATTATTTAAACCGCAGGCAAGTACTAATGAGCGCTTTAAAACCATTAAATATGGCATTAAAAGGCTTGTGAAAGTTGAAAAGACGATAGAAGATCACCTAAAAAGGCGCGCTAAACGCTACAATAAATCTTATCCTGGGGAAATGGTTCATGTTGATACCAAAAGACTACCATTGCTTAAAAGGGAACTGAAAACAGGTCGTAGAGAGTATCTATTTGTAGGTATCGATGACTTCTCAAGAGAGTTATATGCCGGCATTTATGAGGATAAATCACAATTTAGTGCCGCAACGTTTCTTCAGAAAGATATTCTTGCGCAATGCCCGTATACGCTTGATTGTATCTATTCTGACAATGGGAGAGAATAAAAAGGGACAATTGATCATGCTTTTGTTTATCTATGCAGATTAAATCATATTAATCAACAATTTACCCGACCAGCAAGACCACAGACGAATGGTAAAGCGGAACGGGTTATTCGAACGTTAATGGAAATGTGGCATGATAAAGAAGTGTTTTTAAGCAGTGATGACAGAAAATCAAAGCTTAAAAGGTTTTTAAACTTTTATAATACGGTAAAACCTCATAAAGGACTAAATGGTGCGACTCCTTATGAGGTTTTAGATATTTATTTTAAACAGGAAGTGTAAACAACGCTCCCTTTTCCTACACCTTATACCCGTTATGGTTATTTAACCGGCACTGTGAAATCGGTGAGTTTAGATGCAATTGAGCATGAGCAATTGGGGCTCGTGTTTCAAGCGATGGTACAGTTGGATCAAGATACCCCATTTATGGTGGAAGGCAAAGCCATTCAACTCAGTGCCGGGATGAATGTCACAGCGGAGATTAAGATCAGAGAACGCCGAGTGATAGATTATTTCTTGAGTCCCCTTCAAACGAAGGTGGATGAGAGCATGCGTGAATTATAGTAATTAATAAATATTTTAGTCAAAGAGAAAAACAATGACGCAATATGTATGGGTTAGTAATGTTATGAGAAACACAGATAAAAGATGGGTTGATTACAATTTATTTGTTGAAGGAAAAATTGATTCACAATTTTTGCTTCAATATAGTCATATTTTATCTGAAAAAGAATGCAAAAAAACAGAAGATATATTTAAAAATAATAGCACTAATTATGCTGATTTAGCACAAAAGTATAGATTTAAGAAAAAATTATCCCCCGAATATACACCGACTCGTTTTTATAAAATTTCAGAGACACCTTTGGTTTGTGACAAAAGTATTTTTATGGGGATAGGTCAATTTGTTTTTATTAATGAAAAAAGTGCGAAAATTTTAAAGCAGTATAATTTAGGCAACACAGATATTATTAAATTGGATCCCTATGATGCTGTTACAGGAGATCATATCGAAAGTGAATGCTCTTTTTATCTCCTCAATATTGCAGAAACCAATGAGTATTGTGATTTAGAAAAAAGTGAAAATGTGTATTTTTTTAAACCAACCAAAAAAATGGATGGTATTCCAACAGAAAGTCCAGAGATTATTGAAGATGGTTTTATCATTAATTCTAACATATTGGAATCCGGGCTGGATCTCTGGGCAGACTCACGTTTAAAACAAAGTTTTTTCATCAGTGATCAATTAAAAAAAGCATTGGATGATGCAGGAATTTCACAAGATTGGTTATTAACGCGTTGTGTGGTGGAGGGATAATTTATGGCTGATATTTCTTTTAACGTACATAACATTATTCCTGTAGAAATATTTGGCAAATTTAGACGAGAGCTTTCTGGGCTTTTTGGAGATAAATTCCTACAAGATTATAATAACCGCATCCCATTATTCACTGATCCTGCTGATATTGCGAAGCTGGAAGCTATTTATAAAAATAATCCAAAGATAGTGGACAAAAGCAATTTTGGATTAACACATCATAGTGGTCCTCATGGCGCTTATAGCTCGTATGTTGAGAATATATTGAATTTATACCTCAATCATCCTGATTTTGCAGGGCAACCAGATAAACAACGTACTGCTATTATAGACTTCCAAAAAGTGTTGATGGATGAGCTAAAGACAGGCGTTGATTTTTTAAGATCAGATGGTTCTAACGAAAAAATTCAAGTAGATAAAATAGCTGAATATTTTGAAGATAAAATCCTAACGGATGAAAATTTTAAAAATAATGATGGGCGCTTAAAACTGGCGGAACAGCGAGTGATTGATTATGATCGAATAAGTCAAGAAAAGATTCATGTCACTGCGGATACAGGCAAAAATAATCAGATTTATTCAAGAGAAACTTTAAACCAATTGGATAGGACAGCATCATCTGAGACAGGAGGAGCGGAGCTAAATGACCCTGCATTAAAAGGCTTGCTTTTATTGGCTAAATATCTCGACAGAATTATGAATAAAATAGAGATCATGAAAAAAGGAAGTGCCTTTTTATTAATAGGAGGGATAGTATTATTGATTACTTTTAAGATATTTATTTTTAATATCTCTAACTAATAATATTGTGGAAAATCAATGGATATCATATTAGAATTTTTACTTAGCCGCTGGTTTTGGATACCTCTGGTATTTTTTATTGGATATACACTTCATAAATGGGGGTTAGATATTCTGATTTTCGAAGGAAAAAATGATGAGAGACCAGTACAAATTCCAGATGAGGATATAAAAATTTTATGGGAGGAATTATCAGATTTTAATTTACAAATAGGCTTTTATTATAGTCAAATAATTGGCCCATACTTTATGATTCTTGCTTTGTTAAATGGCATTATACTCTTATTATTTGGCTGGGATATTCCCCCACAGCTTTTAGGGAAAACAAGCTTAGTAATTATTTGTGGGTTACTTGCATTAGCATTTTATTTGATTAATTTTGGTGCAGTAGAAGTCTTCGATAAAGCTCGAGGTAACTTTATAGGTCTAGATATTAAAGTTTTTAAAAGAAGTTTATATTCTTTATACGAAGAAATTAACTTCAGCAGCAGATTTTCGAATACTTTAACAAAATCACAAAAAAAACACACTGTTCGACAAATATGTCAAATGATCCAGATGTCGAATCATATGAAATTAGGAGCTGTTATTTGGTATGTCCTTTGGATGTCCATAGGAATCTATACCACAATAAAAATCATTATTTTTAATTTATAAATAATATAAGTAGTTTAGAAAAGGAAAAATATGATTGTAGGGAGTTTATAAAGATGTTGAGAAGAGAGAGTAAGGTATTTCTTGTAATACTTGTATTATTTTTAAATTTGGCAAATGGGGAAAAGCTAAATTTTCAAGAGAGTAATAGAAAAAATAGCATATTGGTCTTTAGCGAAAAAAAATATCTAACTAATACAACATATTTAAATTTAAGAAAGACTGTCGAAACAATTTCTAGTTATAGATTTGGGCTTCACACAGAACCTGTAATTTCTCTTAAAATTGGTTTGTCAAAATATGATCAGTCACACAGTAATTTTAGTGTTTTAACTGATCATAAATGCAACTTTTTAAAGAGTTCATCTACTTATATGCAGCAAGATTTCAGATTTTTTTTAAATGTATATAGAGATAATTTATTTATCCAATCTATAGATTTAAGTGAATATAAATATTTAGAACATGATTTGTTTAAAGAATATTTTTTAATGTTTGATTATTCTGATTTAAGTAATATTTTATTAGAAATAGAAGTATATTCGCAATATAAAGCTGATAATAATTTATTTTTCTGTATTACTGCTTCGATTCCTGATCCAGGGCTTTGGGGGACTTATTTTTATAGAAAGATAGGTAAAATAGGTTTAATCAATACCAAAATTTCTCCTAAAGCTAATTTTACTAAAATATTTAATAGATAATATGGAGTTCGGAATGAATAATATTGACAATTGTGTGTGCGATACCGCTTATGATAGAGGTTTTGACTTTAATACAAACTTAGAAGATTTTTAGGACTCAACTCCTGACGGTATAAAAATTCATTGCAGGAACCACTGATCGATGTGCCGCTGAAATTGTCGATGTTAATCGAAACACAACGATCTTCTATTATCATCGTTTACGTCTTTTAATATTCGACTATCAGAAATAATTTGAAGCCGAATTGTTTGATGGAAAAATTGAAGTTGATGAATCGTATTTTGGTGGGATTCGTAAAGGGAAAATAGGCTGTGGATCAGCAGGTAAAATCCCTGTATTTGGTCTATTAAAGCGTGGCGGTAAGGTTTACACAAAGGTTATTCCTAATGCTCAATCAGAAACTCTAATTCCCATTATTGAGGAAAAAGTGATTCCTGATAGTATCGTTTATTCGGATTCTTTTAAAAGTTATAATGTGCTTGATATTAGTGAGTTTAAACATTATCGAATCAATCACAGTAAGCAGTTTGCAAAAGTTCACAATCATATTAATGGAATTGAGAATTTCTGGAATCAAGCCAAACGATATATGCGAAAGTTTAACGGCATTCCAAAAGAGAATTTTGAGCTGTTTTTAAAGGAATGTGAATGGCGATTTAATACACCTAATTATAAAGAGCAGCTAAGCCAGTTAAAATCAATGGTTAAAGGCAATTTAAATTAGCTTATCTATGTCAGCCCCTATTTATATTATCCAAAGGTGGTAGTGCAATCGGTTAGCAAAGGGAGCATTATATTTGAGATCCGACAAAATTGATCTCTAAACGCCCTAGGTGACTTACGTTTCTTAGGGCTTTTTTATTGCCGATGGAAAATAGTTCACTAAATGCTTAAATGATTTGAAACCTGTTTCGAAAGCACCTATCTTGGTAGAGGCTTTTTTGACGAAGCGATACTAATAACAGACTCGATCAGAATTAAGACTTAAGGATGAGAATTTTTAGATGAAAAAACAGGGTTTAACGCCATCGAAAGGGTGGTATTTTGGCTGGAATATTGTAATGGCCGCCTCACTGTTGACGATGATCACTGTCGGGATGCGCATGAGCATTGGCCCGTTTGTGATTCCAATGAGTGAAGGGCTTGGGGTGACGAGGAGTTGGTTATCGGGCGTGGTGGCAATTGGAATGCTCTTTTATGGGATTGGAATGCCGATTGCCGGTTATTGTGTGGCCCGTCGTGGAACGCGATTTGTGCTGATTATTGGCGCGATCTTGGTCTCGATTTCGCTGCTTGGAACGATTTACGCCACCAATACTTGGCTCTTTACCTTCTTTTACGGAATCTTACTCTCGATGGGGCTCGCGTTCACCAGTCCCGTGGCTTTTACTCAGCTGATTAGTCGTTGGTTTATTAAACGCCGTGCGATGGCCTTACTCTTTCTTTCAACAGGCTCGATGGCGGGAATTGCCATTATGACGCCACTCTTTACCGCGATGATTAAGCAGGTGGGTTGGGAGAATACGATGCTCGGCTATGCCGCCGTTTTTGCCGGATTAACCTTGCTTGTGTCATTTACCGTGGTGCGAGAAAACCCGCCAAAACATGCCGATCTTTACGGGGCTGATATTCCGCAAGTGGTAACCAATGAGAGCATTAAAGCGCAAACCCCGCCGGCACTGAGCTTTCGTGAAGTGTTAAAAACGCGTCCGTTTTGGCAAATTTGCGCAGGTGTTTTTGCTTGTGGTTTTAGTATGAATCTTCTTGGAACCCATGCGGTGCCGATGTTGGTGGATCATGGATTTTCCAAAGAGGTGAGCTCGTTTGGCATTAGTCTGATCGGCTTTGTGGCAATGTTTAGCACGGTGATGATCGGGCGAATTGCCTCTCGTGTGGAGCACCGGTATATTTTAATGATGATCTATCTTGTCCGCGGGATCGCCTTTTTATGTTTAGTGTCGGTAATGACGCCGCTGCAACTCTACATTGTCACTATTATTGGTGGGCTTGTCTGGGCAGGAAATATGGGGCTTTCATCGAGTATGCTGGCGGATCTGTATGGTGCGAAAATGGTGGGAATGCTCTATGGATGGGCCTTTTTAGGCCATCAAATTGGTGCAACGTTGAGCACGTGGCTTGGCGGTTGGGGCTATGAGCGTTACGGGACGCACTGGATTGCCTTTGGTGCCGCGGGCGCGCTCTTGATTTTAGCCTCCATGATTTCGGTGCGATTACCTAAGCGAACGGATTATCGCACGGCCGTTATAGGTAAAAAATAACTTATATAAAATCATAGGTTATTTACACTGCTTAACAATTGTCTGTTTATTGCTCAAAGCCTCCGTAATTGGGGGCTTTTTTGTGGCTAAAAGTTAGGGTTATTATACCTAAAATGGTCTTTTCTTTACATATATTGATAATTGGAAAACGATTACAGTTGTAATCTATTTATCGACAAGATTGAAATTAGTAATCTGTGAGATTGTTACAAAATGCACCAATATGCAAGTTTTATGGCGGTTTTTGCGGTAAATCCGTGTAAAATTGAGCAGTTTTGGACAATATTTTTCAAACTCTACGATTACTAATGGTCGCTCGATGGGGTGTCATCGGGCGGTAAATAATAATCGCATACCATGCTTTGTCGATAAAATCATGTTGACAATTATAATAATATGAATCACAATCATGATCATACAGTTTATGTTAAGAATTGTAAGCAATATATCATTAACTTTGACTCAACAATTGATGAAGGAATTATCGGATTATGTGTGAGAATGAAAAAGAGCTGATGGATTGTGTTTGTAAAGATTTAGTGGAGAATGTGGGCAACTTCATGCGTCGTTATACGCACCAGTACTTAGCGCAAAGCTATGCAATCGACGAGAAAACAGCGTCTCGCGAAGAATTGCAGAAATATAAATTAGATATCCAGCAGATTGCTCAAAACTCGCTTAAAGAGATGGAAGAGTGGATGGATAAGTATCTCTGGAAGGAGTAATCAGCTCAAAAGCAGTCAGGTCTCATCTTGATCGATGGAGGAGTCACGATTGAGATGAGTTGCTTTAATGTAAACGAATTATAAGAATTCTAAAGGACGCAATTTGTTCAGCCTTATTTTTGTCTTAGGGGGCGTGGGCGGATTATGAGTAGATACGAAGAGATCTCAATTAATCCCCATGTTAAGAGTCATAGCATTTGTAATCGCATGATTCAGTTCGCAAGTTTAGAGATGATTTCTCATCATCTACACGAATTAGACGTGCGTCTTGAACGCATTCAGCATGATATTGGGCAGGTTGGAGCGGCGTATTTGAGCCGTCTTGCAACGCATACTCACGAGACGTTGGTGGAATCGTACCGCGATTTGATGCATAAAAATGAGATACTTAATGAATTAATGGGGCAGGCAGCCTCAATTTATGAGACGAGTCTCGCCAATCCATTTCACTCAAGACGCCAGCGTAATCAATGGCTTCATGTGGAGGTGGCGGCGCGAAAAGCGACGATGCGGAAGATCTATCAAGCCTTTAGCAACTATGCTGAATATACCGAAACGTTGCTCTATTGGCGCATCGGGGTGACCTCAGAAAAGCGTGAATATAAATACTCAATTTTTGATGGTAGTCTCTTGATGAAGAAGGCCTTCTCAGTAGAATCGCTCGATGTGAAGCGTTATCTGCTCGAATTTGACCGCGTATTTTCAAGGCTCTATCAGATTCGGAAACACGTTCGTAGCATTGATTTAATGATTTTAGAATGTCATGAAAATCTGCAACGCCAATATTATATCGATCAATTCACGGAAGAGCTTGGCTAAGCCAAAGTGATCAAGGAAGATCACATTGCTAATTTTGTTGTATCGTGCGGGTACAACCACGTCAATGAATGATCCATTATTGACAGTGTGGCCATCATTTTACTGCTCGCGATTTCCAATGTGGCACTTGCAACCTTTGAGGTGATGATGCGTCATACATAAATGAGCCTCCCACTTGGGAGGTTTTTTGTGTGTCAACGATCGGGAACATGCTCTTTTTTAGAATGAATTGACAATCTTTTTTAGCAGGCTATGATAGAGAGATTCGTTTTTATATTAGAAACTAGAAAGAACCAAGATGAATTTAAATTTCGCAACCTATTATTACTACTATTATCTCCACCATGCGGGAGGTATAGTGGTTCGTGGTTAAAATTTAATTCACCTATACTAATTGAGAAGCCCGCACACCGATGCGGGCTTTTTTTATGCGCTAAAAAGAGTGACTAAAAAGGAAAGAGAGATGGCATCGTCGAATCAATTTATGGCAGTTAATCGTGATCGTAATGAGACATTAGTGAGTGGCGTTCAAAGTCGCGCGGAGCTTGAAGCATTGCACCAAGCAGGCGTTTCGTACGCGGGATTTATCTTTATGCTCACATCGCCCTACGGCATCTCCATTCAAAAAGGGATTGAGATCGGTCACAATTCCCCGATTCCGCTCGTTGCGATCTTTCAAAATGCCGACTTAGAGGAGATTCTCTATGTCGCAGAGCATCTTAATGTTAGTGCCGTTCTGTTAAATGGCTGGGAGACGCAAGCCTTTATTTCTGAGCTTCGCGCCAAACTCCCATCAACCATTCGTATTATTAAAATTGCCCATATGGATGATGAAAATCCGAAGATGGATTATCAAGATGTGGATTTTTATCTTTTAGGCGGCCGCGTTGGTGAGCGGGTCGAGCTCAATGAATCGCTTCTGTCTCGCATCGATTTGAGTAATGTCTTTGTGTCGGTGAATCTTGATATCAAAGCGCTTGATTGGCCTAATCGGAGTCTATCAGAGATCGATTTTGTCTCTCCGCCACCCAAAAAACGTGCATTACTTTGTTAGTCGAGCGTGAATCACTCGCTTTTTTCTGTGGGCGATTTATAGTGGGGGGAGACTCCTTTCAATGATGGTGCCCGATGATGATTACGTTAACCTACCTTTTATTACTTGTTTTGTTTGCCCTTTCAGCACTCCTTCATGGGATCACGGGACTTGGATTTCCGATGATTACGACAGGAGTGCTCACCAACTTTTATTCGCTTGAAACAACGATTGTGATGGTGTTGATGCCTGCGCTGATCATCAATTTAGTGGTACTTTTATCGCGCAGTGAGCGGGGGATGTTTGCGGAATTTTTCCATTATTTGAAACGCTACTGGATGCTGGTTGTATCGAGCATTTTAGGCGGATATTTTGGGGTGAAGCTCCTTTTTATGGTGGATGTGGGCTATATTTACCTGCTCATGTCCGCGGTGATTATTTTTTATGTGGCCACCAGTTTATCGGGCAAGGTGTGGCGCATTCCGGTCAATGGGGTGACGCTTGCGATATTTGGCGCTTTAGCGGGGCTTGTCGGCGGGTCAACCAATGCGATGGCGCCGCTACTTATGGTCTATCTTTTATCCACCGATAACGACACTCGTGAGATTGCCAAAGCGAGTAATCTCTGCTATTTAGCCGGTAAAATCGTGCAATTTTGGGTCTTACGCGATCTGGTTTTTGCGATGCCACTGGCGGAATTTTCGCTATTGATGCTGATTACGCTGTTATCGCTCTTTTTTTTACTATTGGGGATTCGCCTTCGTGAGAAAATTTCCCGCAGACTCTTCACGGTCATTATCCTGGGCATTCTCTTTATTGTCGGCGCGAAAGCGGGAATCA
This sequence comes from Ignatzschineria sp. RMDPL8A, assembly GCF_029815055.1. NCBI lineage: Bacteria > Pseudomonadati > Pseudomonadota > Gammaproteobacteria > Cardiobacteriales > Ignatzschineriaceae > Ignatzschineria > Ignatzschineria sp. RMDPL8A. Next base: position 252,984 of record NZ_JAPPWA010000001.1, on the reverse strand, counting down.
ATGGCATTATGCTACTGATGGCTTAGTAAAATTTTTAAATTTAATGACGGGGTAAAATTTAAAATTTTAAAAAATCAGGGTTTAAAAATCCACTACTATGATGCTTTGACAAATCGCACCATTGCGAATGAGGGAGCCTATCGATGTGTGGAATTTTCGGTGCCGTTAGCCAAAATAAGAATATTATCCCAAGTCTCATTACGGGACTTAAACAGCTTGAATATCGGGGGTATGATTCTGCGGGAATCGCCTATCTGCATGGGGGCTATCTGGAGCGAATTCGTAAAGTGGGGCGCGTTTCGGCGCTTGAGTCAGAGAGTCAAAATAAAACGAGTCCGATCGGTATAGGTCATACCCGTTGGGCGACTCATGGCGGGGTGAAAGAGGTTAATGCACACCCGCATTGTTCCGATCATTTGGCAGTGGTTCATAATGGAATTATTGATAATTTCGAGGCAGAGCGGGCTGAATTAATCGAAGCGGGCTATCAATTTTTATCGGATACCGATACCGAAGTGATTGCCCATCGCCTCCATTTTGAGATGGCGCAGGGAGCGACGCTCTTTGAGGCAGTACGCCTTGTGGGAAAACGTTTAACGGGCGCGTATGCATTTGTCGTGCTTGACGAACACTCGCCCGATCAGCTCATCGCGCTTTGTAAAGGTTGCCCGCTCCTTCTTGGATTTGGGGAAGCGTGTACGTTCATTGCCTCCGATATTGCGGCCATTTTGAGTGAAACGGAGCAGGTACTCTATCTTGAAGAGGGTGATCTGATCGCATTTACTGCCCGTGAGATTCTGCGCTGTGAAACGCTTACAGGACAAAAGGTTTCCCGTGAAACATTCGTTTCCGACCTTTCTCTTGAAGCGCTTGAGCTCGGGAATTATCAGCATTTCATGCAAAAAGAGATTTTCAATCAGCCCGATGTATTGCAGGGAATGCTCCAAAATATCTTGCCTCGTGGATTTGTAGCAGATCTTTTCGGTCGTGAGGCGGACGCGATTTTTCCCAAGGTAAAACGGATTAAAATCCTCGCCTGTGGGACCTCCTATTTTGCCGGAAAAGTGGCGAAAACGTGGTTTGAAACGTTAGCGAAACTCCCTACTGATGTGGAGATTTCAAGCGAATACCGGTATCGCGAGAGATTGGTGGAATCGGGGGAGCTCGTAATCACACTCTCTCAATCGGGCGAAACACTCGATACGATTGAGGCGCTTAAACATGCGAAAGTTTCGGGAGTGATGGCATCGCTATCGATCTGTAATGTACAGGAAAGTGTGCTACCGCGCATGAGTGATTGCGTATTTTATACCAACGTCGGTGTTGAGGTGGGCGTTGCCTCAACGAAAGCCTTTACCGCGCAACTGGTGGCGCTATTTGTACTCGCAAATACCTTGGCAAATGTTCAAAATTGTTTGGACTCCGCGCAATTATCGGAACATCTAAAGGCGCTCAAAACCCTTCCAAGCGAGATCACTCAAGCGTTATTAACGGAAGAGCGCTTAAAAACGTTTGCCACTCAAATTGCTCGGCGTGAACATGCGCTCTATTTAGGGCGGGGAATGTTCTATCCCATTTCCGAAGAGGGGGCGCTAAAGCTCAAAGAGATTAGTTATATTCATGCGGAGAGTTATCCCGCAGGCGAGCTAAAACATGGGCCACTGGCGCTCGTTGATGAATCCATGCCGGTGATTGTGCTTGCGCCCAATGACGCGCTGCTTGAAAAGATTTGGGGCAATATGCACGAGGTTTCCGCTCGAGGTGGCGAGCTTTTTGTGATCAGCGATGGCGGAGATTTCTCCGATGTTGATGCGAATCACACGCTCACGCTTCCGGAAACTCACCCGCTTCTACGGCCGATTGTCTTTACCATTGCGGTGCAACTGCTTGCCTATCATGTGGCTAACATTCGCGGTGAAGATATTGATAAACCGCGCAATCTCGCCAAATCATTGACGGTTGAGTAGCCTCTCTTTTTGGGAGTGATTATTATGTAATAGAGAAGAGTCTTAGCAATTAAGACTCTTTCTTTTTCATGAGATCCGCAAGCCCTGCAAAGGGATTAAAAGTGCTCTCGATCTCGCCGCCATCGGTATTTTTGGTAGTGCCGTAGCTCGCAATTTCCTGCATGCGCTGATGTTCATTATCATGACAATAGAGGCAAAGGAGCTCCCAGTTACTGCCATCGCTCGGGTTATTATCATGGTCATGATCGCGGTGATGAACGGTCAATTCGCGCACATTGCGGTGATCAAATTCCCGTTGACAGCGCCCGCATACCCACGGATACATTTTAAGCGCCTGCTCTCGATAGCCCATCTCCCGTTGACGGCGATTTTGATGGGTTTCGGCAATAATCTGATCAAGTCGTGATTTTTGGGTCATTTTGTCATGCTCACAATAAAAAATAGGATAGAAAAATGATGGATCAAGCGCGCTGAAAAGTAAAGGATTGCAGCGGTTTTTAAATGAATTTTGAATACTCCCTTGTTTATTTTAAGAAAATACTGTAATTGTTAAGCTTGGTTAAGAATAAAAACAATTAATTAGCATATATAATGAGGAGATAGAATGCGAGCATTGATTAAATATATAACTTTTTTACTACTGCCGGCGATCGTATTATTGGGGTGCCAGAAATCTGAAGAGCCGGTCAAGACCATTCGATTTGGCACGTCGTTTGGGCATTTTTCCGATATGGTTCGTGAATCGATTATCCCCCAATTAGAAGAGAAGGGATATGAGGTGACGTTAAAAGAATTTACCGACGGAATTCAGCTCAATAATGCATTAAATGAGGGCTCGATCGACGTGAATATTTTTCAGCATGTGCCCTATTTAGAAGGGTATCGCGCGCAAACTCAGCAAGCCCTAAAAGAGGCCTTTCAAGTGCCAAATGCGCCTTTTGCCATCTATGCCGGGAAGCGGAAAAGTTTAGAGGCGATTGAGGCGGGCGATGTGGTGATTGTGCCGAACGATCCAAGCAGTTATGGGCGTGCGCTGGTGATTCTTGATTCGCTGGGTTGGATTAAATTAAGAGAGGGCATCGATCCGCTTAAAGTGTCGAAACAAGATATTTTGGAAAATGTGCACCAGATCGAGATTAAAGAGTTGCAATCGGATCTATTACCGCGGGCATTAAAGGATGCGGCGTTCGGGGCGATTAATGGCGGAGCAGCGTTGAATTCGGGTTTGAAAATTGCGGATGCGCTCTCACTTGAGCCCAATGATCTCTACATTAATTGGGGCGTTGTGCGTGAAAAAGATCTCAATGAAGCGTGGTTAGGTGATGTGATTGAGGTCTTTAATTCAGAGCAATTTAAGCAATATGCGCAGGATAAATTCCCCGATTATCAATTTCCGACTGCTTGGTAAATTGATTACATCGGCACGTGATGCTGTGACCTTAAGAGGATTCCGCTATGGAATCCTTTTTTGTAGTCAGTTTGTATTTTTATGTAAATATTAACAAAATTTAATATTGCACTGATCAATATCTAAGCAGGTGAAAATTAAGGAAATTCAGCAATTTTAGGCGTTATATAAAAGTGCGCGAGTGTAAAATATTGTAAGAATATTGACATGAACTATGGTTAATTGCACGAAATAGCGATATAAATGAAGATTGTTAAAATAAAATGGTGGGCATTATGAGCCAGATTAAGACGGAAGATATCGAAATTCGAATCCATCCTCCAAAGCCAAAGTTTTATAAAATCCTCTACGTTCAAGTGATTTTTGCGATTGGTGTAGGGATTTTGTTGGGGCATTTTTATCCTGCGATTGGGGAGCAGATGCGCCCGCTTGGGGAAGCCTTTATCAAGTTGGTGAAGATGATTATCGCGCCGGTGATTTTTATCACGGTGACAACCGGCATCGGGGGCATGACCAACATGAAGACGGTGGGGCGTGTGACCGGCAAGGCGATGCTCTACTTCCTCAGTTTTTCAACGATTGCGCTCATTATCGGGCTGATTGTTTCCAATATCGTTAAACCGGGCGCGGGCATGCATGTCGATCCGCAGACGCTGCTCGATAATAAAGAGCTCGTGGCCGATTATGTGCAAAAAGCGCAGGATAGCTCGCTCACCGCCTTTTTTATGAATATTATTCCCGATACATTGATCAGTCCGCTGGTGCAGGGCAATATTTTGCAGGTGCTCTTTGTGGCGATCTTATTTGGGATTGCGCTTGCGAGCATTGGTGAGCGCGGCGAGCCGATTGTGGCGTTTTTAAATCAGCTCTCAGAACCGGTCTTTAAACTGGTGTCGATGTTGATGAAAGCGGCGCCAATCGGGGCGTTTGGTGCGATGGCCTTTACCATTGGGAAATATGGCATTGAGTCGGTATCGAGCCTTGCGCTCCTGGTGATCACGTTTTATATGACGTCGATTCTCTTTGTGGTGGTGGTACTCGGTGCGGTGGCGCGTTATAACGGATTTTCGATCCTTAAATTGATGCGTTATATCAAAGAGGAATTGCTCCTTGTGCTCGGAACGAGCTCTTCTGAAGCGGCGCTTCCGACTTTGATGCAAAAGCTTGAACGCGCGGGCTGTGATAAGTCGGTAGTCGGGCTTGTGGTGCCGACGGGATATTCCTTTAATCTCGATGGAACCAATATCTATATGACGATGGCGGCGCTCTTTATTGCGCAGGCGTGCGGCATTGATCTAACCATTGGGCAACAAATTTTGCTACTGCTTGTGGCGATGTTGAGCTCAAAAGGGGCGGCCGGTGTAACGGGGGCTGGATTTATTACTCTAGCGGCGACGCTCTCGGTGGTGCCAACGGTTCCGGTAGAAGGGATGGCGCTTATTTTAGGGGTGGATCGCTTTATGTCAGAATGTCGTGCGCTCACTAATCTTGCGGGAAATGCCTGTGCGACCGTGGTTGTTGCGCGTTGGGAAAACTCGCTCGATACCGAAACGCTTCATGCAACGCTCGATCGTAAAGCATTGCCGGTGCGTGATCCCGTTGTTGATCCAGTGGGCGATGTTGCAGTCGCTGAGGGCGTGACTCCTGAGGTGGCGGCGATTGTGCCCGTTGCCGAAATGGCCGAGATCGTAAAAGCGCCTCAATAAACTTTGTGGATTAAAAAAGTTTGTAGTTTAAAAAAGAAACCTCCCGTTTGGGAGGTTTTTTATTGCGTTTATGTTGATGGAAAACCCAATAAAACGGCTCGATTAATTGAGCTGTAATGTTTTATTGCTCTCCATTAAAAGATCGATCACATCGCCGGCGGTAATCATAACCGCTTCGGGAATAAGCGACTCTTTTTCTACGCCATTATGAATCATGCAAGCGGTGCAGACTTTGATGTTGCCACCCTTTTCGAGAAACGCAGGAAGCAGCTCTTTAATCGCTTTAAAGGGGGCGCCAATATCGATTTTATCGGCATAGCCTTGCTGCGCGAGTGCGACCGCATCTGACAAAAGGACTAAATCCACAGAATGGCCTTTAGTAAGCGCTTCAACGCCCATGGTAAAGGCGATGGTGACGTTGTTTGAATCTCGCTCGTGAGGGGTTAAGGTGATGAGTAAATCCGCCATATAACACTCCTAATATTATATAAATTGATAGAAAGAACATCATAACGCAGCGCTTCTTTGCAGAAAAGGGCTTTTTACGCTACAGATCAATAAAGTCGGTAAAAAGCCCCGAATCTTGGAGTTGTTGGAAGCATTGGGAATTACTTAGAGAGTTATTTCAGCGTCGGATAATCAAGATATCCCGCATCCTCTTGCCCGTAAAAGGTGGTGGGTTCGGGGGCATTGAGCGGTGCATTTTGCTCAAGGCGCTCTTTAAGATCAGCGTTTGCGATATAAAGGCGACCAAATGAAACGGCATCGGCGCGTTTCTCCTCAATCAGCTGATTGGCAAGCTCGGGCGTTAGGTCTTGGTTACGAATGATTGGCCCTTGGAAAGCGGTTTGAATTTGCTCGGCAATGCTTGCCTCATTTACCGGCTCCCGCAGGAATAAAAAGGCGATGTTACGCTCGCGCATTTGATCGGCGACATGGGTGAAAAGGGCCACCGGATCGCTATCGTGCATGTCGTGTTCGTCGGCTTGCGGCGAGAGGTGAACGCCAATGCGATCTGCACCCCAAACGGGAATAAGCGCATCGACGATCTTGGTTAGAAAACGGACGCGATTAGGGATCGAGCCGCCATATTGATCGGTTCGATCGTTGACACCATCGCGGAGAAATTGGTCGATGAGATAACCGTTCGCCGCATGAATTTCAACGCCATCAAAGCCGGCTTCTTTAGCGCGGATTGCCGCATTTTTATAATCGTTAATGGTGGCTTCAATCTCATCGAGGCTTAATGCCCGCGGGGTGACGTAATCGCGTTTTGGTCTAAGCAGGCTAACATGGCCTTTCGGTTGTACCGCGCTTGAGGAAACGGGGAGATTGCCATCTAAGAGTTCCGGATCAGAGATGCGCCCGACGTGCCAGAGCTGAAGGACGATTTTACCGCCTTTTTGATGGACGGCATCGGTAACCTTTTTCCAGCCAGCAACGTGTTTATCATTCCAAATGGCGGGCGCGTTACGGTATCCCACCGCTTGCGGGCTAATAAAAGTGGCTTCACTGATGATAAGGCCGCTTGAAGCGCGATCGGCATAATAGCGAGCCATGCGATCATTCGGGGTATGGTCTGCGTCGGCGCGAGTGCGCGTGAGTGGGGCCATCACAAGGCGGTTATTGAGGGAAATGGCTCCCAATTTTGTGGGGGTAAAGAGCGCTTTCATGGAGTCTCCTTTCGATAAAATCGATCGATAAATGAATCCGCATTCTAAAGATGCATTGGACTGTGGAATATAATCACGATACGCTTTTTTCGGGCAATGATAAATAGAGGAAGCGTAATCTGCGGGATGGGCGGGCTGGATTTTGACGCTAGGGGAAGGGCGAGGCAATAAAAAAAGAGGCAGAGGCCTCTTTTTAGAAATAACGTCTGCGAATGGACGGCGGTGATTAAAAGATTAAATTAAATTCATTGAGCCTGCTAATCACCTTTGATTTTTGGGTCAATCGAGCGTTTAGGTACGATTACGGAATTTAATAAAGTCCGCCGCTGAGGCTTGCGCAAGTTGCAGATAACGATTGGTTTTGATCTGCGAAGCGAGCGTTGCCGTCGGTGTTGGTCCGTAAGCATGCCCTGTGTGAAGCTCGACGTGATGGGGCACCTCTTCAATCAAACGATTGAGTGAGTGAAGGAGCGCTTGCGGGTCTGAACCATCTAAATCGGCGCGACCACAGCCATCAATAAAGAGCGTATCGCCGGTAAGCATATCGTCCTTAAGTAAAAAGCAGACCGAGCCTGAACTATGGCCCGGCGTTGCAATCACTTTGACCGGAATCTCCCCGTGATGGAGCACGTCGTTATCGTGAAACGCGATCGTGTCATCGGGAATGGGGAGAAACGCTTTCGGCAACTCGTTTGGCGCATAGGAGCGAATGAAATCAATCTCCGTTTTCGATGCATAGACCGGCACCTCATGATCTTGCAATGCGCGGAGATCATCAATGGCGCTGACATGGTCATGATGACCGTGCGTCAGCCAGATCGCAGAGAGGGTGAGCCCGAGATTATTAAGGCGATTTTGCAAGTAGTTGGCATCCCATGCGGGGTCAATCACGATCGCTTTTTTCGTGGCGCACTCTTCTAAAATATGACTGAAATTATCATATGGACCGAATACTTCGGAATGAATTTTATACTGACTCATTAAGACTCCTTATGCGGTGTGTCGAGTTTACTGAGCCTCCATTTTAGCAGCACCGTTCATAGGCGCTGACTCTTCTGGCGCAGCACTCGAATCATTTTTCATTGAAGGATTCATCATACCGTCCTTAGGTTGATTCTGCATCTCTTTTGCATCGCCCTTCATGCCTTTCATCGAGTCATCCATCGGTTTCATGTCGCCTTTCATATCACCATGCTGCATCGGCATATTACCGCCGCCGTGACCATGACCACCCATTTTTGAGCCTTCAAGGGCTTTGAGCGCATCGCCACCATGTTGAACTTGTTCAGTGGTTTCAGAGAGTTTGGCCGCGCGTTTATTCACTTTTTCAGGCGGTGCAATCCAACCTAAATAGTAAACGGTCATCAGTAAAATGACGATCCCGCCAAGACGGCGAATGCTCGGTTTCGCAAGATAACGACCCACATAGTTTCCAAAGATCGCAAGCGCAATCATGACAGGAAGGGTGCCGAGTCCAAAGGAGAACATAAGACCTGCCGACATGCCAACGCTGCCAAGACCAATCGCTACCGCTAACGGACCATAAACTGCGCCGCACGGTAAGAAACCCCAGATAAAGCCCATAAAATAGGTGCCTTTGGCGGTTTTAATAGGGAAGAAACGTTGTGAGAATTTTTGAATCGGTTTCCACAATTTTTGCGCCGGTTTTTCGACAAACGCCAAGAATTGAGGCATGCCGAACAGCTGCAATGCAATGAAGATCATAATCGCGCCCGCAAGATAGCGGATCACATATTGCAGTGTGGTAATGTCTGAGACGAAAAAGCCAATTAGACCGCCGATCACTCCTAAAAAGGTATAGGTTGAGATCCGGCCGAGATTGTATAAAATCGCCGCAGGAATGCGTTTATATGAGTTGTTGATACCGAGTATTCCGATCACCGGTCCACACATTCCAATACAGTGGACTTGAGTTGTGAGCCCCATAATGAAGGCCCCCATCAGTAATGCATACGTTTCTCCCATGAGAATGCTCCTTAATTGTCGGGAAAGTAGAGATTAAGGGATCAAAACGATTGTTCCGATCACCTCGCGATTAGCAAGCTTCGTATGCGCGTCTCCAACGTTCTCGAGCGGGAATGTCTCAATATTGGCAAGTGTTACCACGCCCTTATTTAGGGTTGTGAGCCAACGATTCATCACCGTCAAATACTCCTCTCGTGTAGCGGTATAGCTATTTAAATTCGGGCGCGTTAAAAAGAGGGCGCCTTTTTCAAGTAGCGTGAGTGGAGAGACCGGAGGAACAGCGCCGGAGGCATTGCCAAACGACACCATCATACCAAGACGTTTTAAGGAATCGAGGGAGCCTTCAAAAGTGGATTTTCCAACGCTGTCGTAAACAACGTCCACCCCTTCAGGACACAATTCGCGCACCTTTTCAGCCACATCGTGTTGACTGTAGTTGATGACCAAATCTGCGCCAAGCGCCTCAACAATTGCTTTCTTCTCATCGCTACCTACCGTTGCAATGACCGTTGCGCCAATGGATTTTGCCCACTGCACTAAGATCTGCCCAACGCCGCCTGCCGCTGCATGAATAAGCGTACTTTGCCCTTTTTTAAGGGGGAACAGCTCATGCATCAGATAGCTTGCGGTGCCGCCTCGTAAAAAGGAGGAGGCAGCCTCTTCAAAGGAAGTGCCTTCGGGAATATGAGTAATGCGCTCAACGGGTACGTTACTGGCTGACGCGTATGCCCCTAAATGCCCGGCATAGACCACCTTATCGCCCACGTTAAAATCGGTGACATCGTCGCCAACGGCGGTAATAATGCCGCTTGCTTCTTGGCCGATCGTAATGGGGGTGTCGAGGGTGTAGAGCCCCTCGCGTTGATAGATATCGATAAAATTAAGACCAATGGCTTTATGCTCAATCGTTACTTCATTATTATTGGGCGCGGGAAGTGTGAGTGATTCTTTGACAAATTGCTCAATCCCTCCATGCGCTTTTAGCGTAATTTTGTAAGCCATAAAGTTCCTCCTATTCTTGGTATGATTGGGACTTTACTATATAACTTGAGTCTTTGAAATATCAAAAAAAAGATAGTTATTCTATACAATCTTTTACGTGAAGTAGGGTAGAATAGTCGCAATATTGTAATCTCAAGAAAATTATTTACATAAATTTAAACTTGGTTTTACAAAAATTGAAATTTACACAGAGGATGGGCGTTTTCCCTTGATCTATATCAGAAAGATCGGATAAACCCCGCCTTTAAGATCGATCAGTATTAAGTAAGGAATTGAGCGTATGACAGGACAGTTTATTTATACGATGAATCGTGTAAGCAAAGTGGTTCCTCCAAACCGAGTGATTTTAAAAGATATCTCACTCTCTTTCTTCCCGGGCGCGAAAATCGGGGTATTAGGATTAAACGGTGCGGGGAAATCAACTCTACTACGTATTATGGCGGGAGTTGATACCGAAATTCAAGGGGAAGCGCGAGCAAAACCCGGTACAAAAATTGGCTATTTAGCCCAAGAACCCCAATTAAACGAAGCGCTCGATGTGCGCGGAAACTTAGAAGAAGCGCTCGGATCCATTAAAGATGCATTAGCGGAACTTGATGCGGTCTATGCCGCTTACGCTGAACCGGATGCGGACTTTGATGCACTTGCCACAAAACAAGCAGAGCTTGAGGCCTTTTTAAGTTCAGTGGATGGTCATTCGCTCGACCGTCAGCTTGAAGTCGCCGCTGATGCGCTTCGTCTTCCACCGATGGATCGCGATGTTGCTACCCTTTCTGGGGGTGAAAAGCGCCGCGTTGCGCTCTGTAAACTTCTATTATCAAAACCTGATATGCTCCTGCTTGACGAGCCGACGAACCACTTAGATGCGGAATCGGTGGCGTGGCTTGAGCGTTTCTTACATGATTATCCGGGCACCGTTGTGGCGGTAACGCATGACCGTTACTTCTTAGATAACGTTGCGGGCTGGATTTTAGAGCTTGACCGTGGGCACGGAATTCCTTGGGAAGGCAACTATTCAAGCTGGCTTGAGCAGAAAGATAAGCGTCTTGAGCAGGAAGCAAAACAGGAAGAAGCGCACGCTAAAGCGATTAAGAAAGAGCTTGAGTGGGTGCGTCAGGGCGTTAAAGGCCGTCAGGCAAAATCGAAAGCACGTTTGGCGCGTTTTGAAGAGCTTGAGAGCCAAGAATTCCAAAAACGAAACGAAACGATGGAGATCTACATTCCACCAGGGCCGCGTCTTGGGGATTTAGTGATCGAGGCCACCGGCGTTGCTAAAGCGTTTGGTGATAAACTTCTCTATGAAGAGCTCGATTTCAGTCTGCCTCGCGGCGGGATTGTTGGGGTAATTGGTCCAAACGGGGCGGGTAAATCAACGCTCTTTAAATTGATGACCGGCCAACTTGAGCCCGATGCGGGAACGTTCCGTGTTGGTGAGACTGTCCAGCTTGCTTATGTGGATCAAAGCCGTGATTCGCTCGATGACAATAAGACCGTTTGGGAAGAGATTTCAGAAGGGTTAGACATTATTCGTGTCGGCACTTACGAGATCCCATCGCGCGCTTATTGTGGCCGTTTTAACTTTAAAGGCTCAGATCAACAGAAGTATATTAAAGATCTTTCGGGCGGTGAGCGTAACCGGGTTCACTTAGCGAAAGTACTTCGTTCAGGCGGCAACGTGATTTTACTGGACGAGCCGACGAACGACCTTGACGTTGAGACCTTACGTGCCCTTGAAGATGCGATTTTAGCGTTTGCAGGATGCGTTGTGGTGATCTCGCATGACCGCTGGTTCTTAGACCGGATCGCAACGCACATATTGGCCTTCGAAGGCGATTCTCATGTAGAATGGTTCCAAGGTAACTATGAAGAGTATGAAGCCGATAAGCGTCGTCGTTTTGGTGATGATGCGGATCAGCCTCATCGACTTAAATATAAACCCATTTCTCGATAAGAGGAGGAGCGAAACATGGCAACATCAATGGAATTAAAAGAGAAAACGATCACTCCCGCAGAGTTACCGCTCTGCTGCCCACCGATTGACGAGGTAACGTGGAAAATGCATCCGCGTGTCTACCTCAAGCCCAATGAAAAGGGCGAAGCGGTCTGCCCTTATTGCAGCACGCACTATTTGGTAAAAAAGTAACGGGAAATCGATGAAGATATTAGCATTAGATGCCTCTACGGAAGCGTGCTCGGCGGCGATATTTGTCAATGGTGAAATCATTGAACGCCTTGCGATTACGCCCCGTAAGCATATTGAAGTGTTGATGCCGATGATTAAAGAAGTGATGGAAGAATCCGGGCGTCAATTTTCAGATCTCGATGGACTTGCCTTTGCGGCAGGGCCGGGGAGCTTTGCCGGACTTCGAATCGCATGCGGCTTTATTCAAGGCTTAGGTGCGGGTCTCAACTTACCCATTGTGCCAGTTTCAACGCTCGAAACTTTAGCATTGCCAGTCTTTGAAGATCATCCTGAGGCGAATGTCCTCACCATTATGGACGCGAAAATGAACGAGATTTATTGGGCCGTCTATACCCGTGGTGAAAAGGGGCGTTTGGTCACGGTATTTGAAGATCAGGTGAGCAGTATGGATGCCATGATTGAAGCGGTGAAAGCCCATGGGTTTGAGTCGCTTTATGGCGTTGGCGATGGATTTGATTTAGATCCTGCGCTCAAAGAGACGCTCAATCTAGTGGAGATTAGTAGCCGTAAACATCCTCGCGCTGGGGAAGTTGCGCTGCTGGCCATCAGTGATATTGAGCAGAATTTGGGGCTCTATGCCGATCAAGTCTCGCCGATCTATCTGCGTCACGACATTGCACTTACCATTGAAGAGCAAGAAGCAGCGCGTCAGAAAAAGGCGGCAGAAGCAGCGGCGGAAGCGGCTCAAACGGACGCATCGTCTGAATCGTAATTGATCTCAATGCTAGCGTTTGAGAAATCGAACAATCAAGAAAAGTAGCATATTAAAAAAGGATATTGGTTTGTTCCAATATCCTTTTTTGTTGAACTCATTTTAATGGTTATGTATCTAGCCGATTATTGAGCAATTTTATCTTGTAAGAATGCGATAATTTCATCGGCGTTTACCATGGTCGCGTCGCTATCAGTACGGCCTTTATATTCAAGTTCGCCCTGCTTTAAGCTACGTTCACCAATCACAACGCGGTGCGGAATTCCGATCAATTCATGGTCGCTAAACGCTTCACCGGCGCGGACATTACGGTCTTCAAGGAGAACTTCAATGCCGAGTTTCGTGAGATCACTATAGAGTGAATCGGTGGTCTCTTTGACGAGCTCTGATTTATGATAATTCATCGGAATGAGCGATACAGTAAAGGGCGCGATCGCTTCGGGCCAAATAATGCCTGTATCATCGTGTGATTGTTCGATCGCTGCGGCCACAATACGGGTCACCCCAACGCCGTAACAACCCATCTCCATCACTGCCGCTTTTCCGTTTTCATCTAATACCGTTGCGCCAAGGGCTGCTGAATATTTATTCCCGAGTTGGAAAATATGCCCCACTTCAATTCCGCGAGCGATGCGAAGTTTACCCTTACCGCAAGGGGAAGGATCGCCCTCTTTCACTTCACGCAGATCAAGCGATTCAGGTTCATCAAGGTCTCGGCCAATATTAACGCCGATATAGTGGAAACCGGTTTCATTCGCGCCGCAGCTAAAGTTACTCATCACGGCTGCTTGTCGGTCAAATACCACGCGAATCGGAAGATTCACCGGGCCAATGGAGCCGGGAGTGGTGTTGAGTTTTTCCTCAATCTCTTCATCGGAGGCAAAGGAGAGCGGTACTTGGAAAAGACCTGAGTTTTCTGCTTTTACTTCATTGAGTTCGTGATCGCCACGGAGGCAGACCGCAATGAGCTCGCCATCAGTATCGTGAAGCACGAGGGTTTTTAACAGCATTTCAGGCGGCATATTGAAAAAGCGCGAGAGATCATCAATGGTTTTAACGCCGGGCGTTTCCATTTTGCGGAGCGGTTGATCGGCATCACGGCGCGTGCCTACGACGATCGCTTCCGCCGCTTCGACGTTTGCCGCATAATCGGAACCATCCGAGTAGACAATGGTATCTTCACCAGCATCGGCGATCACATGGAATTCTTGGGATTTACTGCCCCCAATTGCGCCAGAATCGGCAAATACCGCGCGATATTCAAGCTTTAACCGATCGAGAATATTGCTGTACGCTTCATACATGCGGTTGTAGGTCTGATCGAGCGACTCTTTATCGATGTGGAATGAGTAGGCATCTTTCATTAAGAATTCGCGCGAACGCATAACACCAAAGCGAGGGCGAATTTCATCGCGGAATTTCCACTGCATTTGGAAGAAATTGATCGGCAATTGGCGATAACTTTTTAATTCATTGCGCGCAAAATCGGTGATCACCTCTTCGTGGGTCGGACCCAAGCAGTAATCGCGATTGTGGCGGTCTTTAAAGCGAAGCAGTTCGGGGCCAAATTGTTCCCAGCGACCGGATTCTTTCCAGAGTTCGGCAGGTTGAGCGGAGGGCATTAAGACTTCCAATGCTCCGGCTTTTTCCATCTCGTCACGCACGATTGCTTCGGTTTTTTTGAGCACGCGTAATCCGAGGGGGCTCCAAGTATAGATTCCCGATGTCACACGGCGAATAAGGCCCGCGCGAAGCATTAACTGATGGGACGCAAGTTCCGCATCGTTAGGGGTTTCTCGTAAAGTATTGATTAAAAAGTTAGACGTTCTCATATTCAACAATGCTTTGGTTAATAAAAATAAGGAAAAAAAAGGGCTACGCTCTAGTGTAGCCCTTTTTGTGGAATGCTGTCTTCAAAAATTATTCGCAGAAGATCTCAACATCGCGCATCGCTTGTTCGTGAAGCTCGCGCACTTCAATTTCATCTAAGGTGCGATAGGTGCCATCTTCATTGGCCATTTTGAGTTTGCCATATTCGCCGCCCATATAATCATTGAGCGAATTGAGATAATCGGTGGCCTCTTCACAGCGTTTTGCGTCGCGATTTTTCGCTACTGAACGCGCTTCTTCGAGAAGTTTTTCAGTAGATTCGCTCTTTTTTGCGTCGGCCTCTTTCTCTTCATTTAATTGAGAGAAACCAGAGAATGAAGGGGTTTTCGGCGTTGTCGCCTCTTGCTGACCTTCGTAACGCTCACGATCTTTAGGCACTAAAAAAGCGGTCGACGATTCTAAAACCTCGATGCGATTGCCACTCATGCCGGGAGGCGGTGTTTGGCCGTAATAGGTAGTGCCTGATGCGTCGGTCCACTTATAGATCGTGGTTCGACCATCGTTTTGTGCGTAGCCGGTGCCCATCAGAGCACTTAAAATGAACGCACTTAAAAGCGTCGCTGTAAGACGTTTCATAGTGTTATCTCTCTTTATTAATTATCGAACTATTATCTTGCGTTAGTATACTACTTGGCAATAAAATTATCACGTTAAGATGGGGTTGCCCCTTAACTAAGATCAATTAAGCGAATGATAACTCATATTAATTGATAAGGTGATTTTTTGCGTGCACTATTTTAAATAGTCGAGGGCAAGCTGACAAAAAATAGCTGACCCAATCAATAAGTTACGGTCATCAAAATCAAAACCACTTGTATGAAGTGGGGTGAGGGTGTCGCTTTTATCATTACCGAGATAAAAATACGCTCCCGGTTTTTCCGCGAGCATAAAGCCAAAATCTTCCGCGCCCATCGAGGGGATTTTATCAAAATGCAGGTGCTCGGGTTTAATGAGTGATTCGATGCTGTTAATGGCAAAGGCGGTGGCGTTGGGTTCATTAATGGTGGGGATATAGCCATCGATCAATTCAACCTCTGCTGTTGCGCCGTAGCTTTCTGCGGTAAATTCAACAAGTTCGCGAATGCGCGCTTTCACTTTTTCGCGGATAGCCACATCAAAATAGCGGAGCGTGCCGGTCATCGCCACTTCGCCGGGAATCGCATTATTGGCAACGCCGCCGTGAATGGTGCCGATGGTAATCACCGCTGAGTCGATGGCGGAGAGATTTCGTGCGGGAATCGATTGAAGCGCGGTGACGATTTGGGCCGCAACATAGATGGTGTCGACGGTTTGATAGGGGTGCGCTGCGTGTCCGCCACAGCTTTTTACCTTAATGCGAATGGTGCAAGTGCCCGCCATCTGCGCGCCATCACGAATCAGTACATCGCCGGTTTTTGCGCCGGGATAATTATGATACGCAAAGACGGTGTCGACGGGGAATTTCTCAAAAAGACCTGCCTCAATCATGCGTTTAGCGCCAGCAGTATCCTCTTCATCCGGCTGAAAAATCAGCGTAACAATCCCATCAAATTCCGCATCAAACTGAAGATATTTCGCCGCCATTAAGAGGGTTGTCATATGCCCATCATGTCCGCAAGCGTGCATAACACCTGGGGTTTGCGAGGTGTAGGGAAGATTATTTGATTCATTAATGGGTAATGCATCAATATCCGCCCGCAGCCCGATATTGCGATTAGACTGCCCTTTTTTAATGATTCCGATAATCCCCGTGCCGATTAATCGATGGGTTTCGATATTCCATGATTTTAAGCAATTTTCAATATAATCCGCCGTTTTATATTCCTCGCGGGATAACTCAGGATTTTGATGGAGATTTTTGCGGATTTCGATAAATTCCGGCTCATAATTACGGAGTTTATTAATTAATGGGGAATCTAGATTTTTAAGAGAATTATGTGGCATAATATTCTTCTAAGTTAGTACAAAAAACGACTAATGACTTTTATTTTCAATGATAATCAATTAGTATGAACGGATCGGTATACACGGTGTAGTGTGTATATATTACAGGCTTTAACAGGGGTTTTCCATCTCTAGAAGCTTGTTCCGTCAATAAAACATATTAAATTACAGATTGGAGGAATTCGTAGGTATGATGCAATATCTTCCTATACTGGTCTTTATTATTTTCAGCTTTTTATTCGCTGCAGTAATAATAGGGCTAGGTTACGTACTGAGTCCAAGCAAACCGAATGCGGAAAAACTCTCTCCTTACGAGAGTGGTTTTGAGGCGTTTGAAGATGCGCGGCTTAAATTTGACGTTCGATTCTACCTTGTTGCCATTCTCTTTATCGTCTTTGACCTTGAATTAATCTTCTTAATTCCTTGGGCAGCGGCATTTAATCACATCGGTTTACCAGGCATTATTGCGGGGGTTGTATTCCTACTTCTGCTCGTGGCTGGTTTTGCGTATGAATGGAAAAAAGGAGCGTTGGAATGGGATTAGAAGGAAAGTTAGAAGAAGGCTTTGTAACCACCACGCTTGACTCGGCAATTAACTGGGCAAGAACGGGGTCGTTATGGCCGGTAACATTTGGACTTGCGTGTTGTGCGCTTGAGATGATGCATGCCGGAGCGGCGCGTTATGACCTTGAGCGTTTTGGGGGCGGGGTATTTAGGGCCTCACCAAGACAGGCAGACCTCATGATTATCGCAGGGACATTGACGAATAAAATGGCAGTGCCACTGCGAAAAGTATATGACCAGATGCCAGAGCCAAAATGGGTTATCTCCATGGGTTCTTGTGCAAATGGGGGTGGGTATTATCACTACTCATATTCAGTGGTGCGCGGGGCGGATCGGGTTGTGCCGGTTGACGTCTATGTGCCGGGCTGTCCCCCTACGGCTGAAGCGTTAATTTACGGCATTATGCAACTCCATGAGAAAATTAAACGCACCAGCACAATTGCACGATTAGGGTAGGTGAATTATGACTATTAGAAATCCACAAGAGTTACTCTCCTGCATCAAAAAACTGCTTCCAGATTACGTCAAAGACTCAGCAGTATTCCTCGACGAGCTTACAATCACTGTAGGCCAAGACTCTCTTTTTGACGCCCTCTCCCTCCTAAAAAATTCTCCTGAACTCGACTTTAAACAGCTTAGCGACATTACGGCGGTGGATTATGCTGCCTACGGTATTGCTGAGTGGGATATTGAAGCGTCGAATCACGGATTTAGCCGAGGGGTTACCAAACGCACGACCGGACAAGATGCGGATCACTTAGAACCTGTGATCGCGAATAAACGCATGCCGGAACGCTTTGCGGTGGTATATCACCTTCTGTCGCTAACGCACAACTCGCGCGTTCGCGTTAAATGTTTTGTTGACGAATCTCGTAAAGGCGCGCTTCCAATGCTCGATTCCGCTGTGGATCTTTGGGCGGCGGCAAACTGGTATGAGCGTGAAGTCTTCGACATGTTCGGCATTGGATTTAAAGGGCATCCGGATCTGCGCCGTATCCTCACGGATTATGGCTTTATCGGTCACCCGCTCCGTAAAGATTTCCCATTAACCGGAAATGTTGAGGTGATCTATGATGCGGAACTGCGTCGTGTGGCGTATCAGCCTGTGACGATTGAGTCGCGTGTCAACATTCCTCGGACGATTCGTAAAGGGGAAGGGAACTAGATTATGGCAAATATTGAAAACTACACACTGAACTTTGGTCCGCAGCATCCGGCAGCACACGGGGTTATGCGGATGATTTTGGAGCTTCGCGGTGAGACGGTTGAGCGCGCAGACGTTCATATCGGTCTTCTCCATCGTGGAACTGAAAAGTTGATGGAAGCGAAGCCCTACACCCATTCGATTGGGTATTTAGACCGTCTTGATTACTGTTCATGTTTAAATAACGAGCATGCGTATGTATTAGCGGTTGAAAAACTGCTTGGTATCGAAGTGCCGATTCGTGCGCAATATATCCGTGTACTTATGGATGAAACCACGCGTGTGATGAACCACCTTATGTGGTTAGGCGCACACGGGCATGACTTAGGCGCAATGGCGATGCTGCTCTACTGTTTCCGCGATCGTGAAGAACTTTACGATCTACAGGAAGCGATTACCGGCGCGCGGATTCACCCCTTCTATTATCGTATCGGCGGGGTGGCGAAAGATCTTCCGAAAACCATGCCTCAATATGAGAAAGGGATTCCCGGACGCATCTTTAAAAAACGCCCATTAAAACTTCGTTCACAAAAAACGATTGATAAACTCAACAAACCGCGTCAAGGGGATGTACTCGACTTCTTAGAAGATTTCTGCGATCGCTTTGACAACAAACATATGCCGGAATATAAGGCGCTTCTCGTCGGCAACCGTATCTGGAAACAGCGTGTTGTAGGCATCGGCGTTGTATCGGCTGAGCGCGCTATTGAGCTTGGATTTACCGGGCCAATGTTACGCGGATCGGGCGTTGAGTGGGATATTCGTAAGAAACATCCTTATTCGGTATACGATCAGCTCGAATTTGATGTGCCGGTAGGCGTGAACGGTGACTGTTATGACCGTTTCCTTGTGCGCATTGAAGAGATGAATCAATCCGTTCGCATTATTCGTCAATGTATCGATTGGCTCCGTAAAAACGAAGGGCCGGTGATGAGTGAAGATTCACGCGTCACGATTCCAAAACGCGGTGATGTGAAAGAGGATATGGAAGCCTTAATTCAGCAATTTAAAGTCTTTACTGAAGGCTTTTGTGTGCCCGAAGGTGAGGTCTATGTTCCGATCGAGCATCCGAAAGGTGAATTTGGTGTTTACCTCGTATCCGATGGTGCGAATAAGCCCTATCGCGTTAAATTGAGAACTCCTGGGTTCCCGCACATTTCAGCAACGCATGAGATGGCAAAAGGCCACATGTTATCTGACTTGGTCGCGATTTTAGGTACCCAAGACATGGTGTTCGGTGATATTGACCGATAGTTCGATAAATAGACAATTGTTGAGTAATGAAGATGAAAGGTAAAGAGAGTATTTTAAGCGCGAACGTACAAGCGGAAATTGATGCGTGGTTACAACGTTTCCCTGATGACCGCAAACAATCAGCGCTCTTAGCTGCACTTCGTGCTGTACAACATGAAAATGAAGGCTATCTCACCACCGAATTAATGGATGCCGTTGCAGAGTATTTAGATCTGCCACCGGTGGCGGTATATGAGGTTGCTACCTTCTATTCAATGTACGAAATGAAGCCCTGCGGTAAAAACGCACTCATGATCTGTACCAATATCTCCTGCATGCTGCGTGGCGGCGAGGAGATTTTAGCGCATGTGGAGAATCGTTTAGGCATTAAAGCTGGCGAATCAACCCCTGATGGTCTTTTTTCATTAAAGAAAGAGGACGAATGCATTGCGGCATGTACCAATGCCCCAGCAGCGCTGGTCAATCATGAATATCACGAGAACTTAACGATCGAAAAGATCGATGAGATCTTAGATAAAATTATTGAGAATTCAAAAGGAGCAAACGCATGATTATGAATGAAGTTTGTTACTTTACCCTAGGTCACGACAATCCGTGGTCGATCGACACCTATTTGGAGCTCGGCGGCTATGAGGGTTGGAAAAAGATTCTACGCGGCGAATTGTCCCGTGATGAAGTGATCGAATTGGTAAAAGCGTCTGAACTTCGCGGTCGTGGTGGGGCAGGGTTCCCAACCGGAGTGAAGTGGAGCTTTATGCCAAAAGGCGATGGCGTTAAGAGCTATCTCGTCTGTAACTCGGATGAATCTGAGCCCGGCACCTGTAAAGACCGTGATATTTTGCGTTTTAACCCGCACGCACTTGTTGAAGGAATGCTGATTGGCGCCTTCGCAATCGGTGCTGAAGTGGGTTACAACTATATGCGCGGTGAGTTTATGCATGAGCCCTTTGAGCGTTTTGAACAAGCGGTTCAAGAGGCAAAAGACGCGGGCCTTCTTGGCGATAATATCCAAGGAACCGGCATTAACATTCATCTCTACGGAGCACTCGGTGCGGGCGCATATATCTGTGGGGAAGAGACGGCGCTTTTAGAATCCTTAGAAGGTAAAAAAGGTCAGCCACGTTTTAAACCCCCATTCCCAGCGGCGGTGGGTTTGTACGGTAAACCGACCACCATTAATAACTGTGAATCGCTCTCATCGGTTGGACGCATTTTACGTAATGGTCCCGATTGGTTTAAAGAGCACGGCATTCCCGGTGCAGGCGGTCAAAAGATCTTCTCGGTATCAGGACACGTTGCCAAACCCGGTAACTATGAGATTCCGATGGGGACTCCCTTTAAGGATCTTTTAGAGTTAGCCGGCGGTGTGTGGAAAGGCCGTAAATTAAAAGCGGTGATTCCCGGCGGATCGTCAGTTCCTGTTGTGCCAGCGGATATTATGATGGGCGTTAACATGGATTACGACTCGATCGCGAAAGGCGCAGGCTCAATGATGGGGTCGGGCGCAGTGATCGTGATGGATGAAACCACCGATATGGTCAAAGCCTTACAAACGCTTTCCAGTTTCTACTTTAGCGAATCGTGCGGGCAATGTACGCCGTGCCGCGAAGGAACCGGTTGGTTATTCCGCATTGTGACACGTATTTTAGAAGGTAAAGGCCGTCCTGAAGATATGGAGCGTTTACTCCATGTTGCCAATAATATTGGTGGACGAACCATTTGTGCTTTAGGTGATGCAGCGGCGGCACCTGTATTGAGCTTTATTAAGCATTTCCCAGAAGAATTTGCTTATTACATTGAACATGGCCGCAGCATGGTAGAGGGAGCAAATAATGACTAACGACAATATGCTCACGATTACAATTGATGGCAAAGAGATTAAGGCGCCAAAAGGGAGCATGCTCATTGAAGTAGCCGATAACGCAGGGATTCCGATTCCACGTTTTTGCTACCACGATAAGCTCTCCATCGCCGCAAGTTGCCGGATGTGTTTAGTGGATGTTGAACGCATGCCAAAACCTGCGCCTGCGTGTGCAACGCCCATTATGGATGGCATGATTGTGCGTACCCGTAGTGAAAAAGCGCGTGAAGCACAAAAAGCAGTAATGGAATTTTTACTCATTAATCACCCACTTGATTGCCCTGTGTGCGACCAAGGTGGTGAGTGTGAGTTACAAGATTTCTCCTATCAATATGGTCAAAATCTCTCACTTTTCGAAGAAGAGAAACGCCATTATGAAAAAATTGATATCGGACCACTCGTAGAAACCTTTATGAATCGCTGTATCCAATGTACCCGTTGTGTACGTTACGGCGATGAAATTGCAGGCATGCGCGAGCTTGGCGGGATGAATCGTGGGGATCGTTTAGAGATCACAACGCATATTGAGCACGAGCTTAAATCGGAAGTATCGGCCAATATTATCGATATCTGTCCGGTAGGAGCGCTCACCGCAAAACCATCTAAATATCAGGCGCGTCCTTGGGAATATGAAAATCACCCATCCATTAGCATTCATGATGGTTTAGGCGCGAACACGTCAATTCATACCCTTCGCGGTAAAATTGCACGCAGCGTTCCTCGTGAAAATGAAGCGATTAATGAAATCTGGATTGCTGACCGTGACCGTTTCAGTTATGAAGCGATCCATAGCAGTGATCGTGCTTTAGCACCTTATATTAAAGGGGGCGATGGCCAATTAGAGAAAACTGATTGGGCGAAAGCATTGCTTGCAACTCGTATGGTGCTCGAAGGAGTAATCTCAAAACATGGTGCAGATCAAGTGGGCGTTCTCGTATCACCGCTTGCCACCGTTGAAGAGATGCATTTAGCGCAGAAATTAGCGAAATCCCTCGGCATTAAAAATATTGACCATCGTTTTAATCAAGAAGATTTCCGTAATGATCGTTCTGAACCTCTCTATCGCGGTTTAGGTGTGTCAGTTGCGGATGTGAATGCACTTGATTCGTTTGCACTGATTGGTGCGGACATTCGTATGGAGCTTCCCGTTCTTGGTATTCGTATGCGTGATGCAGTGAAAAACGGCGCGCGCGTTTCGATGTTAAGTAGCTATGATGCTGACCAGCTCGTTCCAGTAAATGCCTTAGTGCGCCACCCGGGCAAATGGGTTGGTGAGTTATCAGCGGTCTTAAACGCATTAGCGACGTCGAAAAATGTAGAGGTTGATCGCAATCTTCTTCAGTTCGCTGGTGAGTTAAGTGCCGAAGGACAAGCGCTCGTTGATCAGCTGCTCGCAGGTAAAAAACAGTGGGTGGTGCTTGGTGCGGAAGCGATTCGTCATCCTGACTTTGCCTTTATTCAAGCGCTCTCAATGGCGATTGCGAAGGTAAGCGGTGCGAACTTTGGGTATATCAGCGAAGGCGCGAATGCAACGGGTGCGATGTTAACGAAAGTTCATCCTGATGTGGGCGGTCTTAATACAAAAGCGATGATCGATGCGCAATTAAAAGCGTATCTATTAGTAGGTGCGATCGATCCGATAGAGGATTATCATAATCCAGCACAGATCGATGCGGCATTAACCAAAGCGGATATTGTTGTGGCGATGACGCCATTCTTTAGCGATTATCTCAGCCGTGTGGCAACCACTGTGTTGCCGGTAGCGGCATGGGGTGAAACTCCGGGCTCACTTGTGAATCTTGAAGGCAAATGCCAAACCGTTTCGGCAGCGGCGCTTCCTCAAGGGGAAGCTCGTCCGCTCTGGAAAGTATTGCGCGTATTAGGCAATCAGTTCCAACTTGATGGATTTGATTATATTAATGCCGGCGAGATCTTAGCTGAATGGAATGTAGCGCAAAAAGAATTGGGCGAGGCAACCAACTTTGTTGAGATCAACGTGGAAGGTTATGAGCGAAATGTTCGTGATGTTCTAATGGCGATTCCTTCACGTTCACTCTACTCAGTCGATGCTTATGTGCGCCGTTCTGAAGCGTTACAAAAAACCCCTCTTGCAAAACGAGCACGCATTGCGGTTAATCCCGGCGTTGCGATGATTGCGAGCAAGGAGACATTTGAACTGCAAGGTCAGTCGCTCTCGATTCGTGTCACGGAAAAACTTGCGGATCAAGTGGTTCGTATCCCCGTTGAATTCGCAGGAAGCGTACCATTTTACTCTGCCGATCTACTTAAGGAGGCAAAATAATGGAATTGTTAATGGCAATTTACAACTACCCATTAGTGGCTGCGTTAGTGAAAGCGATCGCGGTGATTATTCCGGTGGTGTTAGGGGTTGCGTATCTCACCTTAGTTGAGCGTAAAGTGCTCGGGTATATGCATGTCCGTTTAGGGCCAAACCGTGTAGGGCCATATGGTCTTTTACAACCGTTTGCTGACCTTTTGAAAATGCTCTTTAAAGAGTTTGTGATTCCCTCAGCGGCGAACAAAAAAATGTTCTTAGTCGCGCCCTTTATTGCAATCACTTCCGCCTTTGCGGTGTGGGTGGTCATTCCTTTCGGGGAAGGGGCATTTAAAGAGGGCTCAATGCTCGATTCGAGTGTGTTATATGTCTTAGCGATCGCATCGCTCGGCGTTTATGCATCACTTATTGGTGGTTGGGCATCGAACTCAAAATTTGCGATTTTCGGAGCGATCCGTAGCGCAGCTCAAGTAATTTCATACGAACTTGCGATGGGCTTTGCGTTAATCGCGGTGATTATCACAGCCGGTAGCCTTAACTTTACCGATATTGTGCTCGGTCAGAAAGGTTACGGTATTTTAAGCTGGTATTTCATTCCGCTTTTCCCAGTGATGATTGTGTATTACATCTCAAGTTTAGCGGAACTAAACCGTGCACCGTTTGCGGTGGTAGAAGGGGAGTCTGAAATTGTTGCTGGGTTCTTTACCGAGTATTCAAGTACCGGGTTCGTGAGCTTCTATCTAGCGGAATATACCAACATGATCTTAGCCTCAGCGCTTATTACACTTCTCTTCTTTGGAGGTTGGTTATCACCGCTTTCAGGATTTGGCTTAGAGAGTGTTCCAGTTTTAGGCTGGCTCGCGCAGGATGGCATTATCTGGATGGTGCTTAAGATTATCTTCTTCCTCTTCAGTATTATTTGGGTGCGTGCGACCTTCCCCGGGTATCGTTATGACCAAATCATGCGTTTAGGATGGAAATTCTTTATTCCGATTACCGTGATCTGGTTACTTGTTGTAGTGGTTATGCATCAAGTGAACTTCGGTCCTTGGTTTAGTTAAAGGTAGGGGAAAACGATGTCGAATAAATTTAAATTACTCTACGATACATTTACCCTTCGTGAGCTACGGAAAGGTCTGGGCATCACATGGCGTTATATGTTTCGTGATAAATTCACTGTCTCATATCCAGAGGAAAAAACCCCGCAATCGAATCGATTCCGTGGGCTCCATGCATTAAGACGCTACCCCAATGGGGAAGAGCGTTGCATCGCATGTAAACTCTGTGAGGCAACCTGTCCCGCGCAAGCGATTACGATCGATACAGAAGAGCGTGCCGATGGTACCCGTCGTACCACTCGTTACGATATTGACCTCTTCAAATGCATCTTCTGCGGTCTGTGCGAACAAGCCTGTCCGGTTGATTCCATTGTTCAAACGCGTATTTTTGAATACCACATGGAAGAGAAGGGCGACAACATTATCACTAAAGAGCAGTTACTTGCGATTGGTGATAAGTTCGAAGAGCAGATTGCAAGCGATCTCGCTCAAGATAGCGATTTGTACTAAAGAGGTGATAGAAAATGTTATTTAAGATTCTGTTTTATATTTTCGCTGCCATCACCATCTATTCTGCGGTGCGCGTTGTCAGTGCGAAAAATACCATGACCTCGGTACTTCACTTGATTTTAACCTTTGTGATGACGAGCTGTTTATGGATGTTACTGCAGGCGGAGTTCTTAGCGCTTGCACTCATTATTATCTATTGTGGCGCGGTAATGGTCTTCTTCCTATTTGCGGTGATGATGCTCGATATTCCTGAAGAGGCGCTTAAAAGTGCTGGGAATAAAAAGTACATTGCAATTGGACTCATTGTTGCGGTGGTATTTGTGGCAGAGATCATTGCGATTACCACAGGCTCAGAGAGCTTATTGCGTAATCCTGAACACTTCAGCGCAATTGTCGGTGAGGATCCTGTGAGCAAATTTGGAAGCAATCCAAAAGATCTCGGATTTTTACTCTACACCGAATACCTCTACTCATTTGAAGTGGTGGCGATGGTGCTTTTAGTATCGATGATCGCAGCAATTAGCTTAACGCGTCGTACCGGTCCGCTTAAACGTAAAGAGGTGGATGTGTCATGGCAGATCCGTCAAAACGCTGAGGATCGCATGCGCGTTGTTTCAATGCCTGCATCGAAAATGGCTGAGTATGTAGAACCGGAAGAAGCGCCTGTGCTCGAAGAGAGTGACGCGGCCGCGGAAGGGGAAGCAGTGACAGCCGATGCAGCTCCCGCAGATGACAAAAAGGAGGAAAAATAATGAACTTAGTCGTAACGGATTATGTCGTACTGGCAAGTATCCTATTTGGCATTAGTGCGGCTGGCATTTTTATTAATCGGAAGAATCTGATTGTATTGTTGATGTGTATCGAAATGATGCTCTTATCGACCAGTATTCTTTTCGTGGCGTTTTCAACCTTTGCAAACGATCTTCATGGTCAGGTGTTTGTTTTCTTCACGCTCGCGGTGGCCGCGGCGGAAGCAGCGATTGGACTTGCAATCTTAGTGCTAATCTTTAGAAAACGAGCCGAAATCGATGTTGATAGTTTAAATGAGATGAGAGGCTAAAATGGAATTAAAATTTGTCTATTTATCAATCGTTTTATTGCCTCTATTAGGCTCGATTATCTCAGGACTTTTCTGCCGAGTAATCAACCCGAAAGTGGCACATAGCGTAACGATTCTCTTTGTGGGAATCGCAGCGGCTCTCTCAGTGATGGTGTTAATTCAACATTTCAATGGGACGGCGCCAATCTTTGACGATAACGTCTACACCTGGATGGATGCGGGAAATGCAACGGTTGCCGTCGGCTTCCTTGTGGATAACTTAACCGCAATGATGATGGTGGTAGTTACCTCTGTATCGCTCATGGTGCATATCTACTCAATTGGGTATATGTCTGGCGATCCTGGGTATAGCCGCTTCTTCAGCTACATCTCACTCTTTACTTTCTCAATGTTGATGCTGGTGATGTCAAACAACTTCATGCAGCTCTTCTTTGGTTGGGAAGCGGTGGGTCTTGTATCCTATCTTCTGATCGGTTTCTGGTATAAAAAGCCTACAGCGATCTACGCAAACATGAAAGCGTTCGTGGTTAACCGTGTGGGTGACTTTGGATTTATTATCGGGATCGCGTGCGTATTTATGATGAGCGGAAGCCTTCATTACAGCGGCGCATTCTCAAATCTTGAAAGTGCTCATACAACGTTCCATTTCTTCGGAATGGAGTGGAATATGGTGACGGTTGCCTGTTTCTTCCTCTTTATTGGGGCAATGGGTAAATCAGCGCAAGTTCCCTTACATGTATGGTTACCGGATTCGATGGAAGGTCCGACCCCAATCTCGGCACTGATTCACGCGGCAACAATGGTTACCGCAGGGATCTTCATGGTGTCACGTATGGCGCCTCTATATGAGTTATCGACCGCAGCACTCTCATTTATCATGATTATTGGTGCGATCACAGCGCTCTTTATGGGGGTTTTAGGTCTCTTCCAAAATGACATTAAACGCGTTGTGGCGTATTCAACCATTTCACAACTCGGTTATATGACGGTTGCTCTTGGTGCGTCAGCGTACTCAATGGCAGCGTTCCACTTAACCACGCACGCATTCTTTAAAGCCCTTCTCTTCTTAGGTGCAGGATCGGTGATTATCGGTATGCATCACGAGCAAGATATGCGCTTTATGGGTGGCCTTGCAAAACGGATGCCGATCACTTGGATTACCACGTTATTAGGTGCGCTTGCGCTGATTGGTATGCCATTCTTCTCAGGCTACTACTCAAAAGAGGGCATCATTATGGCACTTCACCATAGCGATATCTTCGGCAGTGGCTTTGCGAGCATTGCGTTACTCTTAGGGGTTTTCTTAACGGCACTCTACACCTTCCGTATGATCTTCTTGGTCTTCCACGGAAAAGAGCGTTTCACCATCGATCCAAACGATCACAGTGGTGCGCAAGGCGTGCTTCACGAGGTACCAAAAGAGTCTCGTTTAGTGGTAACGATTCCGTTAATTTTATTAGCGATTCCATCTGTGATTCTTGGTTGGTATATGGCGCCGGAGATGCTTTCAGGCAGTTTCTTAAAAGAAGCGCTTGAAGTGAATGGCCCACTTTTACACAGCACGATGAGCGATCTTCAAGCGGATTTTGCAGGTCTTTCAGGTACGGGAATTTCATGGGAGATGACCAAAGAGGCGATCACCGCTCCAGCGTTCTATCTCACCATTGCAGGACTTCTCACAGCATGGTTTGTCTATATGGTAAAACCATCCATTGCTGATGCGGCAACGAACGCGGTTGAAAAAGCGCGCTTAATGCCTCTCTTTGCGAACAACTATTACTTCGACAAGATCAATGAAAAAGTCTTCTCTGCCGGAGCGATTAGCGTTGGTAATACATTATGGAAGAAGGTCGATGACGAACTGATCGATCAGAAGATCGTCTTTGGTTCATCACGCATTGCAAGCGCTCTCGGGGGCTTTGTGCGTAAGATCCAAACAGGATACCTCTATCACTCAGCATTTTTAATGATCATAGGGCTGTTAGTGCTTATGACATGGGTCGTTTTTAACTAGGAATCAATAATGAATACAATGCAAATATCTTGGTTAAGTTTAGTAATTTGGTTGCCAATCATCGGAGGGCTCGTTGTACTCGCGGTCGGAAAAGATCAGCCATCACGAGCTCGCTGGATTGCATTGGCGGTATCCGTTGTTGCGTTTGTGCTCTCACTGCCGCTTTTCTTCTCGTTCGACCCAACGGTCGCAGGGATGCAATTTGTCGAAAACAGCGTCTGGAGCACTCAGCTTGGCACAGCGTATCACTTAGGGGTTGATGGATTTTCAATGCCCTTTATCATTCTGACCACCTTTGTGACCATCATTGTGGTGATCGCAGGGTGGGAAGTGATCAAGGATCGCCCGAATCAATATTTCGCGGCATTCTTAATTCTTGAAGGATTGATGAACGGAATTTTCGCATCGGTTGATGGTATTTTATTTTATATCTTCTTCGAAGCGATGTTGATCCCGATGTTCCTAATCATCGGTGTTTGGGGAGGCCCTGGCCGTATTGTGGCCGCGCTTAAATTCTTCCTCTACACCTTCTTAGGATCGATCTTCCTCTTAGTGGCGTTAATTTATCTCTATCTACAAACCGGTGAAGCGGGTCAATACAGCTTTAATATCTTAGATTTCCAAAGCTTAAATCTTGATCCAACCGCGCAGCGCTGGCTCTTCTTTGCATTCCTTGCGGGGTTTGCGGTGAAAGTGCCGATGTGGCCGGTTCACACTTGGTTGCCTTCAGCGCACGTTGAAGCGCCTACTGGGGGTTCAGTTGTGTTAGCAGCGATTACCCTTAAAATCGGGGGTTACGGATTTGTTCGTTTCATCCTTCCGATCGTTCCTCACGGAGCGGAGACCTACGCATGGTTTGTGATCGCGCTTAGTATCGTAGCGATTATCTATATCTCGCTTGTGGCTCTTGTACAGCGCGATATGAAAAAACTTATCGCATACTCATCGATTGCTCACATGGGATTTGTTACGCTTGGCTTTATGCTTCCATTTGGTATTGCAAAAGTGACCGGATCATTTGATGCGGCGCAAATGGCGATCCAAGGCGGTATGATGCAGATGATTTCGCACGGACTTGTGTCATCAGCGATGTTCCTCTGTATTGGGGTGCTCTATGATCGCGTTCACTCACGTGAAATTGCGGATTACGGTGGGGTGATCAACACCATGCCTGTATTTGGTGCGTTCTTTGTCTTCTTTGCGATGGCAAACTCAGGTCTTCCTGGAACATCAGGTTTTATCGGTGAATTCTGGGTGATTCTCTCAAGCTTCCAATACTCAATTTGGATCGCATTAGCAGCGGCGTCAGCGCTTATCTTAAGTGCGGCGTACAACTTATGGCTCACTAAACGTGTGATCTTAGGTGAAGTAACCCACGATCATGTGGCAAAACTCACCGATATCAACGGTAGAGAGTGGCTCTTACTCGGTTCGCTCGCGGTATTAATTATCCTTTTCGGTATCTGGCCAAATCCAGTAGCGGAATTGATGCATACCTCGATTGATGGCCTTTTAGAGCAAGTTAGCTTTGGTGTTGAACAAGCAGCGAAAGCTCAACAGTTAATCGCTCGATAAGATCTAAAGGAAAAAAAGATGACAAGTAAATTAGGACTAATCGATATGATGGCGGCGATGCCTGAGATCTTCCTGCTTTCGATGATAGTAGTGATTCTACTCTATGAGAGCTTTCGTAAGGACTCAGGGCATCAGCAGCTCTATGTATTAAGTTTAGTAGCGCTTGTGGGTACGGGCATTTTAGCCTTTGCCCAAATGAATAGCGGCATTGTGCATTTTAGCAGTGATATGCCAGACCTTATTAACGGTCAAGAGACGCTTAGCCTATGGTTTGGCGAGGTGAGCTATTCAAGTTCAGCAGCGTTTTTGAAATTGATGGTGATTGCCATTGTGGCCATTGGCCTTATCTATAGCTATCCCCGTCTTGAGATGGATGGTCTTGCGATTCCGGAGTTTTATCTGCTCACCCTTTTAAGTACGCTTGGAATGGTGGTGATGGTATCGGCAGCGACGATGTTAACCCTCTATTTAGGGCTTGAGTTAATGTCGCTTCCGCTCTACGGATTAGCGGCGCTCAATCGCAATAATAGTCGCGGTGTTGAAGCGGCGATGAAATATTTCGTCATGGGTGCGATGGCATCAGGGATCTTACTCTTTGGTGTGGCGTTACTCTACGGCGCAACCGGCTCATTTGTATTAAGCGAGATCGCAGACTTCATGGTACAAAATGCCATTGAAGAGGGCGGTATGAGTAATAAGCTTCTTCTCTTCTCAATGATCTTCATTATCGTTGGGGTGACCTTTAAGCTTGGGGCGGCACCGTTCCACGCGTGGGTTCCCGATGTGTATGAAGGTTCGCCAGCGCCGGTAGCACTTTTAATCAGTGCGGCACCGAAAGTGGCAGCATTTGTAATGGCAAGTGCGCTCCTTTTAGTCTCAGCGCGCAACCTTGTAGAAGATTGGCAGCTCGTGCTTTCAGCGATCGCAATCGTCTCATTTGTACTCGGTAACTTAATCGCACTTAAACAAGAAAACCTGCGCCGTATGCTCGGTTATTCAGCGGTATCGCATGCTGGGTTTATGTTGTTAGGTCTCTTCTTAGATGATAAGAGCGGTTATTCATCCGGTCTTTTCTACGCGATCACCTACGCACTCACCACTACCGCAGCCTTTGGCTTTGTGTTAATGGTGAAAAATAATGGTAACGCGGTTGAAAATATCGATGAGCTCAAAGGCTTTGGTCGCGAACACGGCTGGCTTGCATTTTTAATGGCGGCAGTGATGTTCTCAATGGGCGGTATTCCGTTCTTCGTGGGCTTCCAAGGGAAACTTTTAGTACTTAAAAGTGCCTTCCAAGCGGGCTTTATCTGGACAGTGATCATCGGACTTATCATGTCAGTGATCGGACTTTTCTACTACCTTCGTGTGGTAAAAGTGATGTTCTTTGATGAAACCGTTGCGGAGAATGAGCTCACAGTTGATGCCCCTACAACAAGTCGTGTATTCTTATCATTAAATGTGTTTGCATTAGCGGTTCTCGGGGTTATGCCGAGTCTGCTCCTTGCATTCTGTTAATCATTTAATATTAAGGACAGCAGTATAAAGATGGATAAAAAAATGGATGAAGTGATTATCGGTTTAGTGTCGATCAGTGATCGGGCGAGCCGTGGTGACTATCGAGATGAGGGGCTTCCTCATCTTGAATCCTGGTTAAATGGCGTGGTGAAAAATCCGATTGTTTATCACAAAGCCTTGATCGAAGATGATCAGGCGCTCATTGAGAAAACCCTCATTGATCTTGTGGATAATAAAGAGTGTGATTTAGTGCTCACCACCGGCGGAACAGGCCCAACAAAACGGGACGTAACGCCGGATGCCACCTTAGCGATTGCCGATAAGGAGATGCCAGGCTTTGGCGAGCAGATGCGTCAAGTGAGTCTCTACTTTGTTCCCACCGCCATTTTATCGCGCCAAGTCGGCGTTATTCGTAATGAAACGCTGATCGTGAATCTCCCCGGTCGTCCTCGTGCGATCGAAGAGACTTTAGCAGGCGTTAAAGATAAAGAGGGCAATACCGTCGTCAATGGAATCTTCTCTGCAATTCCCTACTGCATCGATCTGATTGGGGGACACTTCTTCGAAATTGATGAAGCAAAATGCCCGATCTTTAGACCGAAAAAGAAATAATGGCTGCGTTTCAGGTAAATCCTTAAACGTCCCCAATAGCAAAACGCCTCACCATAAGCGGTTCATAATGTTTGAATCCTCGGTGGGGCTTTTTTATGCCTGTTGAAAAAGAAACCGGTCAATGATGAATGAGTAAAATCTGGAGACAAAAAAAGAGTGTGACCCAATGGGTATCACACTCTTTTTCACGATCGTTACGTTTATACCGCTACCTATGATTGATTATATAGGGAAGGGTAAGTTGCCTTCGATCCTGTATTTTTTTAAGAACACTTATTTAAGTTGTTCCATAACTTCTGCTGCGAAGTCAGTCTCTTCGATCTCAACGCCTTCACCTAAACCGAAACGGATGAATGAAGATACGGTTGCGTTGTTGTTTTTGAGAAGTTTTTCGATCGTCATGTCAGGATCTTTAACGAATGCTTGACCTACAAGAGTGATCTCTTCTAAGTATTTACGCATTCTACCTTCGATCATTTTCTCTTGAATGTTCTCAGGGCGACCTGATTCTTGCGCTTGTGCAACGTAGATTGCGCGCTCTCTTTCAAGAAGTTCAGCAGGAACAGCGTCCGCGTCTACACAGATTGGGCTTGCTGCCGCGATGTGCATCGCTAAGTCTTTCGCTAATTCTTCGTTATCTGTTGATACGTCAACGATAGCTGCGATACGAACACCGTGAACATATGCACCGATCATTCCGTTACCATCAATGGCTGCTACACGGCGAACAGAGATGTTCTCACCGATTTTAGCCACTAAACCACGGCGAACTTCATCAACGGTAGAATCACCTAATTTCGCTGCGTTTAACGCGTCAGCTGTGGTGATTTTTTCGTTTAATGCAAGGTTAGCAACATCATCAGCAAATTTGATGAAGTCTTCGTTTTTCGTTACGAAGTCTGTTTCACAGTTTACTTCAACGATCACGCCGAAGCTGCCAGCAGTACGCACTAAAAGTACGCCTTCAGCCGCTGCACGTCCTGCTTTTTTATCAGCACTTGCTTGACCGTTTTTACGCATTAAATCGATTGCTGCGTCGATATCGCCATTTGTTTCAGTCAGAGCTTTTTTACACTCCATCATGCCTGAACCAGTGCGCTCTCTAAGCTCTTTAACCATGGCTGCGGTAATATTCGCCATTATAAATACCTCATTAAATTAAAAGTGAATAAAGTGGAAAACCAAAAAATGATGGAAAGAGGGTGCGGTTAAGCACCCCCCTAAAATCAATTATTACTCTGCGTCAGCAGCCGCTTCAACTTCTACAAACTCATCTGCCGCTTGTGCATCTTTAGCAGCGAGTTGTGCGTTTGAACCACGACCTTCGATTACAGCATCAGCAACGGCTTTAGTGTAAAGACGGATTGCTCGGATAGCGTCATCGTTACCTGGGATTACGTAATCTACGCCTTCAGGTGAACTGTTACTATCAACGATTCCGATTACAGGAATTCCCATTTTTTTCGCTTCAGCAACGGCATTACTTTCGTAGCCAACATCGATTACGAAAAGTGCGTCTGGAATGTTAGGCATATCTTTGATACCGCCTAAGCTGCGCTCTAATTTGTTAAGTTCACGCTCAAGAAGGATGCCTTCTTTTTTAGTTAAGCGCTCTAATGAACCATCAGATTTCATCTCTTCGATTTCGCGAAGACGACGAATTGAGTTACGAACGGTTTTGAAGTTCGTGAGCATACCACCTAACCAACGATGGTTAACGTATGGCATACCTGCGCGTTGAGCTTCTTGAGTGATCGCTTCTGATGCTGCACGTTTTGTACCAACAAAAAGAATGCGGCCGTTTTGTGCTGCGATACTTGAGATGAAGTTTAAAGCATCGTCAAGCATTGGAACGGTTTTTTCTAAGTTGATGATATGAATTTTAGAACGTGATCCGAAGATGAAAGGTTTCATTTTTGGATGCCAGAAACGGGTTTGGTGACCGAAGTGAACACCAGCTTCAAGTAATTCACGCATTGATACGTTAGACATAGTTTTTCCTTTAATAGGGTTGAGCCTCCAAGCCTGCTTAAATGAACTGCCACCACAATATAAATGACGGAGCACCCACATTTAAGCGCGATAAGCTTGTGAGTATTAATAATAAAATAAATGTGTATTAATCTCGATTAAACCGAAAAATCATCGACAATGATTGCTAGTCGGTTATAAAAGAGCAGGTTATTATACCCTGTTTGGTCAAAAAGAGCTAATGCTCTTTGAAAATAAATCTTTTTTAGGGCGAATTATGGTACACTTTCAAAGTATTCACGATTAATAAATATAATGGAATTATAGAACATATGACATATAAGAACGATCGTTTTCTTCGCGCTTTGCTCAAAGAACCTGTGGATAGGACGCCCGTGTGGATGATGCGTCAAGCAGGCCGATATCTCCCTGAGTATCGCCGTGTACGAGAACAAGCGGGAAGCTTTATGGATCTATGCCGTAATGCTGAGCTTGCTTGTGAAGTCACGCTTCAGCCGATTGACCGTTTTGGCTTTGATGCCGCCATTTTATTTTCAGATATTTTAACCATTCCCGACGCGATGGGATTAGGTTTAAGTTTCGTGCCTGGCAAAGGCCCGGTATTTGAAACCCCCATTACCGATCCAAGACAGATCGATAATCTTCCCAAACCCGATGCTGAAATTGAGCTTGGCTATGTGATGAATGCGGTACGCACCATTCATAAAGAGCTTGATGGTCGTGTGCCACTTATTGGATTTACCGGAAGCCCATGGACGCTGGCAACCTACATGATTGAAGGTGGCGGCAGTAAGGATTTTGGTAAAGTTCGCGGCTTTATGTACGAGCATCCTGAAGCGATGCATAAACTCCTCGACAAACTCGCTGACGTTGTGATCGATTATCTCAATGCACAGATCGTAAACGGTGCAGCTGCGGTGCAAATTTTTGACACCTGGGGCGGCATCTTATCGAAAGAGCATTATCGCGAGTTCTCCCTTAAATATATGGAGAAAATCGTTCGCGGCGTGATTAAAGATTATAACGGCGCACGCATTCCGAGCATTATCTTTACGAAAAATGGCGGTATGTGGTTAGGCGAGCAGTCTAATGCCGGCGCGGATGCCGTGGGTCTTGACTGGATGACCGACATTGCCCATGCGAAAGCGTTAATTGGCAATAAAGTCGCGCTTCAAGGCAATATGGACCCGGGCGTTCTCTACTCAACTCCGGAAGTGGTGCGTGAAAATGTGAAGAAAGTGCTTCACGCCTACGGTCCTGTTGAAAAGGGCCAAGGCCATATCTTCAATCTTGGTCACGGAATCCATCCAGGGATTGATCCTGAAAACGTTAAGGCGATGGTGGAAGCGGTTCGCGAGTTTAGCCCGCGCTATCACTAAACGCAGGAGGATCATCCTGTGAATGATGAATCGACACCGGAGATTCTCTCTTGCGGTGCCGTAATTGTTCGCTGGGAGCGGGGCGAATTTCTCTACCTGCTCCTCCGAGCCTATAATTTTTGGGATTTCCCAAAAGGACAGCTCGAAGCGGGCGAAACACCGTTAGAAACAGCCCTTCGAGAAGTGGAAGAGGAGACAACGCTCACCAATTTACGTTTCTCGTGGGGACACGATTTCTATGAAACGCCCCCTTATTGCCGTGGTAAAAAGGTGGCGCGTTACTATATTGCAGAGACTCCTTCGCGCAAGATCGATCTTCCTATTAACCCCGAGCTTGGCCGCCCAGAACACAATGAGTGGGGCTGGTTTACTCGGCAAGAGATGATGCGATTGATCACCCCTAGGGTGCAAGAAGTGGTCTATTGGTCAGATAATTACCTAGCGTATGACCGGCGTCTAAATTAATGGGGATTGTTTGGTACAATATACGCGTGATATATTAAACGAGTGCAGTGGCAGAAATAGGATGTAAAGAGAGCATGAAGAGACCATTAAGGCGAATTCTTTGTATCGATGATGATCAGGATATTTTGAGTATTATCGAATTTTCCCTCTCGGAAGTGGGCGGTTTTGAAGTGAAGGCGTGTGCCTCAGGAAAAGCGGCGCTTGCGTGTGTGGATGAATTCAAGCCGGAACTCTTTTTGATTGATGTGATGATGCCCGAAATGAGCGGTCCTGAGACGTTAAATGCGCTTCAGGCACTTCCGGAGTTTGAAAATACCCCTGCGATTTTTTTAACGGCAAACGTTCAGTTTGCAGCGTATTCAGAGGCGCGTCCTCCGAAAATGCTGGGAGTATTAACCAAACCATTTGATCCAATGCAGCTCTCAGAGCGCATTACCAAATTGTGGGAAGAGCACATGTAAACGGGCTCGCCGTATCAGTGGTAAATTAGTCAATTAAAAACAGAAATCATAAAAAAGCGGAACATCGATTAAAGTATCGGTTCCGCTTTTTTGTGTCCGTAGTTGCATTTATTTGTGATTATTCGAGCAGGCGATAGAGATAGAGCTCACTCTCTTTGGTTTTCGCGCTCTTTTTCCGCTCAAAATGGGTCAAAAGCGCCGTATCATTGAGGGCTTTACCTCGAGGAATCTCAAGGGAGATCACAAGTGCCTCCATCAGTCCATGATGTGCGCCGATTTTTTGTAAAAGCGCATCATAAAGCTCGCCATGAAAGGGCGGATCGATAAAGAGTAGATCAAATTGTGACTTTTCAGGAAGCGATTCAATATAGCTCAGAGCATCGCCTAAAATCACTGTATATCGTTCCGGCTCAATTTTAAGAGATTCAATGTTTTTGAGGAGCGTTCTGTAGGCGGTGGGATTTTTTTCGATAAAGATGACGTGTCCCGCACCGCGAGAAAGTGCCTCAATCCCAAGCGCGCCACTTCCTGCAAAAAGATCCAGGCAACTATGTCCCATCACATCAAATTGCAGCCAATTAAAGAGCGTTTCACGCATTCTTGATGAGGTTGGGCGCAAACCTTCAGCGTCGATCACCTCAATCTGGCGTGAGCGATGTTCACCGCCGATAATACGAATTTTATGTGGGGTTGTCATAGAGCCTCCTCTCTATAGGATTAAAATCGGCATCATACGTGAGGGAGTTAACCGCAGTATGATTGCGCATGAATTAATCGAGTGTTTGACGAATATTTGGGCGAATCTCCACTTCCGCAAGATTGAGCAATTCTTGAGTAGATTGCCCCTCAAAGGGAATGGGCTTGCCGACCACCATCGTGATCGTTCCCGGATATTTGAGAAATTGCCCTTTGCTCCACGCGCGCCCTGAATTGATCGCAACGGGAAGCATATCCGCGCCGAGTTCACGGGTCATCAGAAATGCCCCTTTTTTAAACGGTTTTACTGTATCGGGTTTTGCGCGGGTGCCTTCGGGGAAAATAATCACCGAACGGCCCTCATTAAATTTCTCTTTTGCCTGCGCAATAATGCTTTTAAGGGCATTACGGCCATCTTGACGATTGATCGCGATGGGCTTGAGTTTCGCAAGGCCCCAACCAAAAAAAGGAATCCAGGTGAGCTCGCGTTTTAGCACAAAGGCATGGGGCGGGAGAATCATTGAATAGAGAAAGGTCTCAAAGGTCGATTGGTGGTTTGAGACGATCACATGGGGTTTATCCTCTAAATAACGTAGGTTTTCAGAGCCTTCAATGCGGTATTTGATGCCAGCACTGATGCGGAGCCACCCGAGTACAATCGCACACCACATATCGATAATGCGTTTATAGGGTTTTCCCCAAAAGGGCAGTGAAATAAGCAGGAGTAGGGGCGTCACAATGACGCTGATTACGATAAAGCCTAAGAGGCAGATTAACGAACGTAGCCAAATCATCATCGGGTCCTTTAAAGTCAATTAAGAAGAGCGAAGGAGCGCACTCACAAACGCCTCGAGCGACTCAAAACAAAGCGGTTGAGGCACATTATGCTTTGCTGAAAATTGCGGGAGTTTTTCCACCTCACGAGCCCCTTTTCCGGTGGTAACCAAGATCGGCGTCACCCCTGCGCGAATGCCCGCTTCCATATCGGCAATTTTATCGCCCACAAAGTAGACCGTTTCCGTTTTAGGATCGATCGCTTGCGTGGTTAAAATTTTATGAAGCATGCCGGGATTTGGTTTGCGGTCAGGGTGGTGATTATCGCCAGAGGTGCAATATTCAAGTTGCACAATCTCGCCGCCCATCGGCGTAAGGAGACCCTGCATTTTTTCATGCATCGCGTTAAGATCATCAAGATCGTAGAGCCCAAGCGTTATGCCACGTTGATTGGTGGCAATGGCAACGGGAATCTGTTGATGGGTTAACTCGGCGATCGCCTCAAGACTTCCCGGGATTGGGAGCCACTCCGCTTTTGATTTAATATAGTGATCCGAATCGTGATTAATTACGCCATCACGATCGAGGATCACTAAACTAGGGCGCTCAAGAACCGTCATCTAGAGCTGTAACTCCGAGATATCGGCAACGGAGCGGAAGAGCTCATTGGTCGCCGAAAGCAGCGCTAAACGATTGGTGCGAAGCGCTTCATCATCAACCATCACCATGGTTTCCGCAAAGAAGGCTTCAAGGGGCTCGGCAAGGTTGGCAAGCGTGGTTAAAATCTCATGGTATTGATCATTTTCCACATAGGTTTTCACCGTGTCATTGAGCGATGCGATGATCTCGTAAAGCGCTTTCTCTTCCGCA
Organism: Ignatzschineria sp. RMDPL8A; assembly: GCF_029815055.1. Classification (NCBI taxonomy): domain Bacteria; kingdom Pseudomonadati; phylum Pseudomonadota; class Gammaproteobacteria; order Cardiobacteriales; family Ignatzschineriaceae; genus Ignatzschineria; species Ignatzschineria sp. RMDPL8A. Next base: position 214,354 of record NZ_JAPPWA010000001.1, on the reverse strand, counting down.
TTTTCAAGAAGAGTTGCATTGACGGGCGTATCGATTGATACCGCGTTTTTATGGAGAATATTGTGAATGCGTTTATTTGATTCCACGAGCGCTTTCGCCGCAGGGAGTGCTTTAAATTCTTTCACTGCAAGGAGACGCTCGTAGATATCGAGGGGATCGGTGAGTTTAAGCTCCGCGATCGAGGCAAAGATATCACTCGAAACGCCAAGGTCGCTTGAGTAAGCGCGCATACGATCAAAAATGTAGTTGAAAATCACATCGATGCTTTTATTCGCTTCGATCGATTTAGGCATCAGTTCTGCCGCTTTTTCAATGAGTTCCAATAGATCTAAGTGATGTTTTTCTTCCACCATCATTCGTAGGACCGCGAGCGCATTACGACGTAAGCTGTATGGGTCGCGCGAACCGGTGGGAATCTCACCAATGGAGAAAATCCCGACGATGGTATCTAAACGCTCGGCAAGTCCAAGGGCTACGGCTTCATTCGATTCAGGTAATTTGTCACCGGCAAAACGGGGCCAGTAGACTTGCTCTAAACTGCTCGCAACAAGCGCTGGCTCTCCTTGTGCTTCGGCGTAATAGCGCGCCATGGTGCCTTGAAGTTCGGGGAATTCTTGCACCATGTTGGAAATGAGATCCGATTTATTGAGGCGAGCAGCGCGCTCAACGATTGCTTTATCGGCGCCAATTTTATCGGCAATAAAGAGCGCAAGCGTCTGCACACGGCGAATTTTATCCGCTTGAGTGCCAAGTTTTGTTTGGAAAACCACCGATTCAAGAGGTTTGAGATAGGCTTCAAGCGGGATCTTTTTATCCTCTTCCCAGAAGAATTCCGCATCGGCAAAGCGAGGACGAATGACGCGCTCATTCCCATCGATCACCGCTTCCGGCGATTTACTTTCGATGTTGGTAATAAAGCAGAATTTATTTAAGAGTTTGCCCGCTTTATCAACAATGGGGAAGTAGCGTTGATGCTCTTCCATGGCGATAATGAGCGCTTCTTGCGGCACATTTAAAAAGTGCTCTTCAAACGATCCTACAAGCGCTACCGGCCACTCAACAAGTGCGGTTACCTCATTTAAGAGGCCTTCGCTGACGATCGCTTTTCCAACGCCTTCTGTTACCTCAAGAATTTGTTTTGAGATAAGGGCTTTACGTGCCTCAAAATCGGGCATAACGTGCGCTTCATTAACCATAATCTCCGCATATTTTTCAGGCGAGGTAATGGTGATCGGCGCTTTGGTGTGGAAACGGTGGCCACGGGTTTGATTGCCCGCTTGAATGCCAAACAGCTCCATATCGATCACGTCGCTGCCGTAAAGCACCACGAGCCAACGTACCGGACGCACAAATTCAAAATCATTATCGGCCCAGCGCATGCGTTTTGGAATGGGAAGCGTTTTAAGCGATTGCTCCACCATTTCAGGGAGCATCTCGGTTAAGGTTTTGCCTTTCACTGCTTGTGAGAAGGTATACCACGCGCCTTTATCGGTCTCTTGAATTGTAAGATCGTCAATCTCAGCACCGCACGAACGGGCAAATCCCATTAGTGCAGGCGTTGGTTTCCCCTCTTTCATCGCCGCCGCCACTGCCGGCCCTCGACGTTCATTGGTGTAATCTTCTTGCTGCGCGGGAAGGTCATGAATCACAAGCGCTAAACGGCGCGGTGTTGCATACGCTTCAATCGCAGAAAAACTTAATTTTTTATCGGTGAGCGCCTTTTCCATTGCGCCTTTGAACGCATCAGACAGGGAATGTAACGCCTTAGGAGGTAGCTCCTCAGTACCAATTTCGATTAATAAAGTCTCTTTTCTCATTAAATTATCCATTGAACGTCGTAAAAGTTGAGTAATCTTATAATTTTACCGCATCTAAGGGATTCTCCCAAACTTATTATAATGGGGCAAAATAAGGGGGTAGTTTTATGGCGTTTGCGCCGCTTTTTTGGCGAGCTGTTCACTCAGCGCCCAGGCGACATGCTCTTGGACGGCGGGATCGGGATAGCTCTCTTTTTCTCGAAGTGCATCGATGTTTTCAGCGCGATACTGATCGTTCCCAATACCAATCGCGATATTGCGCAGCCAACGATCGTACCCGAGTCTACGAATGGGGCTTCCTTCGGTTTTTTTGAGAAATTCCGCTTCCGTCCAATTAAATAGCTCTAAAAGGGAGGAGGAATCGAGTTTATGGCGTGGGAGAAAATCCTTGATCACATGACGGGTGGAAAAGCGATTCCATGGGCAGACAATTTGGCAATCATCGCACCCAAAAATGCGGTTGCCCATTGGTTTACGAAACTCTACGGGAATTGGGCCAAAAGATTCGATGGTGAGATAGGAGATGCATTTGCCGGCATCGATCTGAAAGGGCTCAACAATGGCGTCGGTCGGACACGCTTTAAGGCAACGGGTACAGCCGCCGCAGTGATTGATAATCGGCTCGCTACTGATATCGATCGCGCGATCGATATAGATTTCGCCCAAGAAGAAATAAGAGCCCGCTTTCGGGTGAATAATCATTGTGTTTTTGCCGAAAAACCCTAAGCCTGATTGATGGCTAAGGGCGCGTTCTAAAACCGGCGCACTATCGACAAAGGCGCGAAATTGCAGATCGGGAATCGCCTCTTGCATCCATTTGCCAAGATCGTTGAGCTGTTTTCTGAGAACCTTGTGATAATCACGGCCAAGGGCGTACATCGACACATAGCCTTCAGAGGACTCATTGAGGCGCGTTTTTGCGGGAAAATCGGGATTAAAATAGTTGAGCTTAGCGGTAATAATGGAGACTGTGCCCTCGACTAAAAGCTCTGGGCGATAGCGTTTTTCGCCATGCTTGGTCATATAATCAAGATCGGCGTGGAAGTGTTTGGCCGTCCACGCTAAAAAGTGTTCGCTCGCCTCCGATAGATCGATGGAACTGCTGCTTAAGTCGCTAATGCCAAGGGATTTGGCTTTATCTCGGAGCGCCTTAAGAAAGATCGGATCGGCGAGCGTATCGGTCATCGCTCAGCGCGTTTCTCGTTGAGTTTTTCTAACACATACGGATCGACGAGCGCACTGACATCGCCGCCTAACATCGAAGCTTCACGAATCATCGTCGAGGAGACAAAGGAGTATTTATCGCTAGGGGTTAAAAAGACCGTTTCGATGCTGGAATTGAGGTGACGATTGAGGCTCGCCATCTGAAATTCATACTCAAAATCAGAGACCGCACGCAACCCGCGAACCAGCACAAATGAGCCGATCTCATCCATAAAGCGCGCAAGGAGATCGTTAAATCCCACCACTTCAATGTTGTCGTGATTTTTAAAGACCTCTTTGGCCATCGCAACGCGTTCTTCGTAAGAAAATAGCGGACGTTTAGAGGGGCCGGTAATTTTTGCCACCGCCACAATCAGGCGTGGAAATATCTTGGAGGCACGATAGATAATATCGGAGTGACCATTGGTAATCGGGTCGAACGTACCGGGATAAACCGCCGTGACTTCTTTCATAATGAATCCTTTTCTCGTATCCTTTGGTTGTGTATAAATAAGAGCCTGCTCTTGTGTGATTGCGCCATCTTAACGGGCGCGTTATGTGGCATTTTGCTCTCAATCCTCTCGATTTTATCGTCGCTTACCGATTCACTGGGCGATAAAAAAGGCACCTTGATCGGGCGCCTCCTTATTATAACGATTTTTAATGGGCTTTTATACCACGGTGTTAACCGGCCACATCGAGAGATCGTTTGCCATATCCCAGAACATATATTCATAATAGCTCGTTTTTACGACGATCTCTTCAAGCGCTTTTCGCTCCTCGGGTGAGCGTTTTTCACCAATTTCATCAATGAGTTGAATGCAAGTGTCGGCAAGGGCGGTAAATTCAGGCGATGAGTAGGTTTTCACCCATTGACCATAGAGCGGATGCTCCGTTGCGCCCTCCCAAGTGGCTAAATGTTTACCAATAAAGTTATAACTCCACGCGCAAGCAAGCACCGCCGCGATGGTATTTTCTACCCCACCGATCGACGCTTGGCTCAACATATAGCTCGTATACGAGGTCATCGTCGCGGACGGTTCGGTATTTTCAAGTTCCTCATGCGAAATGCCAAATTTTGAGGCGTAATCGCGATGGAGATCCATCTCAAATTTCATCGTTCCGTGTAATAGTTCAGCAAAAAGCGTCATGGTACGGAGATCATTCGCTTTCGAAGCACCGATTGCAAAGAGGCGTGAATACTCGATCAGATAGATATAATCTTGCTTCATATAGTGCTTGAATTTTTCTTCATCAAGCGTGCCTTTACCGATGCCATCGACAAACGGATGCACAAGATAGCTCTCCCAGAGCGGTTTCACACGATTAAAAATCTGCTGACTTAAAGGTTCCATAGCAATTTCCTTATTTTTTATAATGGGGGAATTGAGCTCACGGGGCAAAAACGGCTCGCCATGAGCGATAATGCGCCATTAGTAGCACTTGGGCATCTCGTTGTCAATTTGGCGCTTTGGGCGAAATCATTATATGATTATGCTTTGCAAAAACGAATAAAACAGGTGGGGAGATGGTGAGTAAACGACGTAGCCGTAATGTTCTAGAAAAAAATCCTGAGATCTATGAAACCCATGGATTCTTGCACCACGAGATCGCGCGCCGACTGGTGGAGTATGTCAAACCAACAACCGAGCCCTCGCGCATTATTAATGATGGCGCGTTTGATCACTATTTAACGGGACTGTTAAAAAACCGTTTTACCGGCAGTGAAGTTGCGGAAAATATCGATGAAACGACGCTTCCGGCGGATCTTATTGTGAGCAATCTCTATCTGCAAGATGTGTGGGAGTTTGAAGAGGCGATGCGTAATTATTATCGCCTTACCAATCCCGGCGGGCGCGTGATTATGACGATGATCGGCGTTGGGAGTTTTGGCGAGCTGATGCAGGAAAACGGCATTGCCATCAACGGTTTTCCCGACATTGAAGATGTGGGTGATTTTATGCACGGACTTGGTTTTAAAGATTCGGTGCTCTTCATTGAAAAAATCAATCTTACCTATGAAAAACTTGAAACACTGCTTAACGATCTGCGCGTTGTGGGCGGTCGTCCGTTTGATCCGGATAAGGGTTTGCGTACGCCAAATTGGTTAGAAACGTGGAAAGAGAATGTGGCCAAAGAGTGCTTTGATGGCGAGCTCTACACCATTAGCTTTGATGTGATTTACGCAGAAGCGGGCGTGCCTGAGGTGAAAAATACGCCTCAAAAGAGCGGCGATGTCTATGTGGATATCACCCATCTGAAAGCGGATTTTTAAGTAAAATACGACAATTGAGACTTGTGGAAACAGAGCGCCTTTCGTAGCAGAAAGGGCTCGGGTTGTGTATAATATTGCAATTAGTACTAAAACCGTACCATATTGCTTTTTCCATATCCTCGACCGTTGATGAATCGTGGGAAAAACGCCGGAAAAACCGATGGACGGAGCCTTTAAATTGAAGGGAGACATCATGTTTACTGTAACTGACAATGCACGCAATCAATTAGCGAAAACCTTGGCCGAGTCTGATGCGGTCGCGATTAAAGTCGCGCTGAAAAAATCAGGCTGTTCGGGATTTATGTATTATCTCGATTTTTGTAAAGAGCTCGATGAGTCGCTCGTGGTGCTTGAAAAAGAGCCGTTAACGCTCGTCGCGGAAGAGGAAAATCTTCCCTATCTTAAAAATGTGACGCTCGATTATGTTAAAGAGGGATTAAATCGCACGTTTCGCTTTAGCAATCCTGACGCAAAAGCGGAATGTGGCTGTGGCGAAAGCTTTCTTTTTTAACCGAACATTCACTATACTGATATAAGGCGCAACGCGCGCCTTCATTATTTTTACCCTACCAAAAGAGAGGCAACTTATGAGTGGCATTGCAGGTATTATTAATCTCAAAGAACGCGGTGTGGATCGTGGATTATTAGAGAAAATGGCCGACCCACTCAAAAAACGCGGGCCTGATGGGCTCGATTTTGAGCTCTCTAATGCGGTGGGGTTATTGCATGCGCATCTTGCGATCGATCATGCACAAAAAGAGCCGTTTACCGATCCTGAAACCGGCAATATCGTCACCCTAAACGGGACGATCTACAATCAACATGAGCTCCGCGGTGAGCTTGAAGCAAAGGGCTTTACCTTTAGAACCAATGCCGATGCCGAGGTGATTTTATACGCCTATCGCGCCTGGGGCATGATGGAGGCGGCGAGCCGTTTCCGCGGGGTATTTGCCTTTGCACTGTGGGATAAAAACGCCAATAAAATGCATCTTGTGCGAGATCGCATGGGCGCCAAACCGCTCTATGTGGCTAAAGGAAAAACCGGCGAGCAGATCTATTTTGCTTCCAATACCCAGAGCCTTTTAGCCACCGGCGATATTAATACGGAGATCAATCCGATTGCGCTTCACTTTATGTATACGCTTCACGCCGTGGTGCCTGCACCGTATACGATTTTCGAGGGCATTCAAAAAGTTCATCCCGCTCACATTATGACGATCGATGCGCTCGGCAATATGACCGAAACCCGCTACTGGACGTTAAGTGCAGTGCGTGAGCATACCGATTGGGAATACGAAGATTGGAAAGAGGCGGTGGAATCGACGCTGTCGGACGCAGTCGATGCTTATATGGGCTTTAGCGATGAACCGGTGGGCGTTTTATTATCGGGCGGGCTTGATTCGACGCTAATTACCGCATTAGCGATTGAAAAGGGACACGATAAAATTCAGACCTTTTCCGTCGGCTTTGAAGATACGCCAGAAGAGGAAGGCTCGGAATTTCGTTTCTCCGATCAGTTTGTTGCCAAATATCAGACCGATCACCACAAATTCCAAGTGCCGAACGAAAAAGCGTTAACTCGTCTTCCTGATGCCATTAAAAATATGAGTGAACCTCTTTTTGGGCAGGATGCGATCGGCTTTTATCTGCTCTCAGAACAGGTGAAAAGTGTAACTAGCGTTGTCCAAAGTGGGCAGGGCGCCGATGAGGTCTTTGCCGGCTATTTCTGGTATCCGCTTATGCATGAAAGTACCGAGAGCGATCCGTTAAAACGCTTCAGCCAATACTATTTTGACCGTCCGCATTCGGAGTGGCTCACCGCCTTTAATGAAAAATATCACGTCGGCGATGTGACCGGGGATTTCATTCGCGATAAGTTAGTTTCACCGGGCGCGGATACCTTTTTAGATAGCGTACTTCGCCTTGATGCCACAACGCTCATCGTCGATGATCCGGTTAAACGCGTTGATAATATGACGATGGCCCATGGTTTAGAGGCGCGGATGCCGTTTATGGATCATAAACTCGTTGAGCTTGCGATGGCGATGCCGCCTGAGTATAAACTTGCGCAACAGGGGAAAGGGATTTTGAAAGATATCGCTCGCGGCCGTGTGCCCGATTCAATTATCGATCGCCCGAAAGCCTATTTCCCAATGCCGGCGCTTAAATATGTGCGCGGTGAGTTTTTAGAGATGATGCGCGATACCTTAACGAGTCAAAAAGCGAAAGAGCGCGGCATTTTCAACGCGGGCTATGTGGAAAATCTATTAAATCATCCGGAAGCGGAATCGAGTTTTACCAATATTAAAGGCTCGAAACTCTGGCACTGTGCGCTCCTTGAGCTCTGGCTACAAAGCGTCGGACAATAATCAGATAGCAAATAAAAACCTCGATCTTCGTAAAAGGGATCGAGGTTTTTGTTTTAAGGCGTTAGCACCGCCGAACTTTCAGGCAGAGAGGCTTCAATCCGTTTTAATTCATGAGCATACTGCAGCAGCGGGGTTTTACACCAATTTGGTAAAATATCGAGCTCCATGCTATCGAGCCAATTTTTCGCCTCAAGTCCAAGCGCTGTCTCCCCTTCAATTTTTAGTTTCCGCTTAAAAAAAAGTGTATCCGGGTCTTCAAATCGGGTCATCATATAGACTAAATTATCGTGATTTGCGGACAAGGTGACATCAGCTTCGGCGGTTAATGGAAGCAGCGAAATTCGTCCATTTTGCACGGTGATATTGAGTAAATAATCGAGATCTTTGACCAAGATCGCCATCACCTTACCCTCTAAAAAATAGAGCTCATCGTCTTGTATTGCATCGCTAAAAAATTGATTTAAGAGCCGTTCCCCCACCGCTTTTTGCATAAAAAATGGCATCATTTTAAGGTTTAATTTCATTAAGTTAGGCAATGATTCAATTGCCCTGTGGCGTAGTCTAAATGGGGACTGCATACTCTTCCTCCCTTGATATGTATCAATGAGAATTCATGCTAAACAAACTATCTTGAATAGGTCTTGATAAGCGTCAAAAGGAGATCGGTTATGGAGTTACTTTGTCCGGCGGGAAATATGCCTGCCTTAAAGCGCGCGGTCGATTGCGGAGCCGATGCGGTCTATGTGGGTTTACGCGATGAAACGAATGCGCGGCACTTTCCGGGGCTCAATTTTTCCCCCAAATTATTAAATGAAGCGTCGCGCTATACCAAAGATCGCGGGCGAAAACTGCATGTGGCGATCAATACCTTTGCCGAGCCGTCTGCATCAGATTTGTGGAAAAAGGCGGTGGATACAGCGGTCACCTCCGGCGCGGATGTCTTAATTTTATCGGATATTGCGAATCTTGCCTACGCTCATGAAAATCACCCCGATACGGAGATTCATCTCTCGGTTCAAGCCTCAGCAACCAATGTGGAAGCGATCAATTTCTATAAGCGGGAATTTAACATTGCGCGCGTTGTGATTCCGCGGGTGCTGCCGATTCATTTGGTTAAACAGCTCGCGAAACAGTCCGATGTGCCGCTTGAGGTCTTTGCCTTTGGCGGTCTTTGCATTATGGCGGAGGGGCGCTGTTATCTCTCATCCTATGTGACTGGCAAGTCGCCAAACACTGCAGGGGCCTGTTCTCCGGCGGAATATGTGAAGTGGGTCGATACCGATGAGGGCTTTGAAACGCGATTAAATGATGTGTTGATTGATCGTTATAAAAAAGATGAGCATGCCGGTTATCCGACGCTATGCAAGGGTTGTTATCACGTTGACAATGAGCTCAATCACGCCTTTGAAGAGCCGACGAGTCTTAACACCATCGAGCTTATTCCAGAGTTTTTTAAAATCGGAATTGCTTCGGTGAAGATTGAAGGGCGACAACGGAGCCCCGCCTATGTGGAAAAGGTGACCAAAACGTGGCGCGCCGCAATTGATGCCTATCAGCGCGATCCGGACAACTTCACCATTCAACCGGAATGGATGGAAGCGCTCAGCTCCATTTCAGAAGGGAAGCAGACAACGCTTGGTGCTTATGAGCATCATTGGCAGTAGGGTAGCAGAACACGATTATAAAAGAGAAGGGGAGAATCCGATGAATCAAACAAAACTGAGTTTAGGGCCGATCTTATATTGTTGGGAAAAGGGTGATGTTGAATCGTTTTACGAGGCGGCGAAATCATCAACGGCCGATGTAATTTATCTTGGGGAAGCAGTATGCCATAAGCGTAAAGAGCTCCTGCTTCCCGATTGGCTTGAGCTCGCAACAATGCTTAAAGCGGCGGGGAAAGAGGTGGTGCTGACAACGCTCGCCCTCATTGATTCCAACGCCAAAATGGTGGATCTGCGTAAAGCGGTATTAAATGGTGAGGTGATGATCGAGGCGAACGATTTTGCCGCGGTCAATCTCTGTTATGAGCACGGGCTTCCCTTTGTGGCGGGACATGCGCTCAATGTCTATAATGCAGAAACGCTCGAGATTTTACTTAAAAATGGCATGACGCGCTGGTGCATGCCGGTCGAGCTTTCGCGGGAGTGGCTGACCAATATTTTAACCGAGGCCAACGCGTGGGGCATTCGAGATCAATTTGAGGTGGAGCTCTTTAGCTATGGTTATCTGCCCCTTGCCTATTCGGCGCGCTGTTTTAGTGCGCGGGCGGAAAAAGTGAGTAAAGCCGATTGTGAAACCTGTTGCATTCACGACCCTGTCGGGAAATTGGTGGAGACGCAAGAAGCAGAAGCGATCTTCCGGATTAATGGCATTCAGACCCAAAGCGCCCGCTGTTATGATCTGCTTCCGGTGCTCTCAGAGGTTGCGACATTGGCCGATTATATTCGTCTTTCACCGCTTGGGCTTGAGACGATTGAGGTTTTAGAAAATTACCGCGAAAAGCTCAATAATCCGCTCTATAGCGGCGAGGTCAATCCGATGAGTTGCCAAGGCTATTGGGAAGGCACAGCGGGAAAAGAGATTGCAGGCGAATCAAATCACACTAACCGTTAAGAAACCTGGATCAATGTAAAGATAATTAAATCAGCAGAAAACACTTAAACCGTTTATGATATGAAAGTTTTGTGCCGAGAAAAGGCGCGAGACCGTTTTAGATTTAGTTTATTTTTCAGACATTCAAACGGGAGTGAAACGATGTCGAATGATGTCAATTTTAGCCAAGGAACCGTCCCTTACGATCAGCGCAAGAGTCTTTTGTCTCTTGCGTTTATTATGTTGGGGCTTACATTTTTCTCTGCGAGTATGTTGGCCGGCGGGCGCGTTGGGGCAGGGCTCAATCTCAATGATTTTTTCATCGCGATTTTGTTGGGGAATGCATTTTTATCCATTTATACGGCGCTTCTTGGTTATATTGGCGTTAAAACGGGGCTGACAACGCATCTGTTAGCACGTTACTCTTTTGGCCGCCGCGGTGCGTGGCTTCCCTCATTTTTACTCGCGGGAACGCAAGTGGGTTGGTTCGGCGTTGGGGTTGCGATGTTTGTGATTCCGGTGAGCGAGGTGACCGGCATCAATCTCTATCTCCTAATTGTTCTTGCCGGCGCGATGATGACGGCGACCATGTATTTTGGGATTTCAGCGATTGCCGCGCTCTCGATTTTAGCGGTGCCTTCGATGACGATTTTAGGCTCCTATTCGGTGTGGAAAGCGGTGATGGATGTGGGCGGTGTGGAAGCGCTTGCGCTCGTTGAGCCGACCGATCCCATCACTATGGCGAGTGCGCTAAGCATTGTGATCGGCTCCTTTATCAGTGCGGGGAGCTTAACGGCGGACTTTTTACGCTTCGGTAAAAACGCCAAAACGGCGATTATTGTGGCGGTACTCGCCTTCTTTATCGGGAATTCGCTCATGTTTATCTTTGGCGCGATGGGAACGCTTGCACTCTCAAAAGCAGACATATTTGATGTGATGTTGGTGCAGGGATTGATCATTCCGGCGATCATTATTTTGGGGCTAAATATTTGGACGACCAATAATAATGCGCTCTACGCCTCAGGCCTTGGGTTTTCAAGCATGACGGGGATTTCAAGCCGTAAACTTTCGATGATTTTAGGCGTTGTGGGGACGATCAGTTCACTTTGGCTCTATAATAACTTTGTCAGCTGGCTCGTCTTTTTATCATCGGCGATTCCTCCGATCGGAACCATTTTGATTGTGGATTTCTTCTTGCATCGGAAGCGTTACCGCGATCTAAAAGCGATGAATGAGATTTTCATCAACTGGAATGCGGTGATCACGGTGATTGTCGGCGTCGTGGCGAGCTATACTTTAAATGGAATTGTGCCGGTAAACTCAGTGATTGCAAGCTTAACCACCTACCTTGTGCTTGAGAAAACCATCGGCGAACGTAATCGAATCAAATAGGAGTGACCATGAAACGAATCATTCAAAATGCGCGTCTGCGTGACCGTGACGGGCTGTGGCAAATCATGATGAATAATGGCCGATTTGAGGCCATTGTCCCGCAAGATAAAAATCTCGAATTAGGCGAGGATGTGGCCGTTCTCGATGCGGAGGCGGGGCTAGTGATTGCGCCCTTTATCGAGCCTCATATTCACCTTGATACAACGCAAACCGCTGGCGAGCCGAAGTGGAATGAATCGGGCACGCTCTTTGAGGGAATCGAGCGTTGGGCGGAGCGTAAGGCGATGTTGAGTGAAGCGGATGTGAAACAGCGCGCGCTCACCACATTAAAATGGCAGATCGCCAACGGAATTCAGCATGTCAGAACTCATGTTGATGTCTCTGATCCGACGCTAACGGCGCTCAAAGCGATGCTCGAGCTCAAAGAAGAGGTGCGCGATTACATTGATGTGCAGATCGTGGCGTTCCCGCAAGAGGGGATTTTATCGTTCCCCAATGGTAAGGCGCTGTTAGAAGAGGCGATGAAGATGGGGGCGGACGCCGTTGGCGGGATTCCTCATTTTGAATTTACCCGTGAATATGGCGTCGATTCGCTCAATTATGTCTTTGAGCTGGCGAAAAAATACGATCGTTTAATCGATATTCATTGCGATGAGATTGACGATGAGCAGTCCCGCTTTGTGGAATCAGTGGCGGCCTTTGCCTATCGAGATGAGATTGGCGAGCGCGTTACAGCCAGTCATACAACGGCGATGCACTCTTATAATGATGCGTATGCCTCACGTCTTTTCCGCGTCTTTAGACTCTCAGGGATTAACTTTGTCGCAAACCCCTTGGTGAATATCCATCTGCAAGGGCGCTTTGATCGCTATCCGAAACGTCGCGGAATTACGCGAGTGAAAGAGCTGTTAAAATCGGGCTTAAACGTCTGTTTTGGTCACGATGATGTTTTTGATCCATGGTATCCACTTGGAACGGCGAATATGCTTCAGGTGTTGCATATGGGGCTTCATGTCTGCCAAATGATGGGCTATCCCGAGCTCAATAATGGGCTTGATCTCATTTCAACGAACTCAGCGCGAACGCTTCATTTAGATGATTACGGCATTGAGGAAGGGAACTCGGCAAACTGCATTATCTTACCGGCAGAAAATGGCTTTGATGCGCTGCGCCGTCAGGTGCCGACCCGTTATTCAATTCGTCACGGGGAGATTTTAGCGGAAACGACACTCCCTGAAACTCATATCCATATGGGTGAAACAGAGCGGATTACCTTCTGCCGTTAAGCGGAAAAACCGGCGGATATTTGCATTCCTTAACAATACGCGCTATAAACGTAGCATAGATTTCACTAGGGGCGTCCACTCATGTGGGCTGAGATTAAAGCAATCGAGCTTTTAGACCCTCAGGACCTGATCTGGCTCATACCAGCGTAGGGAAGTATATCCGCACGAATTGTCATGAGCCTTATCTCCACACGTTGGGGTTAAGGCTTTTTTGTTGTTTTGATCGCTAATAATCCTAATTAAAGATCGCCAAACGCCTTGCAATCGCGCTTATATGATTCATTACGTTGCCAGACTCTCGTCTTTTTCTGTTTGTTTCATTCATGATTAAGGAGAGGTTTGATGACAACCACCAATATCGAAATTAAATCGAGTTTTCCCCGCAGTAAAAAGATCTATGTGGAGGGGAGCCGTCCCGATATTTTAGTACCGATGCGTGAAATTACGCTCGACGATACGCTCGACACTAAAGGCGCAGTGATCGAGAAGAATGAGCCGTTTCGTGTCTATGATACGAGCGGCCCTTACACCGATGAAAATTATACCGTGGACCTCACCCAAGGGCTTCCTGCGCTTCGCCGTAACTGGATTATCGAGCGTGGCGATGTGGAAGAGTACGACGGGCGCGAAATTAAAGCGGTGGATAACGGCTATAAAGATGCGAACGATCCGCGTAACTTTGTGGGTACATTTCCCGGGTTAAAACGTAAACCGCTCCGCGCGAAAGCCGGTAAAAATGTGACGCAGATGCACTATGCGCGTCAAGGGATTGTGACCCCTGAGATGGAATTTATCGCCATCCGTGAGGGCATGGATCCTGAGTTTGTACGTAAAGAAGTGGCGGAAGGGCGCGCGATTATTCCCGCAAACATCAATCACCCGGAATCAGAACCGATGATTATTGGTAAAAACTTCCATGTGAAAATTAACGCCAATATCGGTAACTCCGCGGTCACTTCATCGATCGAAGAGGAAGTGGAAAAGATGACGTGGGCGACCCGTTGGGGCGCGGACAACGTCATGGATCTCTCCACCGGAAAAGACATTCACAAAACCCGTGAGTGGATCATCCGAAACTCAGCGGTTCCGATCGGTACGGTGCCCATCTACCAAGCGCTTGAAAAAGTAAACGGCATTGCCGAAGATCTCAACTGGGAAGTGTTCCGCGATACCTTAATCGAGCAAGCTGAGCAGGGCGTGGACTATTTCACCATTCACGCCGGCGTATTATTGCGCTACATTCCGCTGACAGCAAAACGCGTTACGGGCATTGTATCGCGCGGGGGTTCGATCATGGCGCAGTGGTGTTTAGCGCACCATAAAGAGAACTTCATCTATGAGAATTTCGAAGAAATTTGCGAAATCATGAAGCAGTACGATATCTCATTCTCCCTTGGCGATGGTTTACGCCCCGGCTCGATTGCCGATGCGAACGACGAAGCCCAATTTGCCGAGCTTAAAACCTTAGGGGAATTGACGCAAATCGCGTGGAAACACGATGTTCAAACCATGATCGAAGGCCCTGGTCACGTGCCGATGCACAAGATCAAAGAGAACATGGATATGCAGGAAAAATATTGTGATGACGCGCCATTTTACACGCTTGGCCCACTCACCACCGATATTGCGCCGGGCTATGACCACATCACCTCCGCCATTGGCGCGGCGATGATCGGCTGGTACGGCACCGCAATGCTCTGCTATGTCACGCCGAAAGAACACTTAGGGTTACCAAACCGTGAAGACGTTCGCGTTGGGGTGATTACCTATAAACTCGCCGCGCACGCAGCAGACCTTGCAAAAGGGCACCCGAATGCACAAAAACGTGATGATGCCCTCTCAAAAGCGCGTTTTGAATTCCGCTGGGAAGATCAATTTAATTTAGGCTTAGACCCTGAGCGCGCTCGTGAATATCATGACGAAACGCTTCCGTCTGCCGGGGCGAAAGTCGCGCATTTCTGCTCAATGTGTGGACCTAAATTCTGCAGCATGAAGATCTCGCAAGACATTCGCTTAAAAGACCAAGATGGCACCTTTGCAAAAGAGGCGATCATTGAAGGGATGAAAGAGAAATCGAAAGAGTTCTTAGAGAACGATAGCCAAATTTATAGCTAATGTGGTAACGGTTCTAATGATCGTTAAATGACATTAGGCTAAAACAAAAGCTTAAAAAACTTAAAATGGAAAAGGAGCGCGATTGAATTCGAGCTCCTTTTTTTATGCCTAAAACGAGATTACGCTTCAGCAATCATTTTGCGATAGACGATCGTTTTTGCAAGGAGATACATTGGAATGGTCCAGATGAGCCCGATTCCGAACGGAATGGCACTAATTAAGACGATAATCCATAAAAGGAGCTCTAATAAGAAGACTTTAAACCACTGTTTATTGACAAGCTTAAACGAGGCTGCGATCGATTTAACCGTGCCAAGCTCTGGGTTATCTACCGCAATTACCGATGCAAATGAGAGCGCCACTAAGATATAAATCCCGGGCAATATTAACAGTATAATTCCGATGATGCCGAGCACCCAAACGATGAATTCGATCAGAATCAACGTGCTTAAAATTGTGCTGATGCTAAAAAAGCTTTCGATGGTGAGCTCCCCGCGTCCGCGCAGATGATTGAGCGTATAGACGTAATATCCTCCCCCAAGTGCGCTAATGATCACATTGAGGCCAAACTCGACTCCCGCACCGGCCGTTTCAGGCAGAAATGCGATGATGATCCCCACCACAAAGGAGATCGCAAAGAGAAGGAGGGAGGCGAGAAATACCGGCATTTTTAAGCCAGAGATCGCGCCAAAACTCTCTGAGATGGTATCGGAAACACTAAAATCATAGCGTTCTTCGATCGCCTCATCGATGGTGCGCCTACGGGTTGCTGGAAAGGATCTATCCGGGGAAAGATCGCTTGTGGGCGCGGCGTAAATGTTGTTTTCAGTCATAATTGCTCCTATAAACCATGATATTAAAGCGTAAACGAATCAAAGTATTGTATGATAACGAGGATGAATTCAAACAGATAGAGATCAAGTTAGTGCTCTATCAGGCTTATTTAATTAATAACTCACTCAAAATAAAAGCATAAAATCATGACATCGCCAACGAAAATTGATGCCATCTATGAAGTGGAATCGCCCGAGGGCATTTTGCTCACGTTCCATCCCGCAAGCCCGATTGTGCGTTCGCTCGCCTTTATGACTGATTTTTGCTGTCAGCTCGTGATTGGTTATCTCTTTGCGATGACGGTGAGCTTTATTCTTTCCGGCATTGATGATGGGTATCTGGCGATCGGCATCTTGTTGATCGGGTTATTTCTGTTGATGTGGGGTTATTATGTCTTTTTCGAGGTCTTTAATCAGGGGCAAACCCTTGGAAAACGGCTTTTTAATTTACGAGTGATTCATGATGATGGTACGCCGGTTGGGTGGAGCGCATCATTACTGCGAAACCTCCTTCGCGTGGTGGATATCTTGCCATCGATGAGTTATACCGTCGGGATTTTTTGTGGCATGTGTCATCCGCATTTTAAACGCTTAGGGGACATCGCCGCCGGTACGATTGTGATTCACGATCTGCGCTATACGCCGCCGAAACGGGTGACAACGCCCGATAACGAGGAGACGATCCCGGTTGAAACCTCCCCCATTGCATTAACGCCAGACGAACAGCGCGCCCTCATCAGTTTTCTTCTTCGAAAAGAGCAGTTTTCCTATGATCGTCGCCTAGAGCTTGCCGATCTCTTAAAAGCGGTTTTCCCCGCAACGGCTCGGCAGAGCACACTGGCGCAACATCGCTCAACGCTCGATCGTCTTTACGGCATTGCAAGCGGGCTATTAGGAAGTGATTTGCGTGAGAATGATCGGGGTGAAACGCCTCAAAAATCGGCAGATACTCCGGAGGCGCGCCGATGAAGCAATACGCCTTTGAAAAACGTTTTCACACCGATTGGATTCGCTTTGAAAATACGCTCCGTTATTTAGAAGGATCAAGACGGGAGAAAAAGCGCTTAACTTCAGTGTCGATCGACACCTTCCCGAGTGATTATCAACAAATCTGCCAACATTTAGCCCTAGCGGAACAGCGCGGCTATAGCGATGGATTAATCCAGCGTCTTAAGCAAAATGTGATGCGTGGGCACCGGATTTTATATCAGCGCCGCACGCGATTTCTCCATGGATTTGTTACCTTTGTGACGAAGGGATTTCCACAGGTGGTGCGCCGTGAGAAGAAACTGATTATTATCCTCCATCTGCTCTTTTATGGGGTGGCGCTCTTGAGCGCACTGATTTCCCATCTTTATCCCGATAGCGTGCTCTTGGTGATGAATCCTTATGAGCTTCACGAGATGGAAGCGATGTATGAAAAAGCCGGCGAGTACAGGCCGATCGGTATGCGGGATTCTAGCTCCAATTGGATGATGTTTGCATACTATATTTTCAATAATATTTCGGTAGCCTTTCGTACCTTTGCTGGCGGGCTGATTTTTTGCGTGGGCTCGATTTTTATTCTCATCTTTAATGCGATCCATTTTGGTATTGTCGGCATGCATTTAACCGCGGAAGGGCTTGGCGTGAATTTTTGGCCCTTTGTGATTGGCCATGGCGCCTTTGAATTAACAGCGATTATTATTGCGGGAGCGGCGGGGTTTAAGCTTGGATTATCGGTTTTAATGCCGGGGCAAAAGACCCGCTGGGAAGCGCTTCGAGCGGCGTCAAAAACCGCGATTGAGCTCGTCTTTGGAGTAATTTTTTTCTTAGTCATTGCCGCGTTTATTGAGGCGTATTGGTCCTCAATGCATGAAACGATTCATCTGCGTTATATGGTCGGCACGCTCCTTTGGGCGAGTGTTTTTTACTATTTTGCACGGGCGGGGCGGGCGTAAACGATGAATATTGATCAAGCTAAAATCGTCATTCGGCCCCGAACGCCATGGGAGAGTATGGATCTTGGGATTGCGCTCGGTAGGCACTATTTAAAGCCGATGCTTCTCGCGCTCTTTACACTCTTTATTCCGCTCTATGGCGTGCTGCTTTTCTTCTTTTGGGAGCGCCCTTTGTGGATCTTTTTAATTTTCTATTGGCTCAAACCCCTCTTTGATCGGATTCCACTCTACATTGTGTCGCGCGGTATTTTTGAGCCAACGCCAAGCTATTCAGCGACCATGCGCTACTTTTTTAAAAGTTTAAAAACGGGGCTTATCGGCGATCTGACTTGGCGCCGTATCTCTCTAATGCGGAGCTATCTCCTGCCCACTCGGCATCTGGAGGGTTTAAATAATCGGCGCCGAAACGCCCAGCGCGCCCGGGTTTTCCGCAGTCGGCCCCATCGCGCGGCGTGGCTCACCATTGTGTTTCTCCATTTCGAGACCATTTTAGCAAGTGGCCTTGGGATTTTTATCCTCTTTATGATTCCCGATCAGCTCCTAGAGCCGATTCCCTCGCTGTTTTATCTTATGGTGGGGCATGAATTTTCGTTCGGGCAATTTTTACTGCATAAACATCTCTTTTTATTCGCGTATCTGGTGGTTTTAGCCTTTACCGAGAGCCTCTATGTGATTTGCGGTTTTTGCCTCTATCTCAATCAGCGCATTATTTTAGAGGGATGGGATATTCAGGTGGCGTTTCAGCGCTTAGCACGGCGAGTATTAGGCTCTGTGGGCGCTGTCATCTTGGGGCTTATGGTGGGATTGAGTAGTACTCTGCCAAATGCCGCTTATGCGGGCGGACGGGTTGATCTTAACGCGCTTAGTTTTGACGAAGAACGGGAAGAGAATAAGGCGGCTTTATACGAGCAAGAAGCCGAGGAGGCGACAGATCGATTAAAGACCATTTTAGATAGCGAGCCCTTTCTTGAAGAGGTGGAACGCACCGATTTTCGCAGGCGTGAAACATCACTGAAAAAAACGAAAAACGACCCTGAACCTCTACCGAAGATGCGAATGCCCGATAATAATTTCACCCCAGGTGATATTTTACAAATGTTGCTCTGGATCGGGGTGGTGCTCGCGATTTTTGTTGTGGTACGGTACCAAAAATCATGGTTGCCGTATCTGAAATCGCAATTGTTTGAGCGGAAAAAGGTGGCGCCTTTAACGGAGTTCCAGGGCATGGATATTCGTCCTGAATCGCTGCCGGAAGATCTTCTTGGTGCGTTTAATCATCTTTGGGACGATGAGCCTCGGGAAGCGATGAGTTTAGTCTATCGAAAGGTGCTGAGCGTGCTTGTTCATGAGTGGCATGTTCCGCTTAAAAAACATCATACCGAAGGAGAGGTGATTCAGCTTTCCCGTCAATATGCGCCCACGGATTGGCACCAGTTTTCTGAGCAGGTAATTCATCATTGGGAGCAGATTGCCTACGCCCATGAACGGTTA
Organism: Ignatzschineria sp. RMDPL8A; assembly: GCF_029815055.1. Taxonomy (NCBI): domain Bacteria; kingdom Pseudomonadati; phylum Pseudomonadota; class Gammaproteobacteria; order Cardiobacteriales; family Ignatzschineriaceae; genus Ignatzschineria; species Ignatzschineria sp. RMDPL8A. Next base: position 195,041 of record NZ_JAPPWA010000001.1, on the reverse strand, counting down.
GATGATGAGGTGAGTGAGGCTATTAATGCAAAATGGTCCGCACTGCAACAATCGCCGCAAAAGGAGGCCCCACATGCGTAAATTTGCTTGGATTGCGCTTGGAGTGGTGGGCTGTCTACTTATTTATTTAGGCTGGCTCTTTTTTAGCACATTTGAGCTCTATACGCGGATAGAAGAGCGCCGTTTAGAGCGTCCTGAGGTGCGTAAAAACCCTTATTTAGCGCTCGAGTATTTTTTAAATGCGGGGGAGCGCGAGGCATCGACGCTATCGTATAAAACGATGCCGGTGTATTTAGAGTATGCGCCGGAGGATGAGACGCTCTTTATCTTTGGGAATCGGACACGAATTACAGGGAATGAGCTATCACAACTGCTTACGTGGGTTGAATCGGGCGGAGCGCTCGTGGTGGAGGCTTATAGTGCCGATCTGCCACTTGATGATCTGTTCTCCGTCCTTGGGATTACGGTGACGCACTTTGATGTGGAAGAGGAGTGGATGTTCCGCATTGCAGGGTACAAGGTTCCTGCGTCGATTATCCATGAAGGCGCTGAAACCGGATTGACACTGGCGATGCCGATCTCGTTTGGCCTTGAGTGCGACGACTGCGCGCTGACGATGAGTGCGCAGCAATATGCCGATCTTTCTTTTTCGATGGTGCAAATGCCTTACGGGAAAGGCAGCGTGACGGTGCTCGGGAGCGCGCAAATTTGGAATAATGAGACCATTAATGGAGCCGATAATATCTGGTTGCTTGATCGTCTTGCGGGACAAAAAAATCACCTGCTTTACTTGAAACCGGTCTCTCGTTTTGCCATATCACAAGCGGGGCAATCCACGATATTCAGCCAAATTTGGCACCATTATCGTGGCTCGCTCTTTATCTTTTTGGGAATGCTTGGGGCGCTGTTATGGGCGATGGGAACACGAATTGGGCCGATTGAAGCGCCGCTTTCACGGGATCGGCGTCAATTATCGACCTATCTTAACGCCCTTGCAGAATTTAGACGAAAACGCGAGGGGGATGGGGCGCTGATTATCACCTTGCAAGAGGATATCTTAATCAAAATAGAGCGGAAATATGGGCGAGAACTGCGGACGCGGGAAGCGATTTTAACTGAGCTTAGCGTCCGTGCAAATCTCCCGATTGGGCGCGTTCGTCGGGCGATGGAGCCGCTTAAAAAAGGGGCGAAACTCACCCATCTGCAACTCACACATTATGTAATTGATCTACAAACCATTAGGAAAACATTATGACACAGGAAACCGCGATTGAGCGTGAACAGATTGCAAAAGCGAAGAGTTTGGTCGATGCGATGCGGACCGAATTACAGAAGGTGATTATTGGGCAAACGGCCGTGATTGACGAGGTCTTGACGGCGTTATTGGCGGAAGGTCATATCTTAATTGAAGGGGTGCCGGGCCTTGGGAAAACGATTTTAGTGCGCACCTTAGCGGAGTGTTTTAATGGCGAATTTGCGCGGATTCAATTTACGCCAGATCTGATGCCTACCGACATTACCGGCCACGCGCTCTTTAATTTTAAGACCGAAACCTTTAGCTATCAAAAAGGCCCAGTATTTACCAATCTACTCCTTGCCGATGAGATTAACCGCGCACCGGCAAAGACGCAAGCGGCGCTCCTTGAGGTGATGCAAGAGCGGCAGGTTACGATTGAAGGGAAGCCTGAACCCGTGCCAGAACCCTTTATGGTGCTCGCCACGCAAAACCCGCTTGAGCATGAGGGAACCTATCCGCTTCCCGAGGCGCAGCTTGACCGATTTTTATTTAAAGTATTGATTGATTATCCCACGAAAGCCGATGAATTGGGCGTGGTGGAAAAAGTGATTGGCGCGGCTTATGGGGATATTTTAGTGCCGGCAAAATTGAGTAAATTGATGCAACCGCGCACGATTTTAATGCTGCAAAAAATTACGCGCATGATCTTTGTCGATCGAGAAGTGGTGGAATATGCGGTCAATATTGTGCGTAAAACCCGCGAAAGCCACCTTTTTTCAATCGGTGCAGGGCCGCGTGCGTCCATTGCGCTCATTCAAGGGGCAAGAGCCAAAGCGCTTCTTGCCGGAACACATTTTACCACGCCTGATCAGGTCAAATCCTGCGTGCTTCCAGCGCTTCGCCATCGGGTACAATTAAGCGCCGAGATGGAGATTGAGGGCGTTAGCGTCGACGAGGCGCTTATGCAGATGTTAGAGCAGATTCCGGCGCCACGCGTATGAAGGAACTCCGATGGCTTAAACCGAGCCGGCGATTCATTGGGCTGATGGGGCTGCTCTTTACCGCGATCTTCAGCCTTGAAACGCTGACGATTATCGGCTTTGGCTTACCCTCGTTTATGGTCAACCTTGTCTATTTGATGGCAGGGATTTTTGCTGTGGCGCTGATGGTAGATCTTATTTTGGTCAAACGCATTCCCTCACCAAGAATCAGACGAACGGTGCCGGGCTATCTTTCGTTGATGCAGTGGAATGAGGTGACGCTTACGCTCGACAATCAGAGCTCGCACGCACTATCGTTAACGCTCTTTGATCATGTGCCGGCGGGAATTGCCTATCGCGCGCTGCCAAAAGAGATCGAGCTTGGCGAATTTACTCACAAAATTGGTTACGGCATTCATCCCTCTGCTCGCGGATATTATGAGTGGGAACGTTGCGAGGTGATGATCGAGAGTCCGCTTAAATTTTGGGGCGATCGCCGGCAGATTGCGCTTCCTTCAAAAACGCGAGTCTATCCCGATTTTACCAAGCTCTATGGTGGTGGCCTTGAGACGATTGAGGAGTGGATTCACCAACTTGGGATTCGCGTGCAACAGCGCCGGGGCGATGGGCAGAGCTTTCATCAATTGCGGGAATTTATGCAAGGCGATACGCTCAAACAGGTGGATTGGAAAGCGAGTGCTAAGCACCGAAAACCGATCACCAAAGAGATGCAAGAGGAGCGCGATCAACACATTATTTTTGTGCTCGATTGTGGTCTTAAAATGCGGATTAAAGAGGATGATCTCACCCATTTCGATCATGTATTAAACGCAAGTTTACTGCTGTCGTATGTCGCGCTCAAGCAGGAAGATGCCGTCGGGCTGACCACTTTTGCAACGCCAAATGGCGCGCATCTACCGCCGAAAAAGGGAATGGGGCAATTAAATGCGCTACTCAATGCGGTCTATACGCTTGAATGCACCCGCGAGGTACCCGATTTTGACGCGCTCATTAAACAATTATTGACCGATGTAAAACGGCGTTCGCTCATTATTTTTCTCACCAATCTACGCAATCATGAAGATGAGGCAACGCTTGAGGCGTTTAAACTGCTTACCAAAAAGCACGAGGTATTGATCGCAAGTCTGCGCGAAGAGGTTACCGACACCTTGATGAAAACGGACGTGCATGACCTCGATAGCACGCTCACCTATTGCGGTACGGTCAAACATCTAAGCGATCGCAGGGCTCTGCACGACAATCTCTATAAACGCCGTCTCCCCGTCATCGAAGCGCTCCCGAGCGAATTTGCGCCAGCACTGATTAATCATTACTTGGCACTAAAACGTTCGGGGCGGTTGTAGTGGACTTGTTGAGGGCGTTATTGTTTTTGCTTTTCAATGAGTGCATCGAAATAGTCGGTATAGATTGAGTCGCCGGAGTAAGAGATCCAAAGAAGATCGCGCGCTCGGGTCATGCCGATATAAAATAGCGAGGCTTCACGGTGGGGATCGTCTTCCATGGTAAAGGGAAGATTGTGTGCACCGATGATAAAAACGGCCTTAAAATCGAGCCCTTTACTGCTTTCAATAGTACTAATTTTAACGGAGTTCTCAGCATAATTGACGTTTAATTTCGCTTGTTGAGTCTCTGTCATCCAATAAAAAGGAATTTTGGCTTCGGCAAGTTGCTCCCGCAGATAATCGATGTAGTTAATCCATTTTCCATCGACCTTTGCACTTTTTACCCGATATAGAATTAGCATCTCTTTAAAGTCGACGCCATCGGTTTGGTTGAGTTTTAGAATCTGCTTAATGAGGAGCTCAATCTCATCAGTAAAGGAGTCTCGGCGAATCAATGCCGGAAGTTTACCGCTTCGCTTTGTGGTTTCAGGAATAATAATATCATCAGGATTGAGCGTTCGAACTGTTTTCGGGTCGCCTAACGCAGAGAATTTTTTATAAAAATCCCACGCAAAATCGGTAATCACTTCAGTATTGCGATAATTGATGGTGAGTACGCGTGAACGCCCTTGGAAACTGAGCCCAAAATCATCTTTATAGGAGCGTTTGCGTTTATAAATCGATTGTGCCCGATCTTCTACGAGTAAAAAGGCTTTATTATTGGCATCGATAAATTGGCTCACAAGTTGAAACCATTCCGGCTCAAAATCTTGTCCTTCATCGATTAGAATTGCGTCATATTGCGGAAGTGAGGCATCGGTAGGATCGAATGATTCTATGAAGTCAGGAATGGATTCTTCATTGATGTTAAGTACCTTGTGAAGCCAATGGTGAAAATGCATCACGCTGATTTTTCCGCGAGGTTTAGTCGCTGTATCGTGATCAATTAGCTCAAAAATTCCGAGCTGTTTAGTGACCTCAATATCGGAGGTTTCAATCATATTGCGGATAAATTGCGCCAATGAAATATTAAAGCAGAGCACTAAAATATTCCATTCTGGATGATCTTTAGCGAGAAGTTTTGCATGACTTGCGAGGACAAGCGTCTTACCACTTCCCGCAACGCCACGAATGAGTCGGTGTCCATCGCCAATTTGCCGTGCGAGGCGCTCTTGATAGAGATCCATCGCTTTCAGATCGGTTAGATGGACCAATGTTTTCTGATTATAGGGCGTATAGCTTTGGCTCTTTTTAGCGCTAATGCGCACTTCCGGAAAGAGGATAAAGCGAATGGTGTCGATCTCTGTTTTACTAAGCGGGTTGCGAACACGAAAGCTCGTTGGGAACATGTTGTGTAATTTTTCCAGAAGATTTTCGGCTGAAAATGCCTCATGTTCAGGATCAATTTCGCTCCGTGAAAAGATCTGGTGAGGTGGAATGACTTCAAAAAGATCGTGATCGATGAGATCGGCTTCATGAAATCGCGAGAAAAACACCCCATATCCATAAGGGAAGATCGCTTGACCACGAAAATCACCCTCTTGCTGAGTGAGGACGCTATTTTTACAGAGCGCATTTTTAACGGTGAAGGTATATTCACGCGCTTGATTCAGCGGTGATGGTACCGATACTTGCTCATTTTTTGCAGAATAGATGAGCCAAGAATCTTTATTGAGCTGAATAAGGGTATTTTTTGTGTAGTCTTTTACCTCAATAATCACTACGCCAAGGCTCGGTCCGATGATGACAAAATCCGGTTTTCGCCCATAGATATCGGGTTCAAAATAGACGATATACTCATCGGGAAGGTGTTTTTTAAGTGTATTAAAAAAGAGACGTTCTCCAGGCATGGCATTGCGGGAAATGGTCTCAGGAATGGTGATTGCCATTATGCATTGAATCTCATATTAAGTAATTTGAATAGGGTATAGCATAAGGATTTTAGAGAGAAGATCAAGAGGGCAATGCCATAGGCCGATTTTGCGAGATGCGTTATACTATTCGCACGAATTGTTGACAGGAGGCTGATCAAATGGCATTTGATGCGGATGGGTTTTTAAAAACGGCGCCGACTCATCCGGGCGTCTATATCATGCGCAATGATGAGGGCGAGATCATCTATGTGGGCAAGGCGAAAAATCTTAAAAATCGGCTCTCGAGTTATTTTAAGAGTAAGCAATTATTGCCGAAAACTGCTGTGCTGGTCTCCAATATTGCCTCCATTGAAACGACCATTACTGGTACCGAAAATGAGGCGTTACTGCTTGAGAGTAATCTCATTAAACAGCATCGTCCGCGCTATAATGTGCGCCTCATCGACGATAAGAGTTACCCCTATATTTTTCTCTCCGATCACAGCTTTCCTCGCTTTAGTTTTTATCGTGGGACGCGAAAGCGCAAGGGGCGATTTTTTGGCCCCTTTCCCTCATCGGGCGCGGTAAAAGAGACCTTAAATTTGATGAAAAAGGTCTTTAAAGTGCGCCAGTGCGATGATTCCTTTTTTAGTAATCGAACCCGTCCTTGCTTGCAATATCAGATCAATCGCTGTAGCGGGCCGTGCGTCGATAAAATTAGCCGATCCGCCTATGCCGACGATGTGGCCGATGCAGTGCTCTTTTTGGAAGGAAAATCGCAAGTGTTGATCGAACGGCTCGGGCAGTCGATGGCGCTGTTTAGCCGGAATTTACAATTTGAAGAAGCGGCGAAAGTGCGCGATCAGATTCAATACATTCATGAGATTCAAGGCTCCAATATTATTGAAGGGACCCACGAATCGCTCGATCTGATGGCGCTTTATGAAGAGGCTGAAATTACCGCCGTTGAAGTGATGACGGTGCGCGATGGGCGGGTTTTAGGGACGCGGGCGTATTTTCCGATGGTGCCCGAAGATACTGAAGAGAGTGAGATTATCACCAGTTTTATTATGCAATATTATGGACCGCATCGCATGCCTCCGGGGAATATTGTGATCAATTGCGCGCTCGAGGCAGATGAGTCAGAGTGGCTGCAAAATGCGCTTGGTGAGGTGGCGGAACGTAAGATTACGCTGCAAAATCGGGTGCGTCAGCAAAAATTGCGCTGGCTTGAGATGACCGAAAATAACGTGAAGCAGTCGGTCGCGGTAAAACTTGCGGGAAGGGCAACGATCGAGCATCGGTTAGAGGCGCTTGAGGCATTGCTTGGATTTGAAGAGCCGCTCAAACGGATCGAATGTTTTGATATCTCCCACAGTTTTGGTGAGCGCACCGTGGCTTCCAATGTGGTCTATACCGATGAGGGATTTACCAAGAAATTTTATCGGCGCTATAACATCTCAGGCATTGAGCCGGGCGATGATTATGCAGCGATGAAGCAGGCGCTTACACGCCGATTTAAGCGCGAGGAGAATCAATTTCCCGATCTATTAATTGTCGATGGCGGGAAGGGTCAATTGCAAATGGCGCTCGAAACTTTTGCAGAATTGGGCATTGCCAATGTTGCGCTCATTAGCGTGTCCGAAGCGGAGGGGAAAAAGCGCGGATTTGATACGATCTGGCTCTCCGATAAACATCAAATTGAGGTGGATCCGACAACGCCGGCCTTTCATCTGATCACACAAATTCGGGATGAGGCGCACCGCTTTGCCATTGAAGGACATCGTGCCCAGAGGGATAAGTTGCGTCGCCGCTCGGTGCTAGAAAATATTCCGGGCATTGGGGAGAAGCGCCGTACGGCTCTTTTAACCCATTTTGGTGGATTGGACGCACTGAAAAAAGCGAGCATTGAGGACATTGCCAAAGTGCCGGGGATTCATCTTACTCTTGCGGAGACACTCTATCGGGCGCTCCATGAGGGAAATCGTTCGTAAACGGTTCGGAAATGAAGAGCTGATTTTTAGAGAATTTGCTTTTTATTCGCGCTTTTAGAGGATATCCACTAAAATGTCCGCTCGAAAAACTCAGAATCGATAATGACGGAGAGGGAGAAAGATGAAACGGACGTTACCCTTTAAAAAAGAAGAATTTAAGGCGCTGATCTCGCTTGCGATTCCGATCCTCATTACTCAGCTTTTTTTAGTGGGAATGGGCGCGACGGATGTGGCGATCACCGGCCATTTTGATACCGCGGTACAGGCCTCCGTGGGCTTAGGCGTGATGATTTGGAACCCCCTATTTCTCTTTGGAAATGGCGTTTTGATGAGCATTGCGATCTTGTCGGCGCATAAATTTGGGGCGGGCAAAACCGATGAAGTGGCCACTATTTGGCATAACGGATTAATTATTGCGGCGGGACTTATTGTGCTCGTGGTGTTGATTATGAATTTTGGCGTGGAATGGATTTTAAATTTGGTGGATGCCGACCCGAAATTGATTCCCGGCTCGGTGCTATATCTGCGCGCACTCAGCATTGGCGCGCCGGCAATTTTACTCTTTATTAGCCTCCGCTCAGTGTGTGAAGGGGTCTCAAAACCGCTTCCGATTACGATCGTCAGTGGCGTGGGTTTTGTAGTCAATGGCCTTCTTAATTATGTGCTTGTCAATGGTTATGCGCCCCTTAATATCAAGAGTTATGGCGTGTGGGGTTCAGGGTTAGGCACGGCGCTGACGCTCTGGATTATGTTTTTATTATTGCTTGCGTTTACCCGCGTTGATCCGCGCCTGAAATCCCTTAATTTAATGAGTACCAAATTTCGTTTTACCAACATCTTTGGTGAGCTTGCGAAAATCGGATTCCCGAATGGTGCCACCATGTTTGCGGAAGTGGCGATCTTCTCTGCGGCGGGGCTTATTTTAGGGCGTTATGCTGAAAAAATTGTGGCGAGCCATCAAATATCGCTCCAGATCACCTCGCTCACCTTTATGATTCCACTTAGTACCGCCATTGCGCTGACGGCGCTTGTGGGGCAACGCATGGGGCGTGGCGATTTTCCGGCGGCAAAACAGATGGGCGATACTGGGCGCATCACCATTGTGGGCATTATGTTTTTAACCAGTTCACTGCTGTTCTATGCGCGCAATCATCTGCCGATGCTCTTTAATAATGAGGCGGCGGTGGTGGCGTTAAGCGCAAAATTGATTCTCTACTCGATCATCTTCCAAATTCCCGATGGCTTACAGATCTCGGCCAATGGGGTGCTGCGCGGGATGAAAGATACGAAAGTGCCGATGGTGCTGAGCGTCACATCCTATTGGCTAGTGGCGTTTCCGCTCTGCTATTATTTAGGCGTGACGCGCGAGATGGCGGCAGAAGGCGTGTGGATTGGGTTGATTATCGGGCTTAGCTGTTCGGCGCTTCTCCTCAATAGCCGTCTCTTTATTTTAACGCGTCGTTTAGGAGCACAATAAGATGAATCAGATGACAAAAATATTGGTTAACGAAACGGAAACTGCTGCCTTTGCACAAGAATTCGCGGGCGCACTGCATAAAAATAATGGCCTTGCGGCAAAGCTCCATCTCTATGGGAATTTGGGCGCAGGGAAGACTACCTTTTCACGCTATTTTATTCAAGCCTTTGGCATGGACGGGCCGGTAAAAAGCCCAACTTATACCTTAATTGAGCCGTATGAATTTGAGGGATTCACTCTTCTTCATTGCGATCTTTATCGCCTTGCGAGCCCACTTGAGATCTATGATCTAGGGCTTCTTGAGGAAGAGAGCGCGATGTGGTTGATTGAGTGGCCAGAAAAGGGTGAGGGCGTTCTGCCAAAGAGTGATCTCAACCTACGTTTGAATCGTACCGGTGAAACCTTAACGCTTGAGCTAGAAGCGGTGAGTGCATTGGGTGAAGCGATTTTGGCGGAGCTTTAATTGAGGGCCGATCATTATAAAAAAGGCCCATAAAAAAGGAGATCGCCTTATTGCTAAGGGATCTCCGACTGCTTTTTACACTGTAATGTAAATGGGTATGAAGAGAATATCACATTCTCAACTATTTGGATGAATCGTTATTTAGAGCTCTTTCGCTAAACGCTCGATCTCAGCATCATTTTTAATCGCGTAAGCATATTGCATAATCGGCTGATTTTCACCGGGGCGAATGATGTTGAGATTAATGATGGTTTGGCCATCTTGAATGCGGTAGCTTGGAATGATCATCGCATCGGCGCCAAGACGTGTGCCTAATTCCGCCGCTTTATCGCTGGTATGGAAATAGCGTTTGCCTTCGATGGTGGCAATGGTCATTACCGATGGATTTAAGCTCACTTGACGGGCGCTACCGTAGGTGGTGAACGCTTCCGTTAAACTTTCCGCAATGGCGCGACCTAAGCGATTTGATTTCTCAGGATTTTGCTCAAGGTAGGCGGTATTAATGACATATTGCTTATAGGTGCGCTTCACATCCGGGGTGACAATCGAGGTAAAGAGCGCGGGATTACGACGTTGTAATTCGCTCACCGCTTCTTTTGCGCTGGCATCAAGCAGTTGATTTTTGGTAACTTCTTGCTCATATTTGATTTTCTTTGAGCGCATAGGATCATCAGGGCGTAACCCAAAATCACATCCGGCAAGCAGCGTCATCGCTACTAAACTTGCGAGAACTTTTTTCATTCGAAACTCCAATCTAAACAGATAGATAGCTAGTTAAACATGGAAGAGAATTCATTATCGTTTGAAAGGATATCACGTTTTATACCTCCTTACTATGAGCAAAATCTAAAAACCCTCACCTTTTGCACCACCTTTTGATATTAGCCAGTTTCTATATTTAATTAATTGGCCATCTGTTATAGAATAGATCTATTCGTATTTTTGATGGAAGGCAGGCATATGACAATTACAAAAGAGAGAGTCGAAGCACTCATTGGCACCAAAACCGATCCCTATCTTGAGATGGATTTAGTAAGTGCCGACTGTGTGAAGTCAATTAAGATCGCGGCGGACAAAGTGTCTGTTGAGATTGAACTTGGGTTTTATGCAAACGCTCATAGCAAGGCGATTGAGGCTGAATATAGCGAGCTTCTCACCAACGAGCTTGGCATTAAAACGGAGGTGTCATGCACCTCACGAGTGGTTGCGCATAAAGTTCAAGGCAGTTTAAAGCCGCTTCCGAATGTTAAAAATATTATTGCTGTATCGTCCGGTAAGGGCGGAGTTGGGAAATCAACCACCTCGGTCAATATCGCGTTTTCACTGCTTCGTGAAGGGGCCAAAGTGGGCGTCCTGGATGCGGATATCTATGGTCCGAGCATTCCGACCATGTTAAATAGCCACGAGCGTCCTGTATCAAAAGATAATGAGACGATGGAGCCGGTGGTGACTCAAGGGCTTCAAACAAACTCAATCGGGTATCTGATTGCCGATAAAGATGCGGCGATCTGGCGTGCTCCGATGGCGGTTTCCGCGCTTGCACAGCTCCTAAAACAGACCAACTGGAAAGATCTTGATTATCTTATTGTGGATATGCCTCCAGGAACCGGTGATATTCAATTAACGCTCGCGCAGCAGATTCCTGTTGCCGGAAGTGTGATTGTGACAACGCCGCAAGATATCGCGTTATTGGATGCGGTGAAAGGGATCAACATGTTCAAAAAAGTGAACATTCCGATCTTGGGTGTGGTGGAAAACATGAGCTTCCATATCTGTTCAAACTGTGGCCATGAAGAATTTATCTTTGGCTCAGATGGCGGAAAACGCTTAGCGGAAGAGTATGGTGTGGGTCTACTTGGGCGCATGCCGCTCGATGTTCGCATTCGTGAAGAGGCGGATAAAGGCGCGCCAACTGCATCAACCGAACATGAGCTTGCCAGTTATTATCATGAAATCGCAACCAAAATGGCGGCGAAACTCTCGCTCCGCGATAAAGATATGATGGGCAAATTCCCGAAAATTGTCGTTCAAAACGTATAAGAAACGAATTAAATATGAGTATTAAATCAGATCACTGGATTCGCAGACAAGCGCAACAACATGGCATGATCGAGCCGTTTGAATATGGTCAGGTCAGAGAAAATGAGCAGGGGCGCATCATCAGTTACGGCACGTCAAGCTACGGTTATGACGTGCGTTGTAGCAATGAATTTAAAGTCTTTACCAATATTAATTCATCCATCGTTGACCCGAAAAACTTCGACCAAAATAGCTTTGTCGATGTGGTGTCCGATGTGTGCATTATCCCGCCGAACTCCTTTGCGCTTGCGCGAACTATTGAGTATTTTAGAATTCCTCGTAATGTGTTAACGATCTGTCTAGGAAAGTCGACATATGCGCGTTGTGGTATTATTGTCAACGTAACGCCGCTCGAACCGGAATGGGAAGGGCACGTCACGCTTGAGTTTTCTAATACAACTCCACTCCCTGCGAAGATTTACGCGGGCGAAGGTGTGGCGCAGATGCTCTTTTTTGAATCCGACGAAGTATGCGATGTCTCCTATAAAGATAGAGGCGGTAAGTATCAAGGTCAGACCGGCGTCACATTACCGAGAACCTAACCGAAATAAAAGGAATAGAGAAAGAGAATGACTAAAGTCGTGATTAAAACCGCAGAACAGATCGAAGGGATTCGTAAAGCGAATCAGCTCGTTGCCAATATTTTGCACGCAATCGAACCGTATGTGAAGGCGGGGGTTACCACGAAAGAGATCGATGATCGTATTCACCAAATGATGAAAGATGAGGGCGCTATTTCAGGCAGCCTCAATTACGGTCATCCCCCTTTTCCGGGTGCGTCATGTATCTCCATTAACCATGTGGTCTGCCACGGAATTCCGTCCGATCGTCCGCTTAAAAATGGCGATATTGTCAACGTCGATGTCTGTTTAGATAAAGATGGGTATTTTGGCGATTCAAGCCGTATGTTCTGTGTGGGCGAAGTCTCCATTATGGCGCAGCGTCTTGTTGATGCCACTTACGAGTGCATGATGCTCGGCATTGAAGAGGTAAAACCGGGCGCGCCCTTTAGAAATATTGGCCGTGCGATCGAGAAAAATGCGAAGCGTTATAACTACTCCATCGTGCAAGAATTTTGCGGTCATGGGGTGGGATTAGCCCTGCATGAAGCGCCGCAAGTACTCCATTATGATTCGCCAATGGTGCGTGACATTATGGAACCAGGCATGATCTTTACGATCGAACCGATGATTAATGTCGGTCGCCCTGAAACAAAAGTATTAAACGATGGTTGGACCGCCGTCACGCGTGACCGCTCGCTCACCGCGCAGTGGGAACACGCCGTTTTAGTGACCGAAGATGGCTATGAAATCTTAAGCTTACCAACCTCGCGTTAATTGCTTTAGATCAGCAAGGGATGATGTTTCACCCCCTATGATAGAGGAGGGATTACCGCAGGAGATAATCCCTTTTTTTATATGATGAAAACAACTTAAAAGGCGTTAGAGATGAGTAACGAAAGCGAACGTTTATTGATATCGGGCGCGGGTGCGGCCGGACTATCCTTAGCGGTAGGCTTAAAAGATGCTCCTTATGAAGTGGTCTTAGTGGATCAAAATCCGGTTCCGGATAAGGACTTTTTAGCACAGGATACGCGTCAGATCGCGCTTTCGAAACGGTCGCAATATTATCTTGAGTCGATCGGGATTTGGGATTCGATTAAATCCTATGTCACGCCGATTGAAAAAGTGCATGTCTCCGAAAAGGGCTTTCGTACCCGCGTGATGCTTAATGCTGCCGACCATGAGCTTGATAATTTTGGTGGGCTGATTCCGCTCGGGCGCTTGATTTTAACGCTCCACGAAGCGATTGAATCACAAGATAATCTTCTCTACCTTCCCGATACAAAATTACTGCGTTACTACGCCGATCATGAGGCCGATGAGGCGGTGTGTCACTTTAAAAATAGTGAAGCGGAATTTAGCCATGCCTTTAAATGGATGATCGCTGCGGAAGGGACGCACTCAACGCTCCGCGAAATGGCGGGGATTCAGACGGCGTTTACCGATTATGATCAAGTAGCAGTGATTGCGGTTGGCACCTTTGAAAAACCGCATAATAATGTCGCCTATGAGCGTTTTACCTCACGAGGACCGCTAGCATTATTGCCAGTTAATACTCATGAGATGGCGATCATCTTAACGGTAAAACGGGAAGAGCGCGCGAAATGGGAAACGGCTTCGGATAGCTCCTTTAGCGATGAAGTGTTGTTTCGGATTGGCGCTGAATTAGGCATGATCACCAGCGTGACCAAACGCCATGTGTGGGATCTTAAACTGATGGTGCCCAAAACGCTGTGTGCGGAGTACTTAACCTTAGCGGGCAACAGTGCTCACGCCCTTCACCCCATTGCCGGACAGGGACTTAACTTAGGCTTTCGCGATTGCGCGGCGCTGATTCCCTATTTCCAAGAAAAACGTGCGTTGTCGCTAGCAGATTTTAGACGCTATGAGCGGGAACGCCGAACCGATATTTTTGCAGTCACCGGAGCGACGGACTTTTTAGTGCGTGCCTTCGATATTGAACTCTTTCCCGTGCCATACATGCGTAATTTAGCGTTACGCGGCGTAAAATGCATTAAACCATTACGGAAGAAAATTGCCCAATTTGGAATGGGCTTAAAGTAGGTGATCTATGAATAAAGAATTTGACGTCATTATTAATGGTGCGGGACTCGTCGGATCGAGCATTGCCATCGCGCTCGCCAATCAGGGCATGAAGATCTTGATTGTGGAGTTCCAAACGCTCGATCGGCTCTATCCGCAAAACGATTATGGTCTTCGCGTCTCTGCTTTTACCCCGTCGAGTAAAAATTGGCTCGATTATGTGGGCGTATGGGATCAGCTCGTGCATACCGGCCGGGTGACCCCATTTATCCACATGCATGTCTGGGATGAGGGTAATCGTGGCGAGCTTACGTTCCATGCCGAAGGCACCGGTTCCGATACGCTTGGGTGGATTTTAGATAATGAAGTGACGCAAGGCGTTTTGCTAGATGAAGCGAAAACAAAGCCGGGCATCACCATTTTAGAGTCAAGCAAAATTGAGCGCTTTGAGCGAGATAATGGCAAGATTTTAGTGGCGCTTTCAAGCGGAGATATCTATCAAGGCGAATTGCTAATTGGCGCCGACGGTGGCCGTTCTTGGGTGCGCACCTTAGCCGATATTCCGTGTACGGGCTGGAGCTACGGGCAAAAAACCATTGTGGGGCAAGTTCGCCCTGAAAAAGATCATCAAAGCACCTGTTGGCAACGTTTTATGACCAATGGACCGCTTGCGCTATTACCGTTAAATGATGGGCGCTGTTCACTTGCGTGGCACACAACGCACGAAGAGGCGGATTATCTGTTATCGCTCCCCCGTGAAGAGTTCGCCAAACATCTAGAAGCGGGATTTGAAGGGAAATTTGGTTCCTTTAAAGCCGATTGGAATTTAGGGGCTTATCCCTTAAGACTCAATCATGCGCGCGATTATGTGCAGCCCAATTTGGCCTTAGCCGGCGACGCGGCTCACAGCATTCATCCGCTTGCGGGATTAGGCGTTAATATCGGCTATTTAGATGCGGCGACCATTACCGATGAGGTGATTAAAGCCCGTGCAGAAGGGGTCTCACTTGGGGATCTTTCTGTATTAAAACGCTATGAAAAACGACGTAAAGCGCATAATATGTTAATCATGGGGTCGATGGATCTCTTTAAACGGAGCTCGACGATCCAATCGCCGCTCATTCGAAAAGTGCGCAGTTTAGGCCTTCGTGCGGCGGATAAAGTGCCTTTTGCTAAACGCAAACTAGCTCGCGTTGCAATGGGCTATTATGGCGATATTCCCGAGTTTATTAAACCCTAATCGATAAGGTTTTCACTATGATTGATACGGCATATAATGCTTTAGAGAATAAAATTGCAGCGCTGATTAATAGTAATGCGGCGCTTAAAGAGGAACTTTCGGCGCTTAGAGAGGCTAAAGCGACTGAAATTGCGGAATTAAAGACGTTAAAAGCGAATGAGCTTGCAGCCCTTGAAGAAGCGAAAACGGCGGCCATTTCGGCATTAACCGATGAAAAACGGAATCTTGAAGAGGAACTTAGCGCCCTTCAAGCGACCTACGAAATTGATTGCGGACGCTTAACCGATGAGAATTTAAAACTCACCGAGCGTCTATCGAAAATTATTTCACGCTTAGAATCATTACAATTAAATAATTAGGAGAGAGGATGAGCCAGGAATCAGTCGCAGTCCCAATTAAAATTTTGGGCGTAAAATATCAAATTAGCTGTGAACCCGGTGAAGAGAAGGCGCTCCTTGAATCGGCAACACTCCTTGATGAACGTTTAGCGAAAATGCGCGAACAGAGCCGGTTATCGATCGAGCAAGCCTCGATGATGGTGGCGCTTAATCTTGCGCACGATCTCTTAAAAGCCAAAAGAGAAGTGGAAGAGAGCGAGGGTAAAATCCAGCGTAAACTTGAATCACTTCTTGCAAAAATTGACGAGCAGATGGGAGCGTAATGATGGGATTTGTATTAGATGAGCGCCTTGAGCGCAGCAGCCGTTTTGTGGCGGATTTACCGCTTTGCCAAGTGCGCATTCAAGATGAAGTGCGTTTTCCGTGGATTGTGCTTATTCCGCGTAAACAAAACATTGAAGAGGTGATCGATCTTGAAATGGATGATCAGCATCAGCTCGCTGAAGAGATCGCTTTTGCCTCGCATGCGATGCGCGATATTTTCTCACCGCATAAACTCAATATCGGGGCGCTTGGGAATCAGGTTCGCCAATTGCACGTACATGTGATTGCCCGTTATGAGGAAGATCTTGCGTGGCCGAATCCTGTGTGGGGTTATTTTGAGCTTAGTTCACAATATAGCCGTGATGCGCTTCAACGCCGTATCGCCGCCCTGCAAAAAGCACTTGAAGCATAACGTTATGACGCCATTTTAGGGCGATTAAAGAGTCATATGAAACAGATTGAACGCGCGAAAGCGTGGTTATTAAATAGCGAGGCGCCGTTAAATCCCCCTCGCTATCTTCTTTTATTGATCTATCGAATGGTGGAACGTTTTATGGAAGGAGAGCTTAAAGAGCGGGCACAATCGCTCACCTACACCACGCTCCTCTCCCTTGTGCCGCTTATTGCGATCAGCTTCTCGGTCTTAAAAGGGTTTGGCGTTCACCGCAGTTTAGAGCCACTTTTATATGATGCCGTCGGCTTTTTAGGGGAAGATCGCGCCAATGAATTTGTCTCCGTTCTGATCGGGCTTGTGGATAATGTCCAAGGGGTGGTGCTCGGCGGGGCGGGGCTGTTGGTGCTCTTTTATACGGTGGTCGGGCTGATTTCAACCATTGAGCGTGCTTTTAATAAAATTTGGGGCGTGGTTAAAGGGCGTAATCTGCAAACCCGTTTTGTTAATTATCTCTTAGTGGTGCTGATGGGACCGGTCTTTATCTTTGCGATTACTTCGGTCTTTTCCGGCGCGCTGATGGATAAATTGATGCTGATAAGCCCCCATCCAGTGATCTCCTTTTTAGTGAGTAAGGCGCTGACAATCTCCATTGTGACGATCCTCATTTGGGTGATCTATCTCTTTATCCCCCACAGTAAAGTGCGCGTCATTCCGGCCTTTTTAGGCGCGCTGATTGCGGCGAACTTCTGGTATATCGTCGGGAAGCTCTTTACCCTATTTGTGGTCAATTCCGGTAAGCAAGCGATTATCTATTCGGGGTTTGCGAGCATTGTGCTCTTTATTATGTGGCTCTATCTGTCGTGGCTGATTTTGCTTGTGGGCAATCAATTGGTCTTCTTTTTCCAAAATCCTGAGGCGCTCCTTGATTCAGGCGAGCCGCTTCATCGTGTGGATAAGATGGAGATTACGATCTCACTTGAGCCGCAAGATGAGCAGTGTAAAAATTGGCACATTACCCACATTAAAACCGATCATGCGGTGATCGATGGGTGCCGAGTTGAGATTGATGAATGTTCTGATACCCTTGTTGATGAGAAAGCCGGCGAATTAAAAATGGGTGAAAAGGAGCGTTCTCATGGATGATATGACGTTGCGCGATGAATTTTGGACGTTACCCCTTGAAACGCTCAATGATGCTGAATGGGAAGCGCTCTGCGATGGCTGTGGGCTCTGTTGCCTTAATAAGATTGAAGATGCGGATACGGGGCGCGTCTATGCGACGAATGTCGCCTGTAATCTGCTCGATTTGAGATCGTGCCGTTGCAGCCGTTATACGATTCGTCAGCGTTATGTGCCTGAGTGTATTAAGCTTGATTATAAGGATCTGCGCGAGATTAATTGGCTGCCCGAAACCTGCGCGTACCGTCGCCGTTATGAGAATGAAGCACTGCCTGAGTGGCATTATCTGTTGTCGGGCGATAAAAAAGCGGTGCACCGTTCGGGAATTACTGATCGAAAAGCACTGATTCCGGAACGGCGTATGAAAAAGCCGCTAGAATATTACATTACTGAAGCAATTGATGGAGAGGACGATTAATGAGTTCATTAACGCATTTAAACCCAAAAGGTGATGCCCACATGGTCGATGTGAGTGAAAAGGCTGTCACGGCTCGCCGTGCGGTTACCGGGGGTAAAATCTATATGAATGAGACCGCATTTTCACAACTTGTCTCAGAAAGTGCGAAAAAAGGGAATGTGCTCGGCGTTGCGCGCATTGCGGCGATTCAAGCAGCAAAACAGACGGCGACCTTAATTCCGCTCTGCCATCCGCTCCCCTTGACGAAAGTGGAAGTGGATTTTATCCCAAATGAGGCAGAAAAATCGGTTTCGATTGAAGTGGTGGTGAAAACCAATGGCGTTACCGGCGTTGAGATGGAGGCACTTACCGCGACATCTGTCGGCTTATTGACCATTTACGATATGCTCAAAGCGGTGGATAAAGGCATGCGCATTACCGATATTGAGCTTTTAGAAAAGTCCGGTGGGAAGAGCGGACACTATCAGAAATCGAACTAATTTTTGACAAATTAGCAGGGTATGGCTTAATATAGCTCTCTTTTATTAGAATTGTTTGGTGTTTTTTGAACTATAATACGTTAACAATTTGGCAAGCCCTGGAAACAGAGCTCTCATTTCACGCGCCGATATCGAGTGAGTTCTTTACTCGTTTAGCGGAGGTTGATCTAATTGACCACGTGGACCCTGAGATCGATGTTCGTCTAGAAGCAGGTCCGGACTCGGAACATAAAACGAGCGTCCGCGGCACAATTAAGGCAACAGTTCATCTGATTTGCCAGCGTTGTTTAGAGCCGTTTGCGTATCCGATTGTGCTCGACTTTCGTTGGATTCCTGTGCAAAGCGAATACGAAGCTGATAAAATTGATGAAGATGAGGTGGTCCTTATTATTGAAGAGGATGATCCACAAGAACTTCTCTATCATCTTGAAGATGAGATTTTATTAGCCCTGCCAGTCATTCCTTATCATGATGAGGAGACTTATTGTGCCGGTAGAGAGTTTATTAAAAACCAAAAAGTGATTGAAGAAGAGAGGAAATTTCCTTTCGCTGGATTGGCGGATCTCCTTGAAAAATAGACGATATGGGGAACTACCGTTTATTTAGATTCAAGAAGTGAGCAAACAAAATAATTTTACGATTATTTGAATATATTTAGGAGTTTAAAATGGCTGTTCAAAAATCAAAAGTGAGTCGTTCTAAGCGCGGCATGCGTCGTGCACATGATGGACTAACTACTCGTCCTGTAAGTGTTGATCAAACCACAGGTGAGATGCATTTACGTCACCACGTAACTGCAGACGGTTACTTCCGTGGCCGTAAAGTGATTCACAAAAACGAAGCGGTTGTTGATGCTGAATAAGCATTCGCAATGAACTGTAGAGAAACCTACGCGAATTTATTGAATAATTGCGTAGGTTTTTTTGTGTTAAAAGAGGTAAAAAGTAGAGTTTACGATGGGAAGTAGCAGACCAATCAAATTAGCTGTGGATTTAATGAGTGGCGACAACGGTGTGGCAGAATTTATGCCGGCGGTATTGAGCGCGCTTACAAGGCATCCTCACTTAACCATTATTGGGGTTGGTGACGAAGCGGTTCTTACACCTTTAATGGAGAAAGAGCCTCATTTTCAGTCGGGGCGACTTGTCATTCGGCACGCAAGTGAAGTGGTGGAGATGGATGATTCTCCGCAAAGTGCACTGCGCAATAAAAAAGATTCATCGATGCGTGTGGCGATCAACCTTGTCAAAGCGAAAGAGGCGGATGCCTGTATGTCCGCGGGCAATACTGGCGCTTTAATGGCAACGGCGCGCTTTGTGCTCAAAACTCTACCGGGGATCGATCGTCCGGCGATCTGTACCTCGATTCCGTCGATGCGCAAAGAGGGGCACATTCATATGCTTGATCTTGGCGCGAACGTCGATACCAATGCCGATCATCTCTATCAATTTGCGGTGATGGGCTCGCTCTTAGCGGCGGCGGTGAATAATAATCCCGAGCCGAAAGTGGCGTTATTAAATATCGGGTCAGAAGCGATTAAAGGCAATGAGCAGGTGAAAGAAGCAACGAAATTGCTTGAAGCCTCGACGCTCAATTATTGCGGCTATATCGAACCCGATGGCCTCTTTTTCGATGATGTTGATGTCGCTGTGTGCGATGGCTTTGTCGGAAACGTTGCGCTAAAAACCATGGAAGGCACCGCACGTCTTATCACTCGCGGGCTTGAAAATTCATTTAAAAAGAACGCATTCACCAAGTTTTCCGCTGTGGTGGCGATGCCGGTTCTTAAAGATCTGAAATCAAAACTAGACCCTCGTAAACACAATGGCGCGAGCCTACTTGGGCTCAAGGGGATTGTGGTGAAATCCCATGGGAATGCGGATCGTGTTTCATTTGAGAATGCGATCGATATTTCTGTTAAGCTTGTAGATCAACAAATATTAAATAAGATAGAGACTCAGTTTGCCGAATAAGCCATGATGCATCATACGGCGGTGACCTAAGAGTCCAGCGGTCTAGATTACTAAAGTAGGTTTGTTATATGCAGAATTCAAAGATTATTGGTACAGGCCACTATTTGCCTGAAAAAATTGTGACCAACGATGATTTATCAAAGATCATCGAGACCTCGCACGATTGGATCGTTGAGCGGACAGGAATCCATCAACGCCATCTTGCCGCCGAAGGGGAAACTCCGGTTGATTTAGCCTACCACGCGGCGATTGATGCGCTGAAAGACGCAGGGATTGATGCAAGTGAGCTTGATCTAATTGTGCTCGCAACTTCAACACCCGAACAGACCTATCCTTCTACCGCAACGCTTTTGCAAGAACGCATCGGGAACGTTGGTGCGGCCTCGTTTGATATTAGTGCGGCCTGTTCTGGATTTATCTATGCATTAGGGATCGCTGATAACTTTATTAAAGCGGGCGCTGCGAAAAAAGCGATGGTGATCGGGGCGGAGCTCTATTCAAAACTCCTTAACTGGGAAGATCGCACTACCTGTGTACTCTTTGGTGATGGTGCGGCAGCGATTATCTTAGAGGCGAGCGATGAAGCGGGTATTTTATCGACCCACCTTCACGCCGATGGCAATTATAAAGAACTTCTTGAGGTGAAAAAATCAGTCATCTCAGGGCCCGAGGTTTATCCGTATGTGCAGATGAAAGGGAACGAAGTGTTCCGTCACGCCGTCGGTAAACTTCATCAATTAGTTACAGAAACGTTAGACGCACACAATTTAACGGGCGAGGATCTCGATTGGTTTATCCCCCATCAGGCGAACCTTCGCATTATGAATGCTACGGCAAAACGCGTGGGCTTAACGGCTGAAAAGATGGTGATAACCGTGGATAAACATGCCAACACCTCTGCAGCGAGTATTCCATTAGCGCTTGATATTGCGCGTAAAGATGGCCGAGTGAAAAAGGGCGATCTTGTCTTAATGGAAGCCTTTGGCGGCGGATTTACCTGGGGTTCTGCGCTCGTGCGTATGTAGACGATAAGGATTATTTTATGACACAAGCAAATTTAGCATTCGTATTTCCAGGGCAAGGCTCGCAAGCGTTAGAGATGCTCAAAGATAGCTGGGATAACCCCGTTGTTGAAGCAACCTTTAATGAAGCCGATGCGGCACTTGGATTCTCACTTTCCGAGATGATTAAAACCGGCACTGCTGAGGATTTAGGGAAAACCGAAATCACCCAGCCCGCGCTTTTAACGGTGAGCATTGCACTCTATCGCCTCTGGATTGAAAAAACCGGCAAAACTCCGGCTTTAGTTGCAGGGCATAGCTTAGGTGAATACAGTGCATTAGTTGCAGCCGGCGCAATGGCGTTTAAAGATGCGGTGAAACTGGTATCCCTTCGCGGACAATTTATGCAGACAGCGGTTCCCGCGGGAACGGGCGGAATGGCGGCGATTATCGGTATGGACGATGATGCAGTAATTGCGCTTTGCCAAGAAATTTCAAAGGATGGCGCGGTATCAGCGGTGAACTTTAACTCACCGGGGCAAGTAGTCATCGCCGGTGAAAAAGCAGCAGTTGATGCAGCTTGCGAACTTGCAAAAGAGAAAGGGGCGCGTCGTGCACTTCCGCTTCCAGTATCGGTGCCTTCGCACTGTATTTTAATGAAGCCCGCGGCGGATAAATTAGCGGTTGAGCTCGATGCGATCGAAATTAATGCCCCAACAATTCCTGTGATTCATAATGTGGACGTGAAAGCCCATAATGATGCCGAAGCGATTAAAGAAGCGCTTATTACTCAGCTCTATCAGCCAGTACGCTGGACGGAAACGGTGGCGGGATTTGCGGATAAAGGCATTGAAAATGTGGTTGAATGCGGTTCAGGTAAAGTCTTAACCGGTCTGATTCGCCGCATTGATAAATCGCTAACGCTTTTTAATCTATCAGATGGTGCGAGTCTTCAAAATGTCATCGAAAGCATGGATCAATAAACTTCCATCGGGGCTGATTACGGTCAGCTCCTTAGTCTTCGCCATCGCCTTTTTTGGCTTTGGCCGAGACCTTATCTTCGCAACGAAAGCCCTTTTTGTTGCCTCACTCATCACAACAATTCTCTTTATCGGGCTCTTTCGCAAGGTGTATATCAAACGCACCGAGTGGGGCACTGTCGGTGTGACGCTCCTTTTTACCGGGCTCACCATCTTCTTAGATAACGAATATTTCATCTTATGGCGCTCAACGATCACTAGTGGCATTATCGGCCTTGGATTGATCGTGCTCTATCTCCTCAAAAAAACACCGTTAGAGGCGATTTTAGGTCGTCCGCTTGAGCTTAATCTTCCTAAAGAAGAGTGGGTGAAGGTCAATCTAATCTGGGGAATTTACATGCTCGTTTGCGCGCTATTAAATGCCATTTTTGTGCTCGTATTTTCTCACGAAACGTGGGTATTGATGAAGACTTTCGTCATTCCGGGGCTCTCTTTTGTCTTTATGTTAGGCCTCTTTGCCTATCTATTTCAAAAGGATAAAGCCTATAAGAAGATAGAAAAAGAGAACAAATTGAATTAAACTACAACGAGATGGATATGGACGAAATTACCGAAAAAAATAGAGGGCGCATCGCGCGCATGGAGGGTCTTCTCAAAGAAGCCCTCGCGCCGAGTTTCCTTGAAATTATTGATGAAAGTTGTCACCACGTCGGTCATGCCGGTGCAAAAGGTGGCGCTGGACACTTTAAACTTACGATTCGTTCTGATAAATTTAATGACTTAGGGTTGGTTGCACAACATCGATTAATTTATAAGACACTCGATGAGATGTTCCCAACAGAGATTCACGCACTCAGTATTGACGCACAACGCGACAATAAAGGATAGATATGAAACGTCGACTAGCAACATTATGCATGGGGATTTTATTAGGAACGGGAATGAATGCCGCAATGGCCGAGGAGAACGCTCTTGTCATTCCAGATCCGGTCGCAACGGTGAATGGCGCGGCGATTACAAAAGCCGAGTTTGAAGATTTTATCACCTATAAATTGGGTGCGGACTTGTCTTTAATTCAAAATAAAGAGCAAGTAAACCAGCTCGTTGATGGCTTAGCCGCAACGAAAATTATCTATGAGCGCGCGCTTGATAAAGTGAAAAATGACGAAGCGTTCGCCAAAGAGTATGAGCTCATCAAAAAGCGTTTAGAGTTGCAAGTCTCCGATGAGTTAGTTGCCTCATTTATCATCGATTATTCTGAAAATATTAAGTTAACCGATGAAGAGCTTAAAGCGGAATATGAGCGTCAGCTTCCCGCTTTACAAAACGTTGAATATAAAGCGGCGCACATCTTAGTGAAAGACCTAGCGGAAGCAGAATCGATTTTAAACGATATTAACGCAGGTAAAATTACTTTTGCTGAGGCGGCTGAAAAATACTCCATGGATCCAGGCGCGTCAGCGAATGGTGGCGATCTTGGTTGGTTTGGTCACGGTATGATGGTGGAAAACTTTACTAAAGCGCTCACCGAGATGGAAGTGGGTACGATCAGTAAAGCGCCGGTTCAAACGGAATTTGGTTATCACCTCATCTCACTTGAAGATAAACGTACCGGTTCAGCGGAAGAGATTCCAAGTTTTGAAGATCTGCGCGAATCCTTAGAGCAGCTCGTATTGCAAGATAAGATCTATCAATACATTAAAGAGATTGAAGAGAGCGCAAAAATCGAATATAACGTGAAGTAATTGCACGCGATTTTAAAGGCTGTGTGATATCAGCACGGTCTTAATGCGATCTGAATGCCCGCTCCTCTTTTTGAGGGGTCGGGCTTTTTTTATGGTACGATAACAAGATTTATAACCGTTAGATAATAGAGTGTTGAATGGAATTTATTGTTGATTATTTACAGTTTTTAGCGCGCGCAGTGACGATTGTGGCGGCGATTGTTTTATTGCTGCTATTTATTATCGGACTGCGCAGTGATGCCTCTCAAACTCGTCGAGGCCGTATTGAATTTGAAGATTTAGGCGAAGGGCATGAGCGCATTAAAGAGGAATTTGAAGCGCTCTTTGTAGAGGAAGATGAGACCAATAAAAAGGAAAAAACCGCGGTCAAAAATGAGGGTGATGGAGCGGAATCTACCTCAAAGTCTGATAAAAAACGCACAAAAAAAGTGTGGGAAGTGTGGAAAAAGGCGGAGAAAAAGTCCACCGATACCCCGAAAAAAAACCGTCTTTATGTGATCGATTTTGATGGGGATATGGCAGCAAGTGCGGTCAATCAGCTCCGTCATGAGGTTTCGGCCGTTCTTCAGATCGCTAATGAGGGTGATGAGGTATTATTGAAGCTTAAAAGCCCCGGTGGCATGGTGCAAAGTTACGGCCTTGCAGCAGCGCAACTTGCCCGTCTTCGTGAGAAAAACATTCATCTGACCGCATCGGTCGATGAAGTGGCGGCAAGTGGTGGATATCTGATGGCGTGCGTGGCCAATCGCATTGTGGCAGCTCCATTTGCGATTGTAGGTTCAATCGGCGTTGTAGCGCAGATGCCAAACTTCCATAAGCTTTTAGAGAAATGGGATATTGATTACGAGCAATTTACCGCCGGTGAATTTAAGCGAACGGTGACCATGTTTGGGGAAAATACCGATGAAGGGCGCGATAAGTTTAAAGAGGAGCTTGAAGATGTGCATAGCGCCTTTAAATCGTTCGTTAGCACCTATCGCCCTGATTTGGATATCGATATGATTGCAACCGGTGAGCACTGGCTCGCCTCGCAAGCAAAAGCACTTGGTCTTGTCGATGAGCTTAAAACAAGTGATGGCTATATCATTGAAAAAATTGATACAATGAAGGTCTATGGAATTCGATATCGTGAGCGCCGTACCATTCGTCAAGGCATTTCACGCTTTGTAGCGCGCTTATCGAGACGTTTTTCACTTTAAGAAAATCAGTTATCCACAGAAAGTTGTGGATAACTTTGCAGAGCATTAAGGAGGCAAATTGATGAGTGCTTCGATGATAACAAGCGTTGTTTTTACCGGTATCGGGGTCGTACTACTTGGCGGATTTATTGTTATTTTTAATAAATTGATCCGGCATAAAAACTACTGCTATAACGCTTTTGCGCAGATCGATGTGCAACTCACCTATCGTTATGATCTTGTGCCCAATTTGGTGGCGGTAGCGAAAGAGTATCTTCGTCATGAGCAATCGGTTCTTCAGAGCGTTACCGAAGCGCGAAATCGAGCCTTCCAAACCCTGAAAGATGCGCGTCACGCAGTCGGAGAGGTGGATGCCATGCGTGATATGGCCGTAGCCGACACCTCGCTCACACACGCTTTAGCGGGGCTTCGCGCAACGGTGGAAGCCTATCCCGATCTTAAAGCGGATAAGCAGATGGAGAGGTTATCTGAAGAGCTGGTGCACATTGAAAATCGCATCGCGTTTGCTCGCCAAGCCTATAATGATGAGGTGATGCATTATCGCATTACCCAAGAGACCTTCCCGAATAATATCGTCAATGCAATCGGGCGTTTTCCCACCATGGCAGAGCTCGATCTTGAATACGATAAGGAAGCGCCAACGCTTGATCTTTAATGTCTGATCTTTCAGCGTGATCTTTAAAGGATCATGGAATCATTAAAAGGCTAGATTGGGGCGACTCATTCTAGCCTTCTATTTTGGAGAATTATGCTGTATCTCGATGTGATTTTACCGGTGCCTTTGCGCCGAACGTTTGAATATTCATTGCCGGCAGAGTGGACTGACCATGCCGAAATAGGCATGCGCGTTGTAGTACCCTTTGGGCGTGGTAAACGGACGCTTGTGGGGATTATTCAGGCGGTAAAATCAGACTGTGAGTACGATACCAAAAAGATTAAACCGATTGTGTCGCTCCTTGATCGGGAGCCCTTAATCGGCGAGCATGAATTTCGATTAATGAGGTGGATGAGCCATTATTATCATGCGCCGATCGGCGAGGTGATGCCACTCTTTCTGCCGCCGAAGCTTCGTAAAGGCGCGCCCCTTCACGAGATGGAACCGATGATTGCACTCACCGATAAAAGTCTCCCTTGGCTTGCTGAAGAGGGGAGTTCACGGGAGACTGTGAAACATGCGATCGTCACTAAGGTGGCAGAGAAAGGGACGCCGATAAAGGCAGAAGAGGGCGATGATAACGCAACGTATCCTTCGATTGAAAAGGCGGTACTTCGAGAACTTTTTCCAACGCTCCCTTCCCATTTGCGGGAGCTAATTAAACGGGGCTTATTAACCGAGTTTGAACGCCCGCTTGCAACGGAGTGGGATGCGACTCATTTCCCCTCTGAAGCCTCAAGTTTTGAACTCAGTGAGGAGCAACAAACAGCCGTTGATTCCGTTAAGCTTGAAAAAGGCGTTTATCTTTTAGAAGGGGTGACGGGTTCTGGGAAAACGGCCGTCTATACGGAGATTGCCCGGCGGGTTTTAAAGACGGGAAAGCAGGTGTTACTCTTGCTACCGGAGATTGGATTGACACCGCAATTTATTACTCGCATTGAGAAAGAGCTTAATGTGCGCATGGCGGTGATTCATTCTCGCCTTACGGATAATGAGCGCTTTGAGGCGTGGAATGCCGCGCGAACGGGAAAGATTGATCTCTTAATCGGTACGCGCTCAGCACTCTTTACGCCATTTGTACGCCTTGGCGCGATTTTAATTGATGAATCCCACGATCCTTCCTATATTCAGCAAGATGGGGTGCGCTATTCAGCGGTCAATAGTGGCATTCAACGGGCGATGCGGCTCAATATTCCCATCGTGCTCGGGACGGCAACGCCGACGTTAGAAAATTATCTCAATATCGATTCTGGGCTCTGGAAACACCTTAAATTGCCTCATCGCGTTAAGGGGCAGCTACCGGATTGGCAGATCGTCGATAATAACGTTGAAGCGGTTTACGATGGCTTAAGCGGGACGCTTCTTAATGAGATTGAAGCAACCCTTGCGCGTAAAGAGCAGGTGCTGATTTTCCTGAATCGGCGCGGCTTTTCGCCGGTGATTATGTGCCGCTCCTGTGGCTGGATGGCTAAATGCGATGATTGCGATGCGTATCTCAATTTTCATCGAGCAACGAATCGCCTTCATTGCCACCATTGTGGGCATCAAGAGGGATATCCCGAGGTGTGTCCTGAGTGTGGCTTTAATGATTTCCAGTGGGTTGGGGTAGGTACGCAAAAGCTGGAAAAGGTGTTGTCTGATGCTTTTCCGGCTGCGAATGTGATGCGGTTTGATAGTGATAGCATGGCGGAAAAAGGGGAATTTGAAGCGAGCGTTGCGAAGATTATTGCCGGTGAGATCGATATTATTATCGGGACGCAGATGCTCGCAAAAGGGCACGACTTTGAAAATATCACCTTGGTTGCGCTCGTAAATCCCGATGGGCTCTTTTTCTCCAATGATTTTCGCGCCGAAGAGAAGCTCGCACAGACGCTGATGCAGGTCTCGGGGCGAGCCGGGCGCTCACAAAAGCCCGCGAAAGTGGTGATCCAAACGCTGTTCCCAAGCCACGCCGTGTTTACCGAGCTACCAAAAGTGGGCTATCAGCGCTTTACCCGCTCACTCCTTGAGATGCGAAAGCTCCTCGAGCTCCCGCCGTATAGTCATCATGCGTTGATTCAAGTGGAAGCGCGGGCAGAGCAACAGGCGTTTCATTATTTGGAGGGCATTCTTGCCGCAACGCCCAAAGAAATGTTTGATGGGGTGCGTACGATGCCGGTGATGCCCAATCGTTTAAGTCGCCGTCAGGGATATTATCGAGTCCATACCATTTTGCAGGCTAAAGAGCGCTCTGATCTGCACCGCGCGATCTACTATTTAATGGCCCTTTACGAATGTAATCCCGTGACCGATTTGAGGTTCTTAATTGAGATCGATCCTGTGGATTACGGATAGAATTTATTTATAGATTGGATTGAAATTTTCGTACTCCAGCGCCCGTTGGAAATTTTGGTCGAAAATGAACTTATTTATCTATTATTAATAATAACTATTTGAATAATAATGAATTTATATCGATATTAAAAATTCGACAATTTACGTCATTTTTTGCCTAAAAAAGAACCGTTTTGCTGTACTAATAGGGAAGTGCAGTGGCGGGATAAATTTCCCAACGTAAAGAAAGATTAAAAATAAACCGATTGAATTCAATGGTTTATATGATATTTTAGGCAAAAAAAGACCGAGATACTAAGGTATCTCGGCAAAATAACCACCAAAGGAGGATATGGAGGAGAACGTTTGAATCATCAAACGTTGACCATATATTAGCAGACTATTTCTGAGAGTCAACCATCAATTTTACTTTTACAAAACGAAGCTGACGGTCGACAGGTTGCATGCAATTTAAGGTAAAGAAATGTTGGTTTTTTTGACTTAGGTGGCACAAAAAAACCTTGCCTGTGGCAAGGTTTTTCATTGGCAAAATGCCTATTTATTTTTTACATTGAACGGATCAATTACATGCCCGAGATGACGGTGTTAAATCCGCAGTCAACGTATGAGATTTCACCGGTAACGCCAGAGGCTAAATCTGAGCAGAGGAAGGCGGCAACGTTACCGACTTCTTCGATCGTGACGCAGCGGTTTAATGGCGCAGAGGCTTCAAATGCGGTGAGCATCTGTTTAAAGTCTGCAATGCCTGATGCTGCAAGTGTACGGATTGGGCCAGCGGAAACTGCGTTCACGCGGATGCCTTCTTTACCCAGTGCGCTTGCCATGTAACGAACGTTCGCTTCGAGTGATGCTTTAGCAAGACCCATAACGTTATAGTTTTGAACTGAGCGCACGCCGCCTAAGTAGCTTAACGTGATCAGGGCCGCATTTGGGCGAAGATGGGGTTTTGCTGATTTAGCAAGGGCTGCAAAGCTATAGGATGAGATATCGTGTGCGACTTGGAACGCCTCACGAGATACCGCGTCTAAATAGTTGCCTGAAAGCGCTTCACGGGGGGCAAAGCCGATTGCGTGAACGATGATGTCAAAGCCGTCTGTCCAAGTTTGGGTGACAGACGCCATAAGTGCATCGATTTCGTCATCGCTTGCCACATCACAGGGGAAGACCAGTTCTGAATCGAAATCATTTTTTGCCATGTCACGAACACGGCCTTCTAAACGCTCCCCTTGGAAGCTAAAAGCAAGCTCTGCGCCTTGTTCTTTCATCGCTTTTGCAATGCCGTATGCAATCGAACGATTCGAAGCAAGACCAAGAATAAGCGCACGTTTACCTGTTAAAAATCCCATACAAATTCCTTTATCTATTGGTTTGAATGTTGCGTCTAATTTTACCAGTGTTTTATCGTAATATCACGAAATTGCCCAAAGTAAAGCAAGGCTCGCGATGATGATTAAAATGAGGGCGAGTCCCATGCGCTCCTTGATGGAGGCATTAAAGAGCGAAAATTTCATCGATATCCCTAAGAATTAAAACTGGTGAAAGAAGAAAAAGTAGATGGAAGCGGCCGCGACAATCACAAAGAGCACAAGGGCAATCCATGGATGATCGTGCGTGAGCGCTTCAGGCGTTTCCATATGCGCTCGGTCGTAACGGCGTTTTCCGGTAATCATCGCACCAACGAGTGCGGCACGTTTGATCACGGTATAAAATAAGATCGCTAAAAGATGGAGTCCCACAAGGCCAAAAATAACGTAATGCCCATAATGGTGAATCATCGCCAGCGTTGAGCGGGTTTCGTTTTCAATAAGGCCTGATAGCGGGGCATTTTTAAACATATAGGTGTTATCTTCTAAAAAGAGCCCAGAGCTCACTTGCAGTAAAATCACTACGAAAAATGCGAGTACCATCCAGCCGCCCATAGGGTTATGCCCTTCAGTCGGTGAGATGCCGGTTTTCATATAGTCTAAGATCGCTTTCGGGCCGCGTAAGAAATCCCAGAAGACGGCGTGTGAGCTACCAAAGACGCCCCATAAAATCCGGAAAACGATCAAAATAAAGATGCCAATCCCCGCGTATTGATGCACCGCCATAGCGCTCAGTGAGAGTTCAATCCCTAAAAGATTGTAGGCGTAATAATCGTAAAAATTGTAGCCGGTATAAAGACAGAGCGAGATTAAAACCACAAGGCTCCAATGAAAGAGGCGGACGGGCAGGTCCCACACTTTAAATTTGTTCATGAATGCTCCTTATTTAATACGAGAACTACTATTCGAAGGTGACTTCAAAGGTGTAGCGTTCCTTTTTGACGGCATCAATTGCAAGCGGATCGGTGGGCAGTGGAATCGGGACAGCTGCCTCAATGCCGCGGACGGTACTGCGATCATATTCCAAACTGCCGCTCGATTTAATCACCTGCGGATCGCCGATGAGATAGCCATTGGCGTTTAGCTGGAAGCGCACCGTCGCACTCAATCCGCCTTCCGGTTTTATCCAGAACGTATATAAATGTACTTTTAAAGTGCCACTTAAGTATTGACTTACCGCAGCTCCGGTCTTTTCTGCTAATATTTTTGCATCGCGAGCGGCCTGTTCACGGGCAGCTTTTTCTTTGGCAAGGCGATCGCGTTCCGCTTGTGCCGCCTTTTCTTTCGCAATGCGTTCCTGTTCTGCTTTCTCTTTAGCCGCTTTTTCCTTGGCTGCTTTCTCTTGGGCGATTTTTTCTTGGCGTGCTTTCTCAGCTTTCTCTTGAGCGATTTTTTCTTGACGCTCTTTTTCGGCCTTCTCTTTGGCGATCTTTTCCTGACGTTCTTTCTCAGCCTTCTCTTTGGCGATTTTTTCTTGGCGCGCTTTCTCGGTTTTTTCTTTGGCGATCTTCTCTTGACGGGCTTTTTCCGCTTTTTCTTTAGCGATCCGCTCCTCTTCGAGGCGTTTTTCTGTCGCTAAACGGTTAATCTCTTCGGTCACTTGGCGGTGATCAATCCGTTCTGAGGCAAGGGGTTCGGGCGTTGGAATCTCTGAATCGAGCGGGACCTGTAAACCGCCGCCCGGCGCATCGAAGATAATCTCTTTGGTTTTCATCACAAAAAAGACCACTCCCGCGATCATGAGCGCGGTTAACAGAAGGCTTACGCCATTGGCGATAATCGATTGAAGTCGGCTATTCATACTTAGTTTTCACTTATATTGACATCAAATTGAACCTTTTTCTCGGTGACATCTTGCAAGAGCGCAACGGCATCGATAATACGGCCATAAGGCGCTTCTTTATCCCCTTTAACGCGGGTATTAAGCCTTGCATTTTTATCAAAGACAAAGCGTACCTGCTCTTTAATTTGCGCGTCCGATAGGCTCACTTCAGGTTCAGGCGCGTAGTTAAGGTAAAAGCGTCCCTCGCGATCGACCGAAACCACGATATCGTCATTATCCTCAGAGGCAACATCTTTTGCGCTCTCCATCGACGGCGGATCGACATCAATCCCCACCGAGATCGTCGTTGCGGTTACCATAAAGATAATCAGTAGGACAAACATCACGTCCACATAGGGCACGATGTTCATCTCGGAGTTGAGTTTTGTCCGACGTGTACGGCGTTGCATAATTACCCCTCTCTAGAGTGAGATGATTGGGTGTGCGCCGATTTTTGTTTGGTGAGATGGATATATTGGCGCGATAAAATATTGGCAAATTCATCAATAAATCCATCATACCGCATCAGTAACTTATTCACATCGTTGGTAAATTTGTTGTAGGCCATCGATGCGGGAATCGCGGCAAAGAGCCCGATTGCCGTTGCAATGAGTGCCTCTGAAATCCCGGGAGCCACCTGTGCAAGCGTTACCTGTTTAACGGCGCCAAGCGCGCTAAAGGAGTTCATTACCCCAATTACTGTGCCTAAAAGCCCAATATAGGGGGCAACTGATGCGGTTGTTGCGAGCCAAGAGAGCGTCTTATTGAGTGCGATCTCCTCTTTTTGCGTTGCGGAAAACATCGCACTTTTGGCGTTATTAGCGATCAATTCAGGGGAATAATTGAGATGATCTTTTAAGCGCCAAAATTCTTGAAAGCCCGCTAAAAATACCGACTCAAGGCCCACCGGTTTTTGATCTTTTTTAAGGGTGTGATTGGCAAGCTGATTGATATCGGCGCCCGACCAGAAAAGACGCTCAAATTTAGTCACTTGGTGGGTGGCAAATTTTAGTAAAATCCATTTTTTCCAGATCAGGAAGATCGCAATGATCACCATACTCGCAAGAATCCCGATAATGATCTGAACGGGGAGACTCGCTTCAAGGATAAGTTGCCAAAAGTTGACGCTAGATTGCATGAATTACTCCTAATTCGTGAAGATTCCAGGAAGAGGAAGGGGTTTTCGGGTATCGGTGTCAAGGCAGACAATTTCAACCATTCCCGAGGTTAATCGCTCCTCGCCTCGATAGATAATCTGTTCAAAGTGTACGCGAGTTTTGGTGCGTTTGGCAATGGTTGTTGCCACGTAAAGATCGTCGCAAAGTACTGCCGGTTTATGATAATTGATGCTGATATTGCGCACCACAAACATCTTTTTTTCCGTATCGGCGTAGGTATGCAGATTGACCCCGCGGGATAAGAGCCACTCGGTTCGCGCTCGCTCCATAAAGTTGAGGTAGGTCGAGTGATAGACGATGCCACCCGCGTCGGTATCTTCGTAATAGACCCGAATGGGCAGAATAAACGGCGATGATTCGGTTGTGCTCGTCATGATAATGATTCTTATATGGTTGCTAATCGTTTAAATTAATTCCCAATATTATAGCGGAATAGCGTTACTTTAGTGAAGATAAAACGGTGTTGAGCGCTTTTGGGAGTGGGGCGCTGATGGTATAGTCTGCGCCATTTAAGGTAAATTTTAGTAAGGAGGCGTGGAGAAAAAGCCGATCAATGCCATAAGATTTCGCTTCACGATTCATAGCCGTATCGCCATATCGGGGATCGCCAATAATCGGAAATCCGCTTGCCGCACTGTGAACGCGAATTTGGTGAGTGCGTCCGGTAATAAGCTCTGCATCAAGGAGGCTCATAGTGGAAAAACGTCTTAATTCAGTAAAAATGGTGGTAGACGGTTTGCCATCAGGATCGGGAGTGACATGGCGCTCGCGCTGGGTATCTCGGTGTTCGGTATCGAGCGCAAGATCCACCCGTAACGGAGAGCTTTTTAGCGCGCCCTTAACCAGTAAGGTGTAGTGCTTTTCAATCTCTGCCTGTTGCAGTGCTAATAAGGCCTTGCGGTTTTTCGCGATCAGTAAAATACCACTGGTATCCCGATCGAGCCGATGAACAAGCTCTAAAAAGGAACACTCCGGTTTTGCCGCGCGAAGCCATTCAATAACGCCCGCTTTAATCTCACTGCCTGCATGCACCGCATCGCCGGAGGTTTTATTGATCGCAATAAAATCCGCTGTTTCATCAATCATGCAGTGGAGAATATGCTGTTTTTCCGCCTCGCTAATGATCACCGTTTCCGTTTTAGGAAGTAGCACTGGAGGGAGACGAACGATGTCCCCTTTGTTGAGCCGATAGGTGGGTTTGATACGCCCTTTATTGACGCGAACCTCGCCTTTACGCAACATTTGATAGATTCGGCTTTTGGGGAGCACACGAAATTCCGCCATGAGAAAATTATCAATGCGCTGACCCTCGTGGTTGGCATCGATGGTCTTCATCATCACCGGGCGTTTAATCATATTGGCAGGCGTTGAATCGGTCATATGGAGTTCCTAACGGGGTAAAAAAGGGCTAGAGATTAATAAGGAAAAGCCTCCAGAGGGGGAGGCTTTTCATCGGATCTAGGGATCGGCATTTAATTAAATACGTTCCGTAGATCTTAAAAGAGTGAGGCTTGAATCACTGACGCAGAATCCGTGGGATCTTCTATTCATCCTCCGGATCAGCCGGCGCCTCTTCCGATGCAGGGGTTCCGGTGCTACCGATAAAGTGTTCGCGAACTTTCGTTTCAATTTCGCGCGCAATTTCAGGATTTTCACGGAGGAACTGTTTCGAGTTCTCTTTTCCTTGGCCTAAGCGGGTATCGCCGTAGCTATACCATGCACCGGCTTTATCCACAAATCCGCCATCGACACCGAGATCGATCACTTCGCCTAAGGTGTCAATGCCTTGGCCATACATGATCTCAAATTCCG
This sequence comes from Ignatzschineria sp. RMDPL8A, assembly GCF_029815055.1. Lineage (NCBI taxonomy): Bacteria > Pseudomonadati > Pseudomonadota > Gammaproteobacteria > Cardiobacteriales > Ignatzschineriaceae > Ignatzschineria > Ignatzschineria sp. RMDPL8A. The sequence goes on along the minus strand of NZ_JAPPWA010000001.1, from coordinate 160,514 downwards.
CTTGTCTAAAGGGAGGCGATACTTTGTTTTTCACGACGCGTACACGAGTTGCTGCGCCGATCACCTCGTCGCCTTTCTTAATCGCACCGGTACGGCGGATATCAAGACGCACAGAGGAGTAGAATTTAAGAGCATTTCCCCCGGTCGTGGTTTCAGGGCTACCAAACATGACACCGATCTTCATACGAATTTGGTTAATGAAGATGACAAGGGTGTTCGATTTTTGGATATTTGCGGTCAATTTACGGAGCGCCTGGCTCATTAAACGGGCTTGAAGACCCATGTGCGAATCCCCCATCTCCCCTTCAATTTCCGCTTTCGGAGTTAGGGCTGCAACGGAGTCAACAACCACGATATCCACTGCGCCTGAACGTACGAGCGTATCGGTAATTTCGAGCGCTTGTTCACCGTTATCGGGCTGAGAAACGTAGAGATTTTCTACATCCACGCCTAATTTTGCGGCGTAAGCGGGGTCGAGGGCGTGCTCAGCGTCAATAAACGCGGCAGTACCACCGGCTTTTTGCGCTTCGGCAATGACGTGAAGCGTGAGCGTTGTTTTACCGGATGATTCAGGTCCAAAGATTTCGACAACACGGCCGCGGGGCAATCCACCGATACCAAGGGCAACGTCAAGGCCGATTGATCCTGTGGAAACGGGAATAATCCCGGCAGGTGATTGGTCATCACCAAGACGCATGACAGAGCCTTTACCAAATTGACGATCGATCTGGCTTAATGCGGCTTGAAGCGCTTTGCGTTTATTCTCATCCATTATTTTGTCCTCAAATATCAGAAAGATTTAAAGAGCCACTATTATGGCATATATTGGGAATTACTTTTAACTAAGTTGTTTGATTTTGTTGATCGCTTTGGTGGTGGAGTAACCGTCGATAAAGTCGATCAGTTTCACCTCGCCGCCATTGTTTAAGACCGCTTCGGCGCCCTTAATATCGCTCACTTCGTAGTCGCTTCCTTTCACTAAAATATCCGGCAGCAACTCATTAATTAGGGATTCGGGCGTATCTTCATCAAAGAGCACGACCCAGTCCACGGACGATAGCGACGCCAGTACCGAAGCGCGGCTCTCTTCGTCCATAATGGGGCGCTCTGGGCCTTTAATGCGTTTGACCGATGCATCGGAATTGAGCGCAACAATGAGACGATCTCCAAGACGGCGCGCGGCTTCAAGGTAGGAAACATGGCCTTTGTGAATAATATCGAAGCAACCGTTGGTCATTACGATTTTTTCTTGGCGATCGTGAGCGATCTTGATCTCTTCGAGCAGCTCCTCTTTCGTTAAAATACGGTGGTGCGCTCTTGACGCTTCACGCATCGCACGATTAAGCTCATCATAAGAGACGGTGGAAGCGCCCATTTTACCCACCACAATTGAGGCGCCTAAGTTAGCAATGCGACACGCCTCCGGTAGGGAGTGATCTTTGGCAAGAAAGGTCGCAATCAGCGCGATGACCGTGTCGCCAGCACCGGTAACATCAAACACATCGCGGGCTTGGGCGGAAAAGGTGATCGGTTCTTTATCTTTTTCAAAAAGCGTCATGCCCTTTTCACTGCGGGTAATGAGCAGTGCCTCAAGATCGAGCGTTTCACGCATTGTTTGCGCCTTTTCAAAGAGCTCTTCATCGCTGTGGCAGGTACCGGCAATCTTCTCAAATTCACTTAAATTTGGGGTAAGCAACGTACTGCCACGATATTTAGTAAAGTCATCGCCTTTTGGGTCGATAATCACTTTTTTACCGTGCGCGCGGGCATGAGCGATCAGCTCCGATACCGGCTGTAAAAAGCCTTTGCCGTAATCGGATAAAACGATCACATCGGCACTTTCAATCTCTTTTTTACACAGATCAACGGTCGATTTGGACGGCGTATCGGGATAGTTTTCTTCAAAATCACAGCGGACCACATGTTGCTGACGGCTAATCACACGCAGTTTATTGATGGTTGCATGCTGAGAATCGGTAATCAGCGCATCGATAATTCCCGCCGATTGGCATAGATCTTTAAGATCTCGCCCGGCATCATCATCGCCAATTAAACCCACAAGAGAGACGGTTTGATCGAGCGTTTGAATGTTGAGCGCAACGTTGGCTGCGCCCCCAAGTTTCTTCTCAATGGTCTTAATATTAACCACCGGAACCGGGGATTCCGGAGAGATTCGATGGGTCGAACCGATCCAGTAACAATCAAGCATGACATCGCCAATTACGGCAATTTTCTTCGTCGCAGGCATAGTGATCTCTCTTTTAAAATTGCGTATTAAATAGGGTGTTGAAGTTGTTGCGGGTGAGATCGGCGGTCTCCTCTAAGGAGAGCCCTTTGATTTCGGCAATCATCTTCGCCACTTCCGGAACGTGTCCGGGAAAATTGATTTTACCACGATACGGCACCGGTGCTAAGTAGGGCGAGTCGGTCTCGATCAAAATACGATCAAGTGGCATTTTTCGCACTACTTCGCGAAGCTCGGCGGCGTTTTTAAAGGTGATAATCCCTGAAAATGAGACGTAAAACCCTTGGTCGAGCCCTTGCTTTGCCATCTCCCAATTTTCAGTAAAGCAGTGGAGAATCGCTCCAGCATCGCGCGCATTTTCATGCTTTAAGATATTGATGGTATCTTCCCGGGCACTTCGGGTATGAATAATCAGCGGCTTTTGCGTCTTTTTAGCGATATCGATTTGGCGAATAAAATAATCTTGTTGCTGTAATTTACTCTCTTCGGTGTAGTAGTAATCAAGCCCAGTTTCACCAATGGCGATCACATTTGGGTGCGCTAACATCTCGGCACAACTGTCGAGCGTTGGGAGCGGCTCCTCTTCAACATTGCAAGGATGAATCCCCACCGAAAGGGAGACGCGGTCGAGATAGTTTTTAACGGTGTCGTGCATCGCGTGCCAATTATTCAGGCTAATGGAGACGCAAAGCATGTGCTGAACATTTTCAGCTAGAGTACGGGCCATCATCTCGTCAAAATCGTCGTTAAAACGAGCAAGATCAATGCAATCGAGATGACAGTGAGAATCGATAAAGTGCATAAGTATAATTAGTGAGTGTTGAGTGATGTGAAACGAAAGCGCGTGATTAAAACGCTAGAAATGCGATCGCCGCATATCGGGTTGATAGATGCGGCGATTGATCAGTTTAAGTCGTAGGCGATATTACATGGTGTTGGTCATCATTGAGCGTCTTCCCGATTGATCGATAATTTTTTTAAATCGATCATTGATGGTGGGCGCTTGAACGCCGGTAAAGGCAACCCCAATCCCTTGTTTGCGTCCTCCAGAGGCTTTTGGTGGGTTGATCCACACGACTTTTGCCGGGGCGGGACTACGCTGTTTGGGGTTATCGGGGAGGGTGAGGACGATAAACAATTCGTCGCCGAGCGAGAATTCTCGTTCCGTTGGAATGAAAAATCCACCATCGCGCAGAAAGGGCATATAGGCCTCAACTACTTGGCCTGCGTCCTTAAACGTAATGGCTATTTGTCTCGATCGTTGATTCATTGTTTAAACCTCTACTTCTCTTTATGATTCATTTTATCGCCTAATAACTTCTCTATTATAGCGGTTATTTGGGCTTCTTGGTACGGTTTACCACAATATTCATTTGCGCCAAGTGAAATGGCACGCTCTTTGTGTTTTTCCCCAGTGCGCGAGGTTACCATAATGACAGGAACATCCACAAGATGCGGTCTTGCGCGGAGATGCGCGAGTACTTCAAATCCATCCATCTTCGGCATTTCAATGTCGAGCATAATAAGGTCTGGGGTGAAGGTTTCAAGTTTTTCCACCGCATCAATCCCATCTTTCGCCGCTTTCCATTGTAAGCCCATCCGCTCAACCATTCGCGAGCTTACTTTACGCATAGTAATGGAGTCGTCGACGATAAGGACCGTTGGTATTGCCGCTTTTTCACTCTCGTCAGCGTGCGCATCGATGCTCATATCTTGCATCATCGAGAGTAGTTTCTCATTTTTAATGATGCTCTGAATATCGATGATATAGATAATGCTTCCATCGGGAAGTAAGCTACTGCCTGAAATCCCTGGAATGTGCGCAATTTGCGGGTTAAGCGGGCGCATAATCATATCTTGCTGCGCGACAATTCGGTCAATCTCAAGTGCGACTTTACGGCCGGCAATGGAGTAGAAGAGGTAGATGTTTTTCTCTTTCGTTTGTCCAAAGCTAAGATCACCATACACGCGTCCGATCGGTAGAATCTCATAGGATTCCCCTTGATAGTTTGCCATATTATTGACGATCTTTTCGTTATCGAGTTTGTCGATCGCGATGATGTTATCAAGCGGAATCGCCACTTGTTTTGTACCAATGCTAACCAGCAGGGTTTGCAGCGTTGTGAGCGAGTAGGGTACCGCGATCTCAAAGGCAAGCCCTTTACCGGGCATATTTTCAACGGAGAGGCGCGCGTTAAGAAGAACGAGCGCTTTTGCTAAAATATCGAGTCCAACGCCACGTCCCGCATCTTGCGAGAGGGATTTTGCTGTAGTCATGCCAGGAAGCATGAGTAGTTCAATTAAGCGCTGATCTGAGATCTTTTCATCGGCTTTAATCTTACCAAGTTCAACCGCTTTCTGGCGGGCTGTTTCAATATCAATTCCAGCACCATCGTCGGCAAAGCGAATCACAAGGTCAGGCCCGTGTTTGGTTACATGAATTGAGATATTACCGGTGCTCTCTTTCCCACTCGCTTTACGCGTTTCAGGATCTTCAATCCCGTGAATGATTGAGTTACGAATCATATGTTCAAACGGGGTGAGCATCTGCTCAAGCAGCATACGCTCAACGAAAATATCGGTCCCTTCAGTGGTGAGTTCTACGGTTTTGTCGTGCACTTTCGATACTTGTCGAATCAAGCGGCGTAGACGCGGAATAATGCTCTGGAAGTTATCGGTTCTAACTTCATTCAATGTTTGGTTAACAAAGGATTGAAGGAGCGATTGCTTCTCAAGGTTATTAGTCAGCGTATTGACATGCGCATCGATGGTTTTGCGGAGCGAATCTAAGTCTCCCGCGGATTCCATGATGAGGCGTGTCAGCTGTTGTAGCTCTGAGAATCGGTCAAGCTCAAGGGGGTCAAATTCCCCGTGATCGGCTAAACGCGCGTGACGGGAGACCATCTGCGCTTCCATCTCAATCTCAATTCGGCGAGCTTGTGAATTAACGCGACCAATCGTTCGGTCGAGTTCTTCAATCGACGATAAAATCTGGTTAACGCTGCGTTGTTGTTGCGCGTTGAGAATAATGTTTTCCGCAATATTTTCGGACATTAAGCTCAATTTATTTGGTGATACACGAATCGCACCAAGCTCCGCCTGTGCCGCCGAGCTCGTCTCTTCGGTCACCTCAGTGATTTTTTCATCCCCTTCTACTTTCCCTAAAAGGTCCATTTCTGGGGGTGTTTCGTTCCCAAGGAGAAGATGGAGTGAGGAGAGAATGTTATACGCCTCTTGGTCCATCTGCGCGGTTTTATTCTCGAGCATCGTTGGAATATGGTCGAGGGCACGCTGGAGTAGATCAAAACGGCGTGGGTCTTTCGAGAAAAGCGCGATATAAGCTTGGTCAAGCAAGGACTCAAGCGCGTGGCTCAATTGGCCGATATCCTCTTTCCCCACCATGCGTGAGCTCCCTTTAAGGGTGTGCATGAGGCGTCTAAACTCGCCTAATAAGGGGGAAGTGGGATCATATTCAGTTGCGCGCCACTCGTTGATCACATCGTCGGTATTTTCAAGAATCTCGAGGGCCTCTTCAGTGAAGAGCTCAAGAAGTTCGTTGTCAATCTCGTTCGAGTCATCGTGTTTTTGGCTTGAATCACGCAGCGCCGGGTATTCGATAATGCGTTTACTGAGCGTTTCAATATAGTATTGAAATTCGCTTTGCGAAACGGTGCGTCCTTCGATCGCTTGGACCGCACTTTCAAGTGCTTTTTTCCAGAGCGATAAGGTACGGCGCTGTGGGCTTAATCCGTGCGCTAAATAGAGTAGAGCATTTGAATTGACCGCTTTAACAAGTGAATTGGCTTGCGCGTTTTGTTCAATGCGTTTGTTATGAAGCAGTAAGCGCAGGTCCTCAGTGAGGTGATGGAGCGTATTGTATGAACCGCTCTCAAGGCCATCAATGAGGGTTAAAATATTTTGGACGAGCTCAGAATCATCGACGATCTCTTCGTGAACCGGCTCAAAGACGATCTCTTCCTCAAGAGGAAGTTCTTTCTCTTGCAGCTCAGTACGGAGTTGATTGATAAATTCGTCGTCATCTTGGAGCATAATCGCCGGCGCTTCTTGAACCGGAATTTGCCCGTCGTGCTCCATTAAGTATTCTGCTTGATAGACGATACGGAAGAGCTCATTTTCATAAACCTCTTCGCCAGCGAGCAGTTTTTTAATCGCGGTATAACCGTCGTTGGCATGGTGCCAAATCGCCTCACTGAAGGCATATTTCTTATCGCGGCAACCATTTAAGACCGATTCCACATACCACGCAATTTCACCTTCGTACATAAAGCCCGACATATAACCACTGCCCTTTAAGGTGTGGAATGCGCGGCGTAGATCGAGGATGGTATTGTCGTCGTAAGGCGGCTCTTTCAGTTTTTCGAGCGACTCTTCCACAAGCGGGAAGACTTCCGTTTCCACCTCTTCGCGATAACTCTCTTTTAGCTCATTTAAGAGTTCATCGTCATAATCGGGAACATCTTTTAGAGAGACTTCTGTTTCGCCGGTTAAATAATAGGGGTGGCGATGAGTTGAAGCTTTACCGGCTGCATTTGCATCTTGAGCGGCTTGTTTTGGCGCGGCTACGGTACTTTCTGTAACTTCGTGAGACTCATGCTCAGTATGGGCGATCACATTTTCAAGGAGTGCTTGATATTCATCGGCACTGCTTAACGGATTGGCAAGATCACGGAGCGTATCAATGGGTAATTCAATGATGGCATTGCTCGATAGGGCAGAGCAGCTTTCGGTAAATTTCTTCGCAAAACTGCGTTTATCGATCACTGAGAGATCGGCTTTCACTTGCGCTAAAAGATCACGAAGATGGGCAATAAACGAGGCTTGTCCTTTGTAGTGTGTTAAGGCTTGATAGAGCCCTTGGCTAAAGATCTGATCTTCAAAGGTAAAGCCCGATTTAATCGCATCAAGGAGGTCCACAAGTTCGATATAGGCGGTAAATCCGCGCGAGCCTTTTTCGGCAATACGTGCAGTAAAATCAGCGGCAAGGTCTGGTAACCCATGTGTTTCAAAGAGCGCAATAAAAGGTGCGATATGCTCGCGATGAGCCTCACTTAATACCGGCTGAGGATTATTATCTAAAATCGCAAGCTCCTTTTGGAGCTCGTAGATTGAATCAAGTTCAAGCGCGGTTGTAAGGCCTTTAAAATCTACATCACCGAGGGCTTCACGTGAAACCTCTGCAGCAGGAACCTCAGGCGTTAGGAGAACAAGCTCTTCAGAATCTTCAGGGTGAAGATCGTGTTTAACCTCTTGTTGTAGGCTTGCGGCAATGCTGGCACTGCTTGCTTTAGCGACTAACAATTGGTCAACCAGCGTTGTAACCACCGCGGGATCAATGAGGGCGTTGTCGGTTTCAACCGCTTCGATCAGATTGATCAATTTATGGAAATATTGGCTCTTCTCGAAACGCTCCATATCGGGCGTCTGCTCGGAGAGGTAGCGCTGAATTTGTTCCCATAATGGGCGGTTCTGCTCATCGTGTTCGATGAGGGATTCCACAACGCTAGGATCAAGGGATAGAGATGGTTTTTTCGAGTCTACAAATCCTAAGGAGAGATAGCGCCGAACCATGTTGGCGCGTATCTTTCTGATATTTTGTAACATCTCATGGTTATCTTGATACATAGTAGATCTCATGGTTTGTTCTAACAAAAGGGATTCCTTTCCAATAAGTGATAGGTCGATCGGTTATTCATAGGCATGGGCCATTTGATTAATCAATCTTAAAGCCTGCCACTGACGATTTAAGTTCGTTCGCCAAGGTGAGAATATGGTCGATCGAGCTTTTCGTTGTTTTGGTGTTGTTAACGCTCTCCTCAGAGATCTCTTTAACAGAATCCATACTGCTTTTAACTTTAGAACCGAGTTCGGATACTTCGCGTGATGCTTGTGAAACGCTTTGGATCAACGCAGCTAAGCGGCCCGATACTGATTCGATTTCGTTGAGAGATTCCCCGGCGCGTTCTGCAAGGTTTGCCCCGTTAACCACCTCAGAGGTACTTTTTTCCATCGCGAAGATTGCTTCGTTGGTGTCGGTCTGGATGGTTTTAACTAAGTCTTCTACACGCTGGGTTGCGTTACCGGTTCTCTCTGCTAAGCGCTGAACTTCGTCCGCAACAACGGCGAACCCTTTACCGGCTTCCCCTGCAACCGATGCCTGGATTGCGGCGTTCAGTGCGAGAATGTGAGTCTGGTCAGCGATGTCATTGATCAGCTCAACAACGTCCCCGATCTCTTGTGAGGATTCACCAAGACGTTTAATGCGTTTTGAGGTTTCTTGAATGTGCTCACGAATTTGGTCCATCCCGGTAATGGTTGAACGTACCCGCTCAGAACCTGAACGAGCAACTTCCGTCGAGCTCATGGCGATATCAACCGCCGCCGAGGTTTGAGCCGATACGTCAAGCATCGCTTGAACTACGTGAGAAACGGTATCGGCGGCCTCACTAATTTGGTTTGCCTGAGAAAGCGCCGCTTCAGTATAGTTATCAACAAACTCGGTGGTATTCGTGACCGATGTTGAGAGGTTATCCGATGAGGCGTTAACCGCAGCAACTAACGCGCGAAGCTCTTCAACTGAGACGTTAAAGGAGTCGGCAAGTGTTCCGGTAATATTGTCAGACACTTTCGCTTGTACGGTGAGATCCCCTTCAGAGAGCTTCATCATCGCATCGAGCATCTCCATAATCGCCTCTTCATTTTTCTTATTTTGACGCGCCGCATTAAACGAGTCATTTTTACGAGCATTTAATACGCGGAAGATAATAATTAGAATTAATAAAAGTAGCAGAGCCGAAAGGCCAGCAAGAGCGTAGATTGTGTTTTGAGAAGAATCTTTTATATCCGCAATTTGATCATTGAGTGATGAACCAGGAGCAAGCTCGTTTGCTTCTTCTGCTTTAATGGCTGTGCGTGTTTTTTCGATAGTCAGTACACCCTCTTTGATGAAGTTGCTGATCTCTTCGCGGTTTTCACTAAGCGCTGTAAAGATTTCATTTGCATCGATTGCGGTATCACGAATATTGTCAGGTAGGATGGTTGGATCAAATTCTATAAGTTTATTGGCAAAATTGAGTGCACTATTTGTTTTGGTTAGATCTCCTGAGTAGAGTGGGCCAATCATATTATCGGCAGTGCTTAACAGTAGGAGATAGTTCATTGCTGTTTGTGAAAGGTTACGCTCTTTTTCAAGAATCGATTTTGCTTCATTGGCTAAAAACGTGATTTCAGATACAGTATCCTCTTTATTGAAAAATGGAGTGTCACGAAGCGCTAAATATTGATTATTGGTGAGTTCTGCGCTCACTAAGATTGATTTCCAATTGTTACGACCTGTATTAAGACTCTCTTCGAGATCACGCATTTTTACGGTTTGGCGTGAGAGCGCTTTGGCCGCATCCTTATCTCCTTGAAGTTCCAGCCCAAGCAGATAGTCTAACTCATTTAAGTAGAGTGATTTTTGATAATGAGTAACTTGCAGTTGGGTGATTCTTTCATTGCGCTCATTGACAAAGAAGATCGTCGCCCCAGAAGATACTAAAAAGAAAATAATGCACAGTATTAGAAATACCATGTCCCATTTTTGACTTTTATTTGCAGTAGTACTGTGTTGCATAGTGGCCTCGAAAATTAAAAGTGATGCGGCTGCATAAATGCGCGAATATTGGTTAATTTAGGTAAGCTTAAGAGATAAGCTTTTTCACCGTAGATAGCGGCGGTTCCGGTAACGATCTCTCTAAGATCGCTTAGGTTGTTTGGTAAAGCGACATCCTCTGAAATCTCTTCGATTTCAAAGTTTTGTAATCCTAGAATGTGAGTGATTTTAATCCCATAGTCCCAGTTATCTTGATTGAAGATAATAATCGCATTACTACTACGGTCATTGGGTACTGGAGCTACTTGTTCTGGGGCGGAGCCTTTTTGCTCATTAATGAACGCCTCAAAATCGGTCACGGGGATAATGCTACCACGCACGTGAATAACGCCTGAAAGCCAAGGTCGAGTTAAAGGGACGCTTTGGGCCTTCGCGTTCTGAATCACCTCTGAAACTTCGCTCGTTACCGTCGCGCAGAGGGTGTTGTTTATTCGATAAACGATTCCGTTGGTTCTCATATATCTTCAGTGAACTTTATTAGTCGATAGAATACAGGAATATTAGCATAAATAATTGATAAAAGCGTTTTGTCTAAGGCTTCTACAATTGATTGATGACATGGCTCAAGCTTTCCGGCGAGCAGGGTTTTTTAACAAAATCAATGGCACCGAGGCTTTTCGCTCGAATCATTTCCGAGGCTTCCTCTTTTCCTGATAAAATAGCAATCGGAATATGCGCCGTTTTAGGGTGACGTTTTAAGATCGATAAGACTTGCGGACCGTCTAAGACAGGCATGCTTAAATCGAGTAGAATCAGGTCCGGCATCTCTTGCAACGCAACCTCTAAAGCAAGCAGGCCATTATTTGCTAAAATAGGCGAGTGCCCGAGCTCTTCTACCAACTTCTTAATGGTAATTCGTGCGGTTGCACTATCATCGATGATGAGAATATTTAAGTTTTTAAACATAGTATCCGTACAGTATGAGTTACAATATACGTATGCCAATTTGCGCTACGTTCGCTGTTGTTTAAAGTTACCACATTTTTTTATAAGGTGAGTAAAGATTAGAAGTTTATTTATCTTACATCATAAAAGTAGAGTTTTCGCATGACGATTTTAACGATTCATGACTTGACCGTCTGTTACCAAAAGCGCGCTGCTTTGCAGGGATGTTGCCTCAGTTTTGATGGTGGTGAGAGCGTGGCGTTAATTGGGCCCAATGGCGCGGGAAAAAGCTCTCTACTAAAAGCGATGGTGGGGCTCGTCCCAAGCTCTAAGGGGTTGATTGAGATCGATCCGAGTGCAACGCTTGCCTATTTGCCGCAGCGAAGTGAGGTGGATCTTGGTATTCCGATGACGGTGTTTGAATTTTTAAGCATGGCGCAGATGGTCCAAGGTTCACTCTTAAAAGGGGTGGATCAAGATTCGAAAATTGCGATCAATAAGGCGCTCGAAGTGGTAAAGCTTTCGGGGCGTGAAGAGTATCTACTCAGCGAGCTCTCCGGCGGGCAATTTCAGCGGGTGCTATTTGCAAGATTACTGCTGCAAAATGCCGATATCATTCTTCTTGATGAGCCTTTTACTGGGATTGATATCTACACGATCGATCTGTTGTGCGAGCTTATTACCGAATGGAAATCGGCAGGGAAGCTCGTGATCGCGGTACTGCACGATCTTTATCTTGCGAAACGTTACTTTGAAAAGAGCGTGATTTTGGCCTGTGGCGTCATTGCTCGCGGCGAGACAAAAACCGTATTAACCGATGAAAATGTCCGAAAGGCCTATGACAAAATGGCAAGACGCGGGGAGAGTGGATGCTAGTGTATGAGTGGTTGATCGCTCCGTTTCTGGAGTTTCCTTTTTTACGCCGAGCGCTTGTGGCATCGATTATGATTGCGCTCTCATCGGGGCTTGTTGGCGCGCTAATGATGCTCAATCGCATGAGTTTAGTGGGCGATGCCTTAAGCCATGGGATTTTGCCGGGCGTTGCCATCGGTTTTTTAATCTTTGGTTTTAATCTTGTAGCGATGAGCGTTGGCGGGATTACCATTGGGCTTGTGATTGCGCTTTTAGCTGCGTGGGTTTCAACGAAAACCCGGCTCCGTCATGATGCAAGTTTTACTGCGTTTTATCTGATCTCGCTCTCCCTTGGGGTGATAGTAGTGAGCATGAGCGGAACGCAGACCGATCTATTTAACATTCTCTTTGGCTCTGTGGTGGCGATCGATCGGGTGACGCTAATCTTTATCTGGGCGGTTCTTGTGGTGACCTTATTATTGCTTGCCGTGATCTATCGCCCGCTATTAGCTGAGCTTGTTGACCCTATTTTCCTTAAAGTGCATAAACAGAGAGGCGCGCGTTACTACCGTCTCTTTTTATTTTTAATTATGCTAAATTTAATGGCCTCCTTTCAGGCGCTCGGCTCACTTATGGCGGTGGGATTAATGATGCTTCCCCCGATTGCAGCAAGGCTTTGGGCGCGTCGAATGGAGACGATTTTTCTATTAACGCTCCTCTTTGGAATGGTTGCCTCCTACGGCGGGCTATTAATGTCCTATCATTTTAGAGTGCCGAGCGGTCCTGCGATTATTGGAAGTGCAGGGTTCATATTTGCGATCTCGCTCGTGCTCGTCACGACAATTCGTTATGGTGAGAGATCAAGGAGAGACGAACAATGATTGAAATTACCTATTTTGGCTTTTTAAAAGAGGCGCTTGGAGTGGCTGAAGAGTCGCTCGAGTGGACGGCGGGAAGTAGTGAAGCGCTTCTAGAGACGCTGCGTACCCGTGGCGAGTTGTGGGAAACGACCCTAGCGCCCAATAATATCTTCCGCGTTGTGGTTAATGAAGAGATTCATTTTGGTGATGTGGAGATTAAAGCCGGCGATAAAGTTGCGTTACTTCCTCCGGTAACGGGAGGTTAAGATGGCGATTCAATCGATCAAAGTGGTGGTGCAGGAAGCGGCCTACAATGTGCTATTTGAAGAGAAACAATTGCTTGAAGCCTCCGGAAGCGTTGGAGCGCTCGTGACCTTTCAAGGCATGGTGCGGGAATTTGATTATGATTCTGCACTTAATGCCCTTGAACTTGAATATTTCCCGAAGGTGACTGAAAAAGAGATCGAGCGGATTATTCACGAGGCGGATAATCGTTGGGAGATTGAAGGGTGCACGGTGATCCATCGAGTCGGAAGGCTCGAAGCGAACGATCCCATTGTGCTTTTAATGGTCACTTCAAAACATCGTAAAGATGCTTTTGAAGCGGCAGAATTTATTATGGATTACCTTAAAACCAATGCGCCGTTCTGGAAAAAAGAGCATTTTGATGACGGACAAAGCGCGTGGGTGGAAGCGAAAGCCTCTGATGCTGAGCGTGCTGAGCGGTGGGCGAAAAAGGATTAAGATGGCGGATCTGGATTTTCTTGATTCCCGGGATTCCTTTGATTTCGGCAATTCGGTGGATCACATTGAACCGCGCGTCGCGCTCCTGCTTGCGGGTGGGGAAGGGCGGCGCATGAATTATCAAAATAAGGGGCTGGTAACCTTTAAAGGTGAGCCCCTTGTTGCTCATGTGATTCGTCGATTAATGCCTCAAGTGGGTTCTTTGGTGATTTCCGCAAATGCCGATTTGGAGGCTTATCGCGCCTTTGGCTTTCCTGTGGTGGAAGATACTCCGGCGATAAAAGGCCTTGGGCCGCTTGCGGGGATTGCCTCAGCACTACCGCATCTGCCAAAGCGGGGCTGGTTGCAGCTCGCAAGTTGTGATGGGCCGCTTATCCCGCTTAATATGACGGAGCGTTTAATTGAGTTTGCCGAAAAAAACAACCTGAATGCCGCCTATCCAACTGCCGGTGGGCGCGATCAATATGGTTATTTTGTGGCGCGCATTGAGCAGCTCCATTATGTGAATCAATTACTCGATCAGCGTCAATTGCGCATTCGCGGTTTGCTAGAATATCTTGGTGCCAAAGTGTGCCCGTTTGATGAGGCGAGCGACGCGAAAGCCTTTACCAATTGCAATAGTGCCGATCAATTACAGATTTTAGAGAGAGAATAGAGATGTTATTAGATTACGAAGTTGCCCTTAAAACATTGCTTGACGATATCGAGCTCACTTTAAAAACCGAAAAAGTCTCCCTGCTTGAGGCATCTGGTCGCCGTTTAGCGGTGCCTGTGGTGGCAAAATACGATACGCCGTCCTTTGATAATAGTGCGATGGATGGTTATGCGCTTTGTGATTCAACTGGCGAGTTGACCGAATTTCCGGTAGTGGGGCGAATTATGGCGGGCGGTTCGGCGGATTTTGAATTAAACGAGGGTGAGGCAGCGCGCATTTTTACGGGCGCCCCAACGCCAAAAGGCGCGACTACGGTGGTGATCCAAGAGCATACAGAAACCGAAACTGTGGGCGATCAAACGGTGGTAAAACTCACCAAGCCCATTGCGATCGGCAAAAATATTCGTTATCAAGCCGAAGAGATTAAAGCGGGCGATGTGCTCTTTGAAAAAGACCATTATCTCGACCCTGCGGCCATTGCACTCTGCGCCTCTCAAGGGGCGTTCGAGCTTGAGGTTTACTCAGCAGTGCGCACAACGGTCTTTTCAACGGGTGATGAATTGTGCGAGCCGTGGGAAACCTTGGGAGCCAATCAGATTCACGATGCGAACCGTTACCAATTATTATCGTGGCTGAAAAACGATTTTAATCCCCGTGATGGCGGCATTTTAAAAGACGAATATGAGGCGCTGAAAGAGCATCTCTTAACGGCCTCGAAAGAGAACGATATTATTTTATTAAGCGGCGGCGCGTCCGTTGGTGAGGCGGATTTTGTCAGTAAAGCGATCCGCGAGCTTGGTGAATTGATGGAGTGGCGTTTAGCGATTAAACCCGGGAAACCTTTTGGTTGGGGTAAAATTGGCGAGTGCTACATCTTTATGCTTCCCGGAAATCCGGTATCGGCGTATGCGACTTTTTATGTCTTAGTCATGCCGGTATTGCGCAAAATTTTAGGAAAATCGCCTCGTCTTCCGCAAATGCGCGCTAAAATCGCCTTTACGAAAACTCGCATCGAACCCCGTCGTGAATTTTTACGTGGGACGTACTTTGTGGATGAAAATGGCGATTACGCCGTGAAAGCGGTGGAATTCCAAGGCTCGGCAATGTTGAGCGGATTGAGTCATGCCAATTGCTTAATTGAGATGCTCCCGAATCAAGAGACCCGCGAAGGGGAGTGGGTGCGCATTTTCCCGCTCGATAAATAATAGAGGAATCAAACTAAGATGAGTGTTGATCAAACCCTAGTCAATAACGCGCTCGCAGAACTTTCTTTTTCGGTGAGTGAGGCGGAAGCAGTATTATTAAAACGCTATCTAGATGGCATGCTACTCTGGAATCGTGCTTATAATCTTACCGCGATTACCGATCCTGCGGAGATGGTGATTAAGCATCTGCTCGATTCCCTTGTGCTTAAACCGCATTTAGAGGCGCGCTGTAAAGATGGGCGCTTTATCGATGTCGGTTCTGGCGCGGGACTTCCCGGAATTCCGCTCGCGATTGTGATGCCGGATGCTTCATTTACCTTGCTAGATAGTAATAATAAACGCACGCGATTTATCACGCAGATGGTGATGGAGCTCGGGCTTAAAAACGTTGAAGTGATCCATTCACGCGTGCAGGATTATACCCCCGAAACAGGATTTGATCTTGTGCTCTCACGGGCGTTTGCCAGTGCGGCGGACTTTACCAATTGGTCGAGCCATCTGTTAGCTGAAAATGGTGCGTTTGCGGCGATGAAAGGGCGCTTTGATGAGGCAGAGTGGGGCGAGATTGATCCGGCGTGGCAGTCGGAGGTGATCGCGCTTTCGGTGCCTAAATTAAATGAGGCACGTCATCTTGTGTTACTTTCTCGGCAAGACAGTTAGATGATATTTGATATACTTTCATTTTGTTTCATCGATAATTAAATTGATAGTTGAAGGAAACGTGTGGCTACTATAATCGCAATTACTAACCAAAAAGGTGGGGTAGGGAAGACCACGACGGCGGTTAACCTTGCATCAACGCTCACAGAGAGCAAGATGCGTCCCAATGTGCTACTGATCGATCTTGATCCTCAAGGCAATGCCACGATGGGGATTGGGGTGAATAAATATGAGCTGGAATATGGCATTGTCGATGTGCTCCTTGGGGAGGCGTCGCTTGCGGATGCGATTATCGATCTTGAAAAGCAAGGCTTGCGCTTAATGGGAGCGAACTCCGATCTAACCGGCGCTGAGGTGCTGTTAGCCCAAAAAGAGGAGGGCGCGTATACCTTAAAACGGATGCTTGCTGCGATTGAGTCGAACTTTGATTTTATCGTGCTCGATTGCCCGCCATCTCTGAATATGTTGACGATCAATGCGCTCACCGCCTCAAGCCATGTGATTATTCCGGTGCAATGTGAATATTATGCGCTCGAAGGAATTACCTCATTAATGGAGACGATCGATACCGTCAAAGCGACGACCAATCCTGATCTTGCGATTATGGGCGTGCTGCGGACGATGTATGATGGGCGAAATTCGCTCTCTGAACAGGTCTCCGATGAGCTCGTTGCGCACTTTGAGAAACTTGTATTTGAGACGATTATTCCTCGCAACGTTCGCCTTGCTGAAGCGCCAAGTTACGGCGTTCCGATTACGGTTTATGATGATAAATCGAAAGGGGCAGAGGCCTATACAGAGCTCGCGCGTGAAGTCATTAAACGAAATAGAAGAGGGTAAGAGCGTGAAAAAACGAGGATTAGGCCGTGGACTCGGCGTATTATTAAGTCAAACCACTCCCCGTGAAGAAGCTGCTTCTACGGATGGCGCGGATGTTAAAAAAATTGCGATCGAACGTTTAACTCCCGGTGAATATCAGCCTCGCCGATACTTTGAAGAGGAGGCGCTCGAAGCCCTTGCCGATTCCATTAAGGCGCAAGGGATTATTCAGCCGATTGTGGTACGTCCGATTGAGGCGCGTAATGGCGCAACCTTTGAGATTTTAGCCGGAGAACGTCGCTGGCGCGCATCCCAATTAGCGGGCCTTAAAGTTGTGCCGGTGATTGTGCGTAAGATTAACGATCAAGAGGCGCTCGCGATCTCGCTGATTGAAAATATTCAGCGGGAAGATTTAAATCCCATTGAAACCTCGCTCGCGATTTCACGATTAGTGGCGGAATTTGAACTCACCCATCAAGAAGCAGGTGAGGTGATCGGTCGGTCGCGTTCATCCATTAGTAATGCACTTCGCCTACTTGAATTAACCGAGTATGTGCAATCGCTCTTAGCCGAGCGAAAACTTGATATGGGACACGCGCGCGCGTTATTAACCTTATCGAAAAAAGAGCAAGATGCCGTTGCGAAATTGATTGTGGAAAAAGAGCTTACCGTTCGCGAGACAGAGCGTTTAGTGAAACAGCGTAAAGATCTTGCTAAAGGGGCGAAAGGGTCGCCCGCGAAAGAGAAAGATGCAGATCTTATTTCGCTCGAACGAAGTTTAGGGGAGTATCTCGGGGCGCTCATTGAGATTAAAGAGCAGCGCCAAGGAAAGGGGCAGGTAGTGATTAAATATAACTCCCTTGATGAGCTCGATGGCATCCTCGAAAAGATTAAAAATCAAGCTAATTGATTGAGGTGTAGTCTTTTTGGAATTTTATTTGACCAAGGGATGGGCTACGTTTATAATCATGACTCAATTAAAGAGGGCGTTGAGTAAATGATACCCAAAATAGTTGCATATCAAGCCATCGTGTTACTGGCATCAACCATTTTTGCCTATATAGCATTTGACGGTGTGGCAGCTATATCGCTCTTATTGGCAGGGTTGTCATTGTTGATTCCGAATCTGTTTTTAGCGGTCAACATAGCTCTGACTAAATACAGTCAGCTCTTCTTTTGGTTAGGTGTTCTTCTAAATAAAGTTTTTATACTTGTCTTATTTTTCATAAGCATTAAAGTATTAGGGGAACCCAATTTAGGGGCGTTTTTAGTCGGGGTGATCCTGATAACGCAAGTGCCGCTAGGGTACATACTATTTTCTTTTACAAAAAGATAGATTAACGAGTGTAGAGATAACAATATGGCAACAGAAAATCCGACCAATGCTGAGTATATTGATCACCATCTGGTTAACTTAAACCAAACATTTGAACGACAAACTGAGTTTGTTGATTTCTCTTTAATCAATCTCGATACCATTTTTTGGTCAGTCTTAGCAGGGATTGTTTGTGTTTTGTTTCTATGGAGAGCGTCGCGCAAAGCGACCGCAGGCGTTCCAACTCGTTTCCAAGCATTCGTAGAGATGCTCGTAGAATTTGCTGAAGGCCAATCAAAATCATTAGTGAATGGTCCTCAAGGGTATATAGCCCCTCTCGCATTAACCATCTTCTTATGGGTCATTGTGATGAACTCACTTGACTTCATCCCCGTAGACCTTGTTCCAGCACTCATTAACGTGTTCGGATTACAAGAGGCGATTCCTTACCACAAAATCCTTCCAACTGCAGACATTAACGGTGCGCTTGGTATGTCACTTGCGGTATTAGCGCTTATGCTTTTCTATTCAGTTAAAGCGAAAAAAGCAGGGTTCATCAAAGAACTCTTCACAGCGCCTTTTGGTCCATGGCTTGCACCGTTTAACTTCGTTCTTAACATTATCGAATATGTATCGAAAGCATTCTCACTAGGTATGCGACTTTTCGGTAACATGTTTGCAGGTGAACTTCTTTTCTGCTTAATCGCGCTCTTAGGTGCAACTGGTGCATGGTGGGGAATTGGTTTACATTGGATAGCGGGATCTGCTTGGGCAATATTCCATATTTTAATTGTAATATTACAAGCATATATCTTCATGACTCTGACCTTAGTTTATCTTGGTCAGGCGCATGAGTCTCACTAAAGGTTTCAATCGTTTGATTGTTTTTTCACTGTAAAGTAAGTTTTTTATTAATTAGGAGTTTTATATTATGGGTTTAGTTGCAATTGCATGTGGAATTATCGTAGGTCTTGGTGCTATCGGTGCTGCACTCGGTATTTCAATGTTAGGTTCTAAATATATTGAAGCATCAGCAAGACAACCAGAAATCATGGATTCTTTATTACCTAAAGTATTCATCTTAGTTGGTCTTATCGATGCGGCATTCTTAATCGGTGTTGGTATCGCAGTATTCTTCGGTATGACTGTATTCGCGTAATAACGAATCGAGACATAATTTTTTAAGAAGAATATTTAGGTATTTGTGCAGACAGTAAAGGAATAATGTAATGAATTTAAGTTCAACCTTGTTTGCCCAATTTGCCGTCTTCTTTACATTGGTTTGGGTGGTAATGAAATTCATTTGGCCACCCCTAATCAAAGCTTTAGATGAGAGACGCGCGAAAATCGCTGATGGTTTAAAAGCCGCAGAAGATAGCGTCGAGGCTAAAGCTAGAGCAGAATCAGATGCTCAAGTTGTAATGCAAGAGGCAAGATTGGAGGCTTCTAATTTAGTCGGTAAGGCGCAATCAAGTGCGGAAAGTTTAGTCGCGAAGTCAAAAGAAGATGCACGACTCGCTGGCGAAAGAGAACTCGATGCGGCGCGTAACAAAATCGATGCTGAATTAGGTCAGATTAAAGAGAAGCTCAGAGAAGAAGTTGTAGCGTTAAGTATTCTCGGTGCAAGTAAGATCGTAGAGAAAGAAGTTGATAAGAACACACATGCTAAACTTTTAGAAGATTTAGCGAATCAACTTTAATCATTCAGATTATGCTCTTTATATTTGTAAAGAGCATTTTGGTAATTAAATTTAAGTTATAAATGATATGGCAGAACTAGTAACCGTAGCAAGACCTTATGCGAAGGCATTATTTGAGATCGCAAAAGAGACTCCAGCAAGTTCATCGAACTGGGATCTATTTTTACGTACGTTAAAAGAATTAGTGCTTGATGAGAAGGTGAATAACTTCATAAAAGTGCCTGATTTGGTATCTCAACAGGTCGAAGATGTGTTGGTAGATTTAGTTGGGCACGCGCTCAAACGAGATCTCGTCCAAGAAGAGCGAAACTTCCTCAAACTAATATGTGAAGAGAAGCGCTACGATCTATTGCCATCTATTTATGACGACTTTAACGAGCGCTTGCTAGCAGAGCAAAATATAATCCGTGCAACAATTGAAACGGCTTATGAGCTCACTAAGACGCAAGAAAAAATGTTTGTTGATGCGCTCAAAAGACGCTTCAATCAAGATGTTGAAATAACGGTAACCATTTCGCCTTCCTTAATAGGTGGTGCTATTTTAAAAATAGATGATTTAGTCATTGATGGTTCGATCTTGGGTCGTCTTAATAGCATGATCCGATCAATGAATTAAGTTTAACTTTATATAGAGGAAGATTTAAAAGATGCAATTAAATCCATCTGAGATCAGTGATCTCATTAAATCCAAGATAGAAGAATTTGAACTAAAGCCTGAAGAAAGAACCGAAGGTACAGTAGTAAGTCTTACTGATGGAATTGCTCAAGTTCACGGAATCAATTCTGTGATGCAAGGTGAGATGGTTGAACTTCCTAACGGCGTTAGCGGTTTAGCATTAAACCTCGAGCGTGATTCCGTTGGGGTAGTACTCCTTGGAGATTATAACTCTGTGTCAGAAGGTGACACAGTTAGATGTACTGGCCGTATCATGGAAGTACCAATCGGACCTGAATTATTAGGTCGCGTCGTTGACGGATTAGGTAACCCGATCGATGGTAAAGGCGATTTAGGTACATCATTAACCGCTCCTATCGAAAAAGTTGCGCCAGGTGTTATCGAGCGTCAATCCGTTGATGAACCATTACAAACCGGTTATATCTCAATTGACTCAATGGTTCCTGTTGGGCGTGGTCAGCGTGAGCTTATCATCGGTGACCGTCAAACGGGTAAAACAGCGCTTGCGATTGACACAATCATCAATCAAAAAGGCACTGGCGTAAAATGTATCTATGTTGCAATTGGTCAGAAAAACTCAACGATTGCAAACATCGTAAATAAATTAGAAGAACACGGTGCAATGGATCACACCATCGTAGTTGCCGCAGGAGCATCAGACTCAGCAGCAATTCAGTACCTCTCTGCATACGCAGGTTGTACAATGGGTGAATACTTCCGCGACCGTGGTGAAGATGCGCTTATCATCTATGATGACCTCTCTAAACAAGCGGTTGCGTATCGTCAAATTTCACTTCTTCTTCGTCGTCCTCCAGGTCGTGAAGCGTTCCCTGGTGATATTTTCTATCTCCACTCACGTCTTCTTGAGCGTGCAGCGCGCGTTAACGCAGACTATGTTGAAGCGTTCACAAACGGCGAAGTGAAAGGTAAAACAGGTTCTTTAACTGCATTACCGATTATTGAAACACAAGCAGGCGACGTATCAGCATTCGTTCCTACTAACGTAATTTCGATCACTGACGGACAGATCTTCCTTGAAACTGACCTCTTTAACTCAGGTTTCAGACCAGCGATCAACGCAGGTATCTCGGTATCGCGTGTTGGGGGTGCAGCGCAAACTCGTATCATGAGTAAGCTTGGCGGTGGTATCCGTTTAGCATTAGCTCAGTACCGCGAACTTGCAGCGTTCTCACAATTCGCATCAGATCTTGACGAAGCAACTCGTAAGCAACTTGAACACGGTAAACGTGCGATGGAACTTATGAAACAAGCTCAATACCGTCCATACGCTGTATCTGAAATGGCGATCTTACTTTACGCAATTGACCGTGAATACATGGACAATTTACCTATCGAAGAGATGGAAGCGTTCTGTAAAGGCCTTATCGCTGAAGCGAAAATTTCTGAGCCTGAATTTATGGCAGAAATTGATCAAACAGGTGCTTATAACGATGATGTCATTGCGAAATTAGACAAAATTGTTAGCAGTTTCAAAAAAGGTGAGAGCTGGAAATAGAATCAAGCGTCATCACGCAATTGATGAAGTTTTCGGTTCATTTAAATAGTTAGGTAGGAAATTTAATGTCTGCTGGAAAAGAAGTACGCAAAAAAATTAAAAGTATCGGCAACACTCAGAAAATCACGAGTGCAATGGAGATGGTTGCTGCAAGTAAAATGCGTAAAACTCAAGAGCAAATGCAACGCTCTCGTCCTTACGTTATGCAACTCCTTCGTTTAGCTTCCCATCTATCACAAGCGACCAAAGAAGAATACCAGCATGAGTATTTAACCCCGCGTGAAGTAAAACGCGTTGGAATTATCGTGGTGAGCAGTGATCGTGGTCTGTGTGGCGGTTTAAATAATAACTTATTTAAAATCGTATCCGAGTCATTAGCTAAGTGGCAAAAAGAAGGCATTGAAGTTGATGTTGCTACCATTGGTAACAAAGCAACGACATTCTTTAACCGCTACGGTGGTAATGTGATTGCGTCTGATAGTGTGTCAGACACACCAACTTCTGCAGAATTAATCGGTTTAACTACAACGGTGTTAGATCGTTATCGCGATGGTGAAATCGATGAGTTACACGTGTTCTCGAACATTTTCGTTAACACGATGACTCAACAACCAGTGGGCACTAAATTACTACCTGTGGTCGCTGAAAGTCTTGAAGCTCATGAGAGCGTCGCTGAGCAAGCAGCGCTAAGTCAAACCATGAGTTGGGATTATGTGTATGACACTGCACCCGAAGCGTTAATCGAGTTAGTGCTGGATCGTTATATTGAGTATGTGATTTACCAATCAGTGGTTGAAAACATTGCCTGTGAGATGGCGGCTCGTATGATTGCGATGAAAGCAGCGAGTGATAACGCAAGTGATCTTATTGATGAGTTACAACTTGTATATAACAAGGCTCGTCAAGCGGCAATTACTCAAGAGATTTCTGAGATTGTCGGTGGTGCTGCGGCCATTAACTAATTAAACGTTAAAAGATTTTGAATTAAACGAGGTTTAAAGAGAGTATGTCAGGGAAAATAGTTCAGGTGATTGGTGCCGTCGTTGACGTGGAATTCCCACGTGATGCGGTTCCACGCATCTACAGCGCATTAGAAGTACAAGAACACGATCTAGTTTTAGAAGTGCAACAACAGTTAGGCGACGGTATCGTACGTACAATTGCAATGGGTTCGTCAGACGGACTTCAACGCGGTTTAGCGGTAGTCGATACAAAACAGCCAATCTCTGTTCCAGTTGGAACGGGTACTCTTGGTCGTATCATGGACGTTTTAGGACGCCCAGTTGACCACGCAGGTCCTGTTGAAGCGTCTGAAAATTGGGCGATTCACCGTAAAGCACCTTCATATGAAGAGCAAGCGGGTTCGACAGAAGTATTAGAAACCGGTATCAAAGTTATCGACTTACTCTGCCCGTTCGCACGTGGTGGTAAAGTCGGTCTCTTCGGTGGTGCGGGTGTTGGTAAAACCGTTAATATGATGGAATTAATCAACAACATCGCTAAAGAACACGAAGGTCTTTCAGTATTTGCTGGGGTAGGTGAGCGTACTCGTGAAGGGAACGACTTCTACTACGAAATGAAAGATTCAAACGTACTTGATAAAGTTGCGATGGTTTACGGTCAGATGAATGAGCCACCTGGTAACCGTTTACGTGTAGCACTTTCAGGTCTTACGATGGCGGAATACTTCCGTGACGAAGGCCGTGACGTTCTTCTCTTCATTGACAACATCTATCGTTATACGCTTGCAGGTACTGAGGTTTCAGCACTTTTAGGTCGTATGCCTTCAGCGGTTGGTTATCAGCCAACACTTGCAGAAGAGATGGGTGTGCTTCAAGAGCGTATCACATCAACTAAGAAAGGATCGATCACATCGGTTCAAGCGGTTTACGTTCCTGCGGATGACTTAACTGACCCATCACCAGCAACCACGTTTGCTCACTTAGATGCGACCATCGTTCTTTCACGTGACATCGCGTCACTTGGTATCTATCCTGCGGTTGACCCATTAGACTCAACCTCACGTCAGTTAGATCCATTAGTAATCGGTGAAGAGCACTATAATGTTGCTCGTGGTGTTCAGATGATCCTTCAACGCTATGAAGAATTAAAAGACATCATCGCGATTCTTGGTATGGATGAGTTATCCGATGACGATAAATTAATCGTTTCACGTGCTCGTAAAATCCAACGCTTCTTATCACAACCGTTCCACGTTGCTGAAGTATTCACCGGTGCACCTGGTAAATACGTATCACTTCAAGACACCATTACAAGCTTCCGTGCGATCTTAAATGGTGAAGGTGACCACATTCCAGAACAAATGTTCTACATGATGGGTAACTTCAACGAAGTATTAGAGCGTTTCGCATCAAGCGAAAAGAAATAAGGAATAAGTCATGAAAACCATCAACGTAACTATTGTTAGTGCCGAGAAAGAACTCTACTCAGGTGATGTTACTTTCTTTGCAGGCACCGCGGTTTCTGGTGAAATCGGGGTTTATCATGGTCACGTTCCGATGTTAGCACTGTTAAAGCCAGGTCAAGTCCGCTTGACCTTTGCTGATGGTAAAGAAGATGTATTCTGGATTTCAGGCGGAATTGTTGAAGTTCAGCCAAACCAGATCATCGTATTGGCGGATTCTGCTGAGCGTGCAGATGCTTTAGATGAAGCAGCGGTTGAAGCGCTTAGAGAGAAAACGCGTAAGCTCTGGGAAGATAAAGAGAAGGGCTCGTTCGATGTCGAACAGGCTCAAACTGAACTCAGTATTGCAACATCGCAACTTGATGCGATAAACCGACTTAAGAATCTTAAGTAATCACTATGAACAGTAAAGCCCGTTTAGACGGGCTTTTTTATGGGTGAACATATATGACAGCGGCGAGCCTCAATCCTTATTTCAATCGGGAAAAATCCATTCTCGCATTCCAAGAGCGCGTTTTGTATCAGGCGCAAGATCCCTCCATTCCGCTTTTGGAGCGCATTCGATTCTTAACGATTGTGACGACGAATTTAGATGAGTTTTTTGAAGTGCGTTTTGCCAATATTAAAGAGCGCATCTATTCAGGCATTACCCATTTAGATGGCGAGCCGGTCGATGAGTGGAGTGAGGCGATTCAAGCACGTGTTGGGCGAATTTTTGAAAAGCAGACCGCCCTTTATGAAAATGAATTGTTGCCCCTTCTAAAATCAGAAGCATCCGTTGAGATTTTGCCAGAAAACCGCTGGAGTGAATCGGATCGAGCATTTCTGCTGGATTATTTTAAGTCGATCGTCAAACCGGTATTAACGCCGATTGCACTCGATGTTGCTCACCCCTTTCCCCATATTTCTAATAAAACCTTAAATCTGATTATCGAGCTTGATGGCGTTGATGCTTATGGACGCAAGATTGAGACGGCAATTTTACCGATTCCGAAGAATTTGCACCGGATTGTGGAGCTCCCAGAAGCGGATAAGATGCGCCGTTTTGTCTTTGTGAGCGATATTATTACCGCGTTTATTGCAGAAATTTTTAAAGGGGTGCAGGTTAAGGCGTGCTATCAATTTAGATTAACGCGAAATAGCCATCTCTTTATTGATGAAGAGGAGCTCACAAACCTGCATCAAACCTTAAAAGGGGAGCTCCATCAACGTAATTTTGGTCATGGAGTTCGCTTGGAGGTGACGCATGAATGTCCGCCTGCATTGATGGATTTCTTGCTAACACAATTTGATCTAAAATCGGTGGATCTTTATGTGGTGCCAGGGTTAATTAACTTTGCTCGCCTCAGTGCGCTTTTGCCTTATCTAGAAGAAAAACACGCGCTTTTTTACGAGCCTTTTACCCCGAAAGTCCCTAAAAAATGGGCCAATATCGATGATTATTTTGGCCTTATTTGGAAAAATGATATCTATCTGCACCATCCATTTGATAGTTTTACTCCGGTGATCGATCTTCTTCGCGCAGCGGCAGATGACCCGGATGTGCAGATTATTCGCATGACCGTTTACCGGACGGGGAATGATTCAGTTCTGATGGAAGAGCTGATTCGCGCCGCGCAAAATGGGAAAGAGGTCAATGTAATCTTTGAGCTGATGGCGCGCTTTGATGAGGCGACCAATCTCGCTTGGGCATCGATCTTAGAAGAGGCGGGCGTTCGTGTGGTCTATGGCGTATTTGGCTTTAAAACCCATGCAAAAATGCTCCTCATTGTGCGCCGTGAAACGAGCAAACATACCGGCGAGCCCGAGCTTCGTTTTTATACCCATATCAGTACCGGAAATTATCACTCCAATACCGCAAAACATTACACAGATATGGCGCTATTAACCTCCGATGAGGCGATCGCAAAAGATGTGTCGGATATCTTTTTAAGTTTAGGAAGTCTTGGAAGCTCGCCTAAACTGCGTACATTATGGCAATCGCCCTTTAATCTTTTTGATGAACTAATTGAGAAGATTGATGGGGAAATTGCGGCAGCAAAACGGGGCGAAAAAGCCTACATTGTCGGGAAAATGAACGCCCTTTTAGAAGAGCGAATGATCGATAAACTCTATGAGGCCTCTCAAGCGGGGGTGAAAATTGATCTAATTGTTCGCGGTGCCTGCTCGTTAAAACCGGGGATTAAGGGCGTGTCGGATAATATTACGGTTCGCTCAATTATCGGGCGATTTTTAGAGCATTCACGACTCTACTATTTCTATAATGGCGGCGCGGAAGATCTCTATTTTGCAAGTGCGGATTGGATGAATCGAAACTTTTTCCGCCGTATTGAAGTTGGCGTTCCAATTCAGGATAATGAGATTAAGAAACGCATCATTAAGGAAGGCCTTAAGATGTATTTAAACGATAATATGGGAGCGTGGTATTTGGATGAATTTGGAGATTATCATCGTGTGGAACGCGGTGAAACAGAGCCATTTTCAGCCCAACAAGCGCTCCTTGAATCAAGGTCGTAGAGGATTTAAGTCGTGATTTCATGGTTGCCCAACTCACTTTTCGGAACGGTGCCGAATGATCAAGTGATCGTTCTCTGTGTGCTCGGCATTACATTTTTCGCCTTTTTATGGGGGCGTTGGCGCTATGATGTGGTGGCGCTTGGCTCGCTATTGACGCTCGTACTTCTCGGGATTGTGCCGATGGATGATGCGTTTGCGGGCTTTAGTCATCGCGCGGTGGTGACTGTTGCCGCCGTTTTAGTCTTAAGTTATGCGCTTGGAAACACTGGGGTCACCTACCATCTTTCCAATCATTTAAGCCGCTTTTCCAAAACGCCGTCGCTACTGATTTTAACGCTCTCCGGCCTTGTAGTCTTTTTCTCTGCTTTTATGAATGACGTGGGTGCGCTGGCGCTCATTATGCCGGTTGCGCTTCAGGTGTCCCAGCGTTATAAAATTCCCGCGTCGGCACTCTTAATGCCGATGGCTTTTGCCTCGCTATTAGGCGGAACATTGACGCTGATTGGTACGCCGCCCAATATGATTATTGCGCAATATCGTGAATCGATCGGGATGGGCGCTTATAAGATGTTTGACTTCTTGCCGGTGGGAATTGTGGTGGCGACCGTCGGGCTTCTCTATATCTCATTTATTGGTTGGCGCTTTTTACCGGTGCGGCAAACCGAAGAAAATTCCAATCTTTTTGAAACCGATGATTATCTATTAGAGCTTAAAATTCCTGAAAATAATAAATTTATCAAAAAGACGATTGGGGAACTTGAAGCGATCGTTGAGCATAAAATCCGCGTGGCAACGCTACTGCGTGGTGCGCGCCGAATCTTATCGCCGAATGCCGAGGAGACCTTGAAAGCCGGCGATATTTTACTGGTGGAAGGGCAGCCGGAAGAGTTAAAGCAACTTGAGCTGTTATCAGGATTGACGATTTCAACGAATCCCCGTGACAAAGAGCGCATGGACGATGAGATTGAATTTTTGGAAGTGGTGATTAATCCCGGCGCGCGGATTGCGGGCCATCAACTCGCCGATCTTCAACTGCGTGAACGCTATCACATCAATATTTTAGGCGTCTCCCGTCATGGGGAAAAGATCCATCAGCGCTTTTCGCGTTTAGTCCTTAAAACTGGCGATGTGCTCTTGATTCAAGGCTATAAAAAAGAGCTCCCTGAGACGCTCAATCAGCTTGGATGCTTGCCCCTTGCGGAGCGAAATGTTCGCTTAAAACCTTCGGCAAAACTTTGGCCGACGGTGACGATCTTTATGATCTCCATTTTACTCGTGGCGACTCAAATTTTACCGGCGCACATCGCCTTTCCTCTTGCGATCTTTGCGCTTGTTTCCAGTAAACTTCTCTCGCTTCGGGAGGCTTATCATAGTATTGAAGGGCCGTTAATTGTGCTACTAGGCTGCTTTATCACCGTTGGCGCAGCGGTTGAGAAAACCGGGGCAACGGGGCTGATTGTCGGACAAATAGTATCGCTTTTAGATGAAATGCCTGCTATCTTAGTGTTAGGGAGCGTGATGCTAGCGACGATGATCATTACCGACATTATCAATAGCTCTGCGACGGCCGTAATTATGGCGCCGATCGCTGTGGGAATTGCCACTCAATTTAGTCACAATATCGACCCCTATTTAATGGCGGTTGCGATTGGGTGTTCCTGTTCGTTTAATACGCCGATTGGGCACCATTCCAATACGTTGGTGATGGGCCCTGGTGGCTATTATTTTGGAGATTATTGGCGCATGGGAGTGATGCTCGATCTTCTCATCCTGATTACCACCGTTCCGACACTTGCGTATGTGTGGTCATTATAAAATTATAAAAAAGGAGTTACTCTAGAATGAAGCTGTTTGAACAAGTTGAACAAGCTCCTAATGATCCTATTTTGGGAGTCGTTGAGAGCTTTAAGAAAGATCCACGGGCAGACAAGGTGAATTTAAGCATTGGTATCTATTCCGATCATGACGGAAAAGTGCCGGTCTTAGAAGCGGTACAGCGTGCTGAGGAGATCTTAGCGAGCCAGAATGAACCGCGCGTTTATCTGCCTATGGATGGTTTAGGCAGCTATAATGATTGCGTTCAAAAGTTACTCTTTGGTGCGGATCACCCGCTCTATCAGGAAAAGCGTCTCGCCACCGTACAATCGCTCGGGGGAACGGGTGCGCTTAAAGTGGGTGCCGATTTCCTCTTTTCAATCGTACCTGCAGGAACAAAAGCCTATATCTCTCGTCCGACGTGGAACAATCACCGTGCTATTTTTGAGGGAGCAGGCTTTGAAGTCGATGATTATCCTTACTTTGATGAAACAACACGTGGCGTTGATTTTGAGGGGATGTATCAATTTTTAAGCGAGCTTCCTGAAAGCTCGGTCGTGATTTTACATACCTGTTGCCATAACCCAACCGGCGCAGATCTCACCCTTGATGAGTGGGAAAAACTGGCCGATCTCTTTAAAGAAAAGAGCCTCATTCCCTTTTTAGATATGGCATATCAAGGATTCTCGAAAGGGATTAAAGAAGATGCTGCCGCGATTCATATCTTTGCTGAGCGTGGTCTTCCTACCTTTATCGCAAGTTCATTTTCAAAATCGTTTTCACTTTATAGCGAGCGAATTGGCGCATTAACGGTGACAACGAGTGATGAAGCGGAGCAAGTGACGGTCACCTCACAACTTAAACGCATGGTTCGTGCGATCTATTCATCACCACCATCACATGGCGCGCGCATTGTGCAATGTGTATTAGCTGACGATGAGCTGCGTGTACTGTGGGAAAAAGAGCTTGGCGAGATGCGCGATCGGATTAAAGCGATGCGTGAGAAATTTGTCAAACTCCTCAATGAGAAGCAGTCTAAAGTGGATTTTGAGTTTATTAATCAGCAAGCCGGGATGTTTTCTTATTCAGGGCTTGATAAGAATCAGGTTGCCAAACTCAAAACCGACTATGCTATATATACCGTTGATTCGGGAAGAATTTGTATCGCTGCGCTCAATGATAAAAATATCGAAGTTGCAGCCGAAGCGGTTGTTAATGTATTATAGTTAGTAGAATACGCAAATTATTTTGGGGGTACGTATGCAAAAAGAGAGTTTATTTATTTATAAGCTTCCACTGTTTATCATTGGTTTATTATGTGCAGTGGGCTGGATCGCACTTTTCTCGGTCATTCTTTTTAGCTAATCGCGAAAGATACGAAGATAAGTAGCAAGACAGATTAAAAAGAGCTATCATTTTTGATGGCTCTTTTTTATTGCAAGGAGAAAATAGAGATTATGACGATCGAGCTTGAGCGCGCCCTCTTTTTAGCGCTAGCAGAGCAATCATCGCTCTCATTACCAAAATGGTGTGAGGCGCAGGGTATCTCATATGAGGTGGGCGAGAAGGTGTTTGATACGATTCAAGCTCAAGGCGGATTTTATACGCGAGAGGGCGAGTGGATTGATCGTATCTCTCCCTATACGCCGCTCAATCAAGAGGCGATTAGTACGCGTCTTCAAGCTTGCGAGATTCCGGTGGCGGTTGAGGTGCTTTTTGATACCGACTCCACCAATAAAGCAGTGCTCGCCGTTGATCCGCTCGATTCTGCGGCGCTCTGTGTGGCGGAAAAGCAGAGTTCAGGCCGCGGCCGGCAAGGTCGTGAATGGAGTTCTCCTCTTGGGCGAAGTCTCTATTTTTCACTACGCTATCCCTTTAAGCTTGATGATTATGCGCGTTTAAGTCCACTTAGCCTGCAGGTTGGTATGGATTTAGTGGAAGTTTTGCGCGCGTTTGGGATCGATGCAAATCTTAAATGGCCTAATGATATTTGGGTTCAAGGGGAAAAACTCGCCGGTATTTTGCTCGAAACGTTCCCCCGAGAAGGGAGCGTGATGGTTGTGATCGGCATTGGGCTTAATAATCACACCATGCGGGAAACTCTCTCGGCAAGTTATAACGCGACCTCCTGTGAAACGCTGTTAGGCACGCCCCTTGACCGTAACTCTATGGCAGCGCTATTGGCGCAAAAACTGTATGAAAGTTGCGAGCGCATCGCACAGGGAGAATCGCTCCGCATTGATGAACGTTGGCCCGATTATAGTGCGTTATTAAATACCCGAGTGAAGGTGATCTCAGGGGATTCCGTCATCTATGGGCAAGAGCTTGGTGTTGATGGAGATGGTGCGCTTCAATTTATGGATGAGGATGGCAAACTGCATTCGATCTATTCAGGAGAATTATCGCTGCGCCCGGCGGAATAAAATATCCTTAAATCAACAGCAATAAAAAAGCCTCGTCTGCGGTTCAAGATGAATCCAATCTCAGCGAGGCTTTTCTGTTTACGGCTCTGTTTATGGTTATTGATTTTTATTTACAGCGAAGGCTAATCACGCGTCCTTGACGGTAGACCACGGTACAGTTTTGCCCGTTACGGTAATTGCTGCAGTAGTTTGCCCCCATAGAGACATTGCCCACTTGGCAGCCCATAATTTGGCCCGATTTGTTGCGAACGATCTTCAGTTTTCCAGAGGTTGAGAGGCTCTTATTGGGGGCTGAGCTTAAAATCCCTTCCTCTTGATTGCCTTTTTCAAGTTTTGGCATAGTGCCTTTCGGTGCCGAGCCGCGGCTTGCCGCTTGTCCTTGAACCGCTTGTGGCGCACGTTGATTGCTAATGGCGCGTTTTTTATTCGCCTCATTTTTCAGTTCAATTAAGATCTCAGCGGTAATCACATCACTCACCGGCATCTTTTTACTGGTTAAGAAAGCATGAAGTTGCTTTTTCGTATTCGGGCCCATTTTTCCATCCGGTTTAATGGAATACCCCAGTTGCTGTAGGTATGACTGGCCTTTTTTAAGCGCGGCTTCTTCTAAGAAGGGCATTAACGCTTCATTAACGTGGGTGCCTGCCAGTAATTTTTCTTGTTGACGGAAACGGCGCACCGCATTTTGCGTTGCCGGGCCGTCGACGCCATCGGCTTTACCAGTGAGAAGATTGAGCCCAATGAGATAAGCTTGCGCAGTTTGCAGGCGTTCTTCTTCCGCTTTGGCTGATTTTAACTCAGCGAGATAATCATCACTGAGGGTCGTGCCGGCAAGTCCATCAATGGCAACAAGCATAAATGGAATGTCGAGCTCATCATTGACGGGAATCCCGCTTCGCTCTTTCAGTTCACGGACGGCGCGTTTGGTTTTAGGGCCGAGTGATCCGGTCGGGTCATCCTCCATATAGCCCTCTTTTTTGAGGAAGCGCTGGAAGGTATTGATCACTTCACGGGTTAAACGGCGTTCGGTATCGCCGCCGATTTTACCATCGATCTGCAGATGATAGCGCGCTTGGAAACGTTTAACCGCTTCGTCTGTCGCCGGGCCCTCTTTACCGTCGATCACTTCAATATAGTCGCCGGTATAGGCGAGCATCAATTGTTGCAAGGTGAGCTTATCGCTGCCGCCGGGTTTATAGCCTTTAATCTGAATGCCCTCGCGCTCAAAGAAAACGGCGAGATCTTTGTCGGTGGGATTTAAGTCATCGACGTTGTAGAGCACCATTAAAAAGAGCGGTGATAAAAGACCGGTTTCGGGGAGCTTTTTCGAGGCCTCATAGGCGCGAATTGCGCTGCGCGTTCCGGGGCCATTGAGTCCATCAACATCGCCCTCATAAAAGCCTTTTTCTTTTAAGCGCGCCTGCACTTTTTTACGCACATCTTTTTCAAGACGAGCTTCCCATTTAGGCGCAAGTTTTCCGGTGGGTTCAACGCCAATGGAGGTTTCGTACGAGGTGATTCCCTCGCGGGTTTGCGGACCCATCGCTCCATCGAGCGCATAGGGGAAATGCCCCATGATACGCAGCCATACTTGACGATTTAATAGGGTGTTGGAGTGGGCATCAAAGATGGTTTTTTTGATCTCATCGATCGAATGCTCAAACTCGGTAAGACGAGGTGTTTCATCGATTTCTTCATCATCTGATGCTTCACTGATGGGGTTTTCATCAACCTCATCAAGATCGCCGATGAGATGAATAATTTCCTCTGTTTCTGCATCCTCTTCCTCTTCGAGTGCTTCAATGGATTCGATCTCGGTAAGAGAGGTGTCGGTTTCCGCTTGTTTTTCAGGAACCGGGGTTAGTGTCACCGACTTTTCTGGCGTTACCGTTTCGGGTGTTGTGGTTTCTGCCTTAGCGGTTAAATCAGTTGCGATTGATTCAATCGGAGCGGCTTGAGGAGTGTCCTCTATTGTCTCATCACTCTCCGCGCGAGCCACAGGAATCGGGGTGGGCGCCGTTGGAACGCTTGAAACATTGGCATTTTTTTGATTTGCGGTTGATCTATCGGCTTCTGCGATCGGAGTTTTCTTAAAACGCACGCCGTAATCAATGAGCTCTTTATCTCTAAAGAGGAACATGAGCAGGCGGGGCGATAGATTGCCGAGCTCATCGAGCCCGTGGAAGCGCTCGTAAGCAATGGTTGCCGCGCGGGTGCTAAAATTATTGACTCCATTGACATCATCGTGATAAAAATCGAGCTGTTTGAGGCGTTTTTGCAGTTTTTTGCGCACCTCTTTTTCAAGCGGGACTTCCCATTTGGTGTCGGGAATCCCTGTCGGTTTTTGCCCAATATGCGCTTGATAATCACGAATGGCACTGCGAGTTGTCGGCCCCGTCATACCATCGACTTTATGATCAAAAAAGCCGATGATTTTGAGCCACGTTTGAATCGTTAGAATTTTATTGGAGGGCGCGTTATTAACCACCGCATCGATCCTATTGAGCACCAGCGTTTGGGTCTCTGGATCGAGCTTTTCATTGGTGGTGTGATTGAGATAGCGAATCGACACCTCATCGGGCGGAAGATTGCCATTTTTAGAGAGACGGGCTTCCGCTTGCGCTTTTTGAGTGAGCGAGGCATCGGCTGCTTCCACTAAATCCGCATCCGAGACAGCGCCAAGTTGAAGATCCTCCGGGGGAAGATCATATTCCTCTTCAATCTCTACCTCAAGGGTCTCAGAGCCACGCTCTTTCATAAGGCCTTGCGCGGTCTCTTTAAGAAGGCGGAAGGTGGCGTAATTCATCTGCGGGATATTTTGATAGGCACCGGCAAAATTATCGAGCGCTGCTACGGTATCGCGATCGAGAAGACCTGAGAGTTTCAGATCCTCGCCCATACTGTTTAAAAGACGCTGCGCCTCTTTAATCGCCTCTTCTTCAAGTCCTTCAAACCAATCGGGGGTAATCCGATTGCTCGCCTCAAAATTCTTTGCGGATTTATAGGCAATGACGCTCTGTTGGATCGATGGATTGAAAACGCCGGCAAAATTATCGACGGGATAGTCGAGCAGATTAAGCCAATGCTGCATCTTTTGAATGAGCACCGTATTAACGCCTGACCGCACGCCGTGCTGTCTTAGCCAGCGCACCACTTCCGGATCATTCTCGATCATAGCGTAATCGAGCAGGGTAAACCCAAGATCATCTCGGTAGGCAAGCTCATCGAGGCTAAGCGCACTTAAGGCCCCGATATCGCCTTTGACAGCAAGTTTTGGCGCGTTTTCCGCAAATCCTTGTTGTACTGAGAGGGAGAGTAGTGAAGCGGTCAGTAGTGTTAATAGGCGTTTCTTCATTATAAATCCATTATCCTTATTTCACCGTAGGGAGGCGTCCTTTGCGAAGGTGCACTAAAAGAAGCGATACCGCCGTAGGGGTGACGCCTTGAATGCGTGAAGCTTGTCCGAGGGTTTCAGGCTGCGCAGTTGCGAGCTTTTCTTGAATCTCAGCAGACAGTCCTTTAATCGCGTGATAGTCAATATTGGCTGGCAATGGCGCATTTTCAAAGCGTTGATTGCGTTCAATATCATCAAGCCCGCGATTAATATATCCCTCATATTTTGCCTGAATTTCAATTTTTTGTAACACATCCGTAGAATATTGGTGAAGGGGTTGACCTTCCTCAAGCGCCATCAGATGCTCAAGATGCACTTGCGGACGTTTTAAGAGGTGAAGCGCTTTGATATTTTGCGAGAGGGAGACGCCGGTCTCCTCTTGAATCGCTTTCCCAGAATCGGTGCGAATGTCGATGAGCCAATCTTTCATAAATTGGTCAGCTTGTGCAATCGCTTCCTCTTTCTCTTCAAATTTCTGCCAACGATAATCATCGACTAGCCCAAGCTCTCGGCCAATCGGCGTTAAGCGTTGATCGGCATTATCTTCACGGAGAAGGAGGCGATATTCTGCCCGCGAGGTAAACATGCGGTACGGCTCTTTCACCCCAAGCGAGATGAGATCATCGATCATAACGCCAATGTAGGATTCATGACGCTGTGGATACCACGCCTCTTTTTCCAGATAACGGCGCGCTGCATTTAAGCCCGCGAGCAATCCTTGAGCGGCTGCCTCTTCATAACCGGTGGTTCCATTAATTTGGCCGGCAAAATAGAGGTTATCGATCGCTTTGGTTTCAAGGGTATATTTCAGATCGCGCGGATCGTAGAAATCGTACTCAATGGCGTATCCAGGGCGGGTAATGTGCGCGTTTTCGAGTCCTTCAATGCTGTGAACAAGCTCAATTTGCACATCAAACGGCAGACTCGTCGAGATCCCATTGGGATAATATTCGTGGGTATCTAAACCTTCCGGTTCTAAAAATACATGATGGCGATCTTTATCGGCAAACTTCATGATTTTATCTTCCACCGACGGGCAGTAACGCGGGCCAATCCCTTCAATCGTCGCATTATCGGCATACATCGGTGAGCGATCAAGACCGCCGCGAATAATTTCGTGGGTGCGCGGATTGGTATAGGTGGTGTAGCAGGGCACTTGCGTTGGGTGCTGCGACACATCGCCTAAGAAAGAGAAGACCGGCGCCGGATCATCACCGGGTTGGATATCCATATTGGAAAAGTCGATGGTTTTCCCGTCAATGCGCGGTGGGGTTCCGGTTTTTAAACGGCCTTTGCGGAGTTTCATCTCGGCAAGTTTATGCGCAAGGGAGATCGATGGAGGATCGCCCATGCGTCCGCCAGAATAGTTCTCCATTCCCACGTGAATTAGCCCTGAAAGGAAGGTTCCTGCGGTTAAAACCACCGTTGAGCTATGAAAGCGAATGCCGGTTTGAGTGACAACGCCGCACGCACGATCGCCCTCTAAAATAATATCGTCCGCCGCTTGTTGGAAGATATAGAGATTGGGCTGATTTTCTAAGATCGAGCGGATCGCTTGTTTATAGAGCGTTCGGTCCGCTTGGGCACGAGTTGATCGCACCGCTGGGCCTTTTGAGGCGTTTAGCGTTCTAAATTGAATGCCGGCATGATCGGTGGCAATCGCCATGGCGCCACCAAGCGCGTCAATTTCGCGGACGATCTGCCCTTTCCCGATACCACCAATGGCTGGGTTACAGCTCAGTTGGCCGAGGGTTTCAATATTGTGTGTCAAAAGGAGTGTGGGGACGCCAAGTCTTGCTGAGGCAAGGGCCGCTTCTGTCCCTGCGTGGCCGCCGCCGATGACGATCACCCCAAAATGTTTAGGATAGTCCATTTTTAATTATGTAATCTGAGTGAGAATAAAGAATTATTATAATACAAAAAGCAAATAAGACCGAATCAGTCGGTCTTATTTTTCATAAGTGACAGGCGAATTACTCCATCCTGCCAGCGTTCATTTTAGTCTAGATTGATCGTTTCGTGGGCAATCTTATTTTGCTTTACCCATACGTTTTTGAAGATCATCATAGGCTGCGGTGAATCCTTTCATCGATACTTTAAGTTTAAGCTCTTGTAAGCCTTTGCCTAAAAGATCGTGGTTGTAGCTAAGATTCATCGTGTTTGATTTTTTAAGAGAGGCAACGATTTCGTCTGTTGAAAGGGGAAGCCCTGTGATACAACCATCGTTTAAGCAACGCTCAAAGTAGAGTTGTTCGATTTTATCTTTACCAAGCTCTAACGGTTTACCATCGATATTAATGCTCATACCCGGAAGTAAAAGCGTGCCGGGAAGTGCCGTTAAAATAAGGGTGGGTTGATCTTGGATGTAGATCACCGATGCGCGCGCTGCGTCGATCTCTTGGCCACCTTGTGGGGTTTCCACTTTAGTGGTGGTACCGGTTGTGATAATGCAGTCGCGGACTTCTTTTGCCTCATCAATTAGATGACAGGTAATCATCCAGTCACCGTGTTTTTGTTGATATTCAAGCTGAGGTTGAGTTTGCGCCATTGCTTGCGAGCTCATTAACACAGCAGCACTTAATCCAAATAGAATTTTCTTTAACATCGCTAACCTAATCTCCATTGATAATTTATGTAAAAGTATCGAATCAGTGTAATATAAATTGAGACAAAATCAAAGGAAAAGCGCGGGTTTTTCGTCGATATTTAATGCCGTACGGCCTATTTTAGTGTAGAGTATAGGGGAATTATTGGATCGTTTTAGAGTAATCGTTAGATAGAGGCTTATGGACAGTATAGACGAACGGAATAGGGATGGTTTAGGAACGCTTTTTGTAATCTCATCGCCCTCAGGTGGCGGTAAAACAACGTTGGTGAATCAATTAATTGATCAGACCGATTATGTTGAGCGCGTGGTAACGCATACAACGCGGGCGCCAAGAGCGGGAGAGATCGACGGCGAGCATTATCATTTCGTCTCAGTGGAAGAATTTAAAGCGCTTATCGAACAAGATGGGTTTTATGAGTACGCAGAGGTGTTTGGCAATTACTACGGCACCTCTAAAAAGGCGGTAGAAGCGAAGACTCGCGAAGGGAAAGATGTGGTGCTCGTGATTGATTGGCAAGGCGCTAAATCGATCAAAGCGATTATGCCCGAAGCGGTATTAATCTTCATTATGCCCCCTTCGCTTGAAATTCTCCGCGCACGGCTCATCCACCGGAATTTAGATAGCGAAGCGATTGTCGAAAAAAGAATGAAAGATGCGGTGAATCAAATTAAGCATTACCGCAGTTTTGATTATGTCATTGTCAATGACGATTTCGACCTTGCACTCTCTGAATTAAAAGGGATTTTCCACACCAATCGCCTTCGCCTTAAATATCAAGTGGTGAAAGAAGCGGCGCTATTAAAATCATTATTTGCTGATGAAGCAGAATAGATCATCTATAATGAACCGTATTGTTCGTAATATGATCTTAATTAACGTTAATTTTTAGTTGTTTAAAGGAAGTAAAAGTATGGCAAGAGTCACGGTCGAAGATTGTTTAGGACGTGTAGATAACCGTTTCCAACTCGTATTAGTTGCGGCAAAGCGCGCACGACAAATTAGTAATGGGGCAGAGCCTCGTATCGACGGTGTACCCCACGGTGCAAAACCGACTGTAGTCGCACTTCGTGAAATCGCAGGCGGCGCAATTAGTCCTGACGAAATCAAAGCACTTGCAAAAGAAGAAGCTGCGTCTGCTGCATTTGCTGATTAAGTAAAAGGGCTACGCAATGGGGATGGAAACTGTTGAATTACCGCAAAACCTGATTCCATGGAAAGCGGAATTTGTTGAGAAAACCAATCGCTTAATTCGCGTCGTCTCTCGATATTTGTCGAAAGAGGATGTGGAAGAGGTGAAACGAGCCTGTGTCTTTGGTGCATTTGCGCATCAGGAACAATTTCGCTCGTCCGGTGAACCCTATATTTTCCATCCCATCGCCGTTGCGCTCATCTTAACGGAGGTCGAAATCGATGCGGCTTCCATTGTGGGCGCAATTTTACATGATGTGATCGAAGATACCGATATTGAGTATGATGAGATCAAATATCATTTCGGCGAAGATGTGGCGAACATCGTTGATGGCGTCACAAAATTAACGCAAATTCGGTTCCGTTCGAAAGAGGAAGCGAAGGCGGAAAACTTCCGCAAAATGGTCTTAGCGATGACCAAGGACCTGCGCGTCATTATGGTGAAACTGGCCGATAGGCTTCATAATATGCGCACGCTCGGCGCGCTCCCGGCCTATAAGAAACGTCGCATTGCACGAGAAACTTTAGAGATTTACGCGCCCATCGCCTCGCGCCTTGGGATGTATGTGCTTCAGGTCTATCTTGAGAATCTCTGTTTTGAGAATCTCTACCCGATGCGCTATGAGGTGCTTAAAAATGAACTTGAGAAAAAAGACGTTGAACAGCACGATAATCTCAATAAAATTTTAGAAACCATCGATGAACGCCTCGTTCGGAGCAATATCTTATCGCGACTTTCCACCCGCCGTAAGCACCTTTGGAGTATCTATCAAAAGATGCGCGTTAAGGGTGGGCTTGATTATGTCTACGATATTTTTGCGATTCGAATCATTGTGCGTTCGGTGGATGATTGTTACCGCGTTTTAGGGATTGTCCATCAGCTTTACAAACCGATTATTGGCGGCTTTAAAGATTATATTGCCATTCCTAAAATTAATGGCTATCAGAGCCTCCACACCGTGGTGTTTGGGGCAAATGGGCTTCCCGTTGAGGTGCAAATTCGCACTCGCGATATGCACATTGTGGCGGAAGTGGGCGCTGCGGCGCACTGGCGTTATAAAGAGAGTTATGAGGGGCAGAGCCACGCGTTCCAAAAAACGACGAAATGGCTCGATGTGGTGACTGAACTTCAGGATATCACCACTTCGCCTGAAGAATTTATGGAGACGATGAAAGCGGAACTCTTCCCGAAAGAGATCTACGTCTTCACGCCGAAAGGCCGTATTATTGAGCTTCCTCGCGGGGCAACGGCGCTCGACTTTGCCTATGCAGTTCATACCGATATTGGCGATACCTTTGAAAAGGCGCTCGTGGATTCGCAAGAGGTGGCATATGACTATCTCTTAAGTAACGGACAAACCGTCGAGATTAAAACCAATAAAAGCGTTAAACCAAGCTCGCTCTGGCTCGATCATGTGATTACCGCGCGAGCCCGTTCGCGCATTCGTAGTTATCTTGGCGATCTTTCAGATCTTGAAGCAGAAGATGCGGGATCAGCGATTTTGCAAAATGCCATTTTAGAGCGCGGCTTTAAAGAGGGCGCGTTGAGCGATGAGCAGGAAGCGACGATTCTCCATGATTTAGGCTTGGGCTCAAAAGAACAATTGTTGATGGACATTGGCCGCGGTAAATATCCGGCGCAATATGTGATCAACCGTTATTTAGTCAATTTCCGTTACACGCCCGATCTTCTCCCCGATGCCGATGAGAGCGATGAAGGGGAAGAGGTGTCCAATGAGATGATTAAAGGGGCAGAGGGGATGAAAGTCTCGCTCGGTGCCTGCTGTAATCCGCTCCCGGGCGAACCGATTATTGGCTATTTAAGTATGCGTCACGGCCTTGTGATGCACGCAACTAATTGCAGTAATATCGAGATGTTTAAAAAGCATCCTGAGCGCTGGCTACCGCTTGAGTGGAGTAAAGAAGTGCGTGGCGATTTCCCCGTCCAGCTCTATCTCTTAGCGAAAAATCGACGCGGTTCAATTGCCGCCATCAGCGCCAAAATCACCGAGCTTAATCTCGATTTTGAAGAGTTTAAATCGGAAAATATTAACGAAGATCTCGTGAAGATCGCCTTTGTGATTCGTGTGAACGATCGTAAACACCTTGCGGATGTCATGCGGAGTTTGAGGTTGTTAGACAATGTCGAACGCGTCTCCCGAAAATAAGTGGTGGCCCATCCGGCAATTGCCGGCGTGGGTTATCACGTTGCTTATTTTTTGGATTCTGCTACTGGCGTATGGCATGTTTGCCGGCTCGCGTATCTCCGAGCGCCTCAATTCCATCATCTATGATAACTTTGCCTTAGTTAAAACCTGTACCACCAATGTGGATGATATCGCCATTGTGACGATTGATGACCACACCATTCAGGCACTCGATCGGCGTTGGCCGTTGCCGCGCAATTATCATGGGGCACTTATTCAAACACTCACCGAATATGGCGTCAAAGCGATCAGCTATGATGTGCTCTTTCTTGAGCCCAATATTGGCGATGGCGAGCTCTATCAGGCACTTCGCTCCAATGGAAATGTGGTGCTTCCGTCGCTGATTTTCCCGTCAGGACTTGAGCTTAATATCTTCAACGATGTGGTTAAAACAGGCCACGCCGCCCTTGAAAAAGAGACCGATGGCGTTGTCCGTTCGCTCTCTTTATATAAAACCTATGGCGATCATCGCTATCCCCATACAACGGTGTCGCTCCTAAAGGCGACCGATCCGGATAATCCTGCGCTCGAGATCTACCTCAACCGCATTCAAGCGAGCCGTTTTATCGATTCAAACACGGCGTATTACATCGGCAGTAAAAAGAATCGTTTCCAACATTATTCCTTTGCCGATGTGCTGGCAGGCGTTTATGAGCCGGAGGAATTTCGCGATAAGGTGGTATTTGTCGGGGTGACCGCAACGGGGCTTGGTGAGAAATTTGTTCCCTTTTCCCGTTGGGATAAGAGTGAGCCTGAATATTTAACGGCGATCGATCTACAAGCACAATTTTATGATGAGCTCCGCCATGAAAAGCTCGTCTTTAAAGTAACCACCGGCTTTGAGCGAGTGATTAATCTCTTTGCGCTCCTGCTTATTTTGATTTTAGTGCGCCGTCTTAAAATCTCTGGCGTTTGGAGTAGTCTGGTAGCGGTAGTTTTCTTAATTACGCTGCTACTTTTTTCCTATCTTGCGATCTCGCTTTTTCATATGTGGGTGCCGATGGGCGATTCCCTTGTGATTGCGTTTTTCTTCCTCTTTGTCTATGGGCTGATGACTGCGCATTATGATGTGGTTGAAGCCAATCGTCGCCTTGAAGAGCGTGTTGCACTCCGTACCCAAGAGCTTGAAGAAACGAATAAAAATCTCGCCCAAGAGATTCGCGACCGAAAAGCGATTGAAAAGACGCTCCGCGATAACGAAAATGGCCTGCGTCTGCTCTTTGACAGTTTACAGATCGGGATTTTAACCACCGATGAGTCGGGCTGCATTATCAGTAATAATAAAACGGCGGATAAACTTTTGCATCGTCGTTCGATGCCACTTTTGCAGGGGGCGTTTTTACAAGATCTGATTCGCCAAGACCCGAAAACCCCCAATTATCAAACCTTCCCATCGCTTGTAGATATTTTTCATGAGCTTGCCGGAAAAGGAACGCTCGATTCAATTCAGGTGGAGGGCGAGATTATCGATGCCCGCAGTGAAGGGATTCCGATTTCAGTGACGTTTTCACGCCTACTTCAAGGCGGGAATCGTAAATTTGTCTGCATCGTGCGCGATATTCGAGAGCAGCGTCATGCAGAGAAAATCACCCAAGAGTTTGTCGCGACCGTGTCTCATGAACTGCGTACACCGATCACCTCCATTAAAGGCTCACTTGAATTGATCGATAGCGGAATTGCTGGCCAATTAACGCCAAAAACCCGCAGTCTGCTGAGCTTAGCGCTTCGCAATAGTAACCGCCTTTTAGTGCTGGTGAACGATATTTTAGACATTCAGCGCATTCAATTAGGGACGCTTGAATTTAAACTTGAGCCGCTCGATCTTGTAGAGCTCGTTGGGCAATCGGTTGAAGTCAATGAAGCTTATGTGCAGGCCTACGGCGCGGAAGTGAT
Organism: Ignatzschineria sp. RMDPL8A; assembly: GCF_029815055.1. Classification (NCBI taxonomy): domain Bacteria; kingdom Pseudomonadati; phylum Pseudomonadota; class Gammaproteobacteria; order Cardiobacteriales; family Ignatzschineriaceae; genus Ignatzschineria; species Ignatzschineria sp. RMDPL8A. The sequence continues at coordinate 118,239 of NZ_JAPPWA010000001.1, read as the reverse complement.
CGCGAAATTGCCGCCGTATCCGATCTATGTATTGGGTGATTATGATCGCTTAGTGCAGGTGATGAGTAACTTAATTTCCAACGCGGCGAAGTTTTCCACAGGCGGTGGCACGGCGATTATTGATGTGAGCGTTGTGGTGGCAAAACGTCATGCACGCGTTGAAGTGACCGACTATGGCGAGGGCATTCCTGAAGCCTTCCAGAAAAAAATATTTGAGAAATTTGCTCAAGCTGACGAAGCGCAACATCGTTCCCAAGGAACGGGATTGGGCTTGAGTATTACGAAGGCATTGGTTGAGCAGATGCGCGGCACCATCGACTTTCACTCTAAAGAGGGTGATGGCGCCACATTCTTCTTCTACCTACCCATTTTAACGCCTTCAGAGATTAAAGAGTATCGAGAACGAGAGGAGAACAATCATGAAAAATAGAGCGGATCAACCTTTACGCCATTTAGGCGGGCTCACCCCGCGGGAATTTTTAGCCGATTATTGGCAGAAAAAACCCCTCTTTGTGAAAGGGGCATTTCCGGATTTCAAAGACCCGCTCACTCCCGATACCATCGCCGGTCTCTCGCTTGAGGAGTTTATTCCCTCGCGCCTTATTTTGGAAGAGGGGGGTGTGCGCCCGTGGGAGATGCGAAAAGGCCCGCTGGCGGAAGAGACCTTTTCTCACTTAGGCGAGAAAAAGTGGATGCTGGTGGTCAATGATATGGAAAAATTTCTCCCCCATCTGCGTCTTTTGACTGACCCCTTTAATTTTATTCCCAATTGGCGTTTTGATGATCTTCAAGCAACGCTCGGGCCCGATGAAGGCAACGTCGGCGCGCATTGGGATGATTACGATGTTTTTCTTATTCAAGGCATGGGGAAAAAGCATTGGAAGATCAGCTTTGATGAGGTATCGGAAGATGATTTTGTTGAGGGCATTGATATTCGCTTGATTGAAGATTTCAATGTGGATCAAGAGTGGATTGTCGAGCCGGGCGACCTTCTTTATCTCCCTCCGAGAATTGGTCATTACGGTGTTAATATCGGCAAAAGTATCACTTGGTCAGTGGGATTCCGTGCGCCGAAAGATCAAGAACTCGTCCATGATTTTGCCGCAGCGAAAATGGAGCTGATTGAGGCTGATGCGCGTTTTTCCGATCCTGATTTAATCTATCAACAAGAGTGCGGCGAACTTACCGATCAATCGGTGGATAAAGTGCTTGAATTGCTTAAAAGTCATCTGCCGCTAAATCGTGAAACGGTGGGCGAATGGTTCGGACGTTTTATTACGGAGCCAAAAATGGGGCAAGAAGCCTATCCGCTTGATGAGCCCGTGGATCTCGAATTTATCGAAGAATTATTAGAAGACGAGCAGGACATTGAACGTCACCCCGGACTCACCTTTATCTATCGCGTGGAAGGGGATGTGGCAACGCTCTATGTGGCGGGCGAGGCCTTTGCGGTAAGCGCAGATCTTACGCCATTATTAGCGCTCTTAACCCGTCACCGTTTCTACTCGCCCGGTCAGCTGCGTCCTTATCTTAAAGAGGTTGAGGCCAGCGCGCTACTTGTTCAGCTTCTAAATGAGGGCTATCTCGTTTATGAAGGACTGGAAGATGAGTACGATGAGTATGACGACGAAGAGTATGATGAAGACGATTTTGATGGGGATGATGAGGAGTAACCGATGCTAAGAAATGATCGATACCGAATGATGGTCGCGCTTGGATTGTTGCTGATTGCATGGGTGTTTATCGGCGCTGTGTCAGCAAAACCTAAATTGATTGAATTGCCGGACTTTGTTGAGTATCAGTTTAAAATGCACCCTGAATCGAATCTCCCGATGGCGAAAATGCAAGCAGGCGAAGCTGCGCTCAATGTGGAGCTTGCGCTCACTTCGCGTTCGCAGATGAATGGCTTAATGCACCGCTATATCTTGCCCCAAAATGCCGGCATGCTCTTTGTCTTTGCGAAAGAAGCGCCTCGCAGTTTTTGGATGAAAAACACGAAAATTCCGCTCGATATTATCTATATTGATGGAAAGGGCGTGGTGGTCGATATCGTGAAAGCAGTGCCGTGTATTGCCGATCCTTGCCCAAGTTACCCCTCTAAAGCGCCGGCGCAATATGTGCTTGAACTTGGGAAAAATGAGAGCGATCGTTTAGGGATCGAGATTGGATATCAATTTAGGCTATCAAATTAATTTTGCGCAGGATTAGCCATAGCCAAACGCGAAAAACTATACTATAATGGCGGACTTAAATGCTGTCATCGCCATTGGCACTTTTAATTTTTGGAGTTTAAAAAAACAATGTTAACAACAGACAAAAAAGCTGAAATTATTGCTGAATTTGCCCGCGCTGAAGGCGACACTGGTTCACCTGAAGTACAAGTTGCACTTTTAACCAATAACATTAACGATTTAAGAGCACACTTTGACGAGCATAAGAAAGATCATCATTCTCGCCAAGGTATGTTAAGAATGGTTAACAAACGTCGTAAATTACTTGATTACTTAAAATCAAAAGATTTAGGTCGTTATCAAGCTTTAATCGAGCGTCTTTCATTACGTCGTTAATTTTAACGTTCGCGTGATGATACGAAGCTTTTGTAATAACGTTTATCAAGATTCCTTCTGTGGAATGGGTAGAGGTTATTGCTAAAATTTAAGAAACCCTCTCCGCTTTGGTGAGGGTTTTTTCTTAAAATCATTTTAAGTACGTAGAAGCGATTAAACGGGGCACTGCTTAAGGGCTCACTTTAACTAGTCTTTAAGCAGTTCCCTAATCTAAAGATGAATTGCTTCTATGTATCCTTTAATTTACAAGTTATTAAAGAGGTATCTATGAAACTTGAAGCAATTAAACAAGAGTTTGAATTAGCCGGTCGTACCGTTACGATCGAAACCCGTGAAATCGGCCGTCAAGCGACGAGCGCAGTGATGGTGGATATTGAAGGCACCACAGTATTTGTTACCTGTGTGGCGTCAAAATCATCGGATCCAAGCCGTGATTTTTTCCCGTTAACGGTTGATTATCAAGAGCGTACTTATGCAGCGGGTAAAATCCCAGGCGGCTTCTTCCGCCGTGAAGGTCGTCCTTCTGAGCATGAGATCTTAGTATCACGCTTAATTGACCGTCCTGTACGTCCACTTTTTGACGAAGCGTTCACGAACGAAGTGCAAATCATTGCAACCGTAATGTCGGTTAATCCTGAAATTGCAACGGACATTGTGGCGTTAATTGGTGCATCTGCTGCGGTTTCAACCGCGGGTCTTCCATTTAATGGCCCAATTGGTGCGGTGCGCGTTGGCTATCAGAATGGCGAATACGTTGTAAACCCAACGCTTTCAGAGCTCAAAACTTCAGATCTTGATCTTGTAGTAGCAGGAACAGAAAGCGCGGTATTAATGGTTGAATCAGAAGCAAACCTTCTTTCTGAAGAAGTGATGCTTGGTGCGGTTATGCACGGTCACGAAGCGATGCAAGTGATCATCAACAACATTAAAGAATTAGCGGGTAAAGTGAATGCGGACGTGTTCCCATTTGAAAAACCTGAGAAAAACCAAGCGCTCGTTGACGCGGTTGAAAAAGAAGCGCGTGCAGGCTTAGAAGCGGCATTCAAACTTCAAGTAAAACAAGAGCGTTCCGATGCGATCTCAGCGGTTCAAGCAAAAGCGATTGAAGCACTGGTAACCGATGCAGACGATAGCTTCACTGAAAGCGAGGTTGTGCGTGAAGTGAGCCGTATTAGCTCAGATGTAGTTCGTGGATCAATCTTACGTGGTGAACCGCGTATTGATGGTCGTGACACCAAAACCGTTCGTCCGATCGAAGTGAAAGTTGGGGTATTACCTCGCACTCACGGTTCAGCACTCTTCACTCGTGGTGAAACCCAAGCGATTGTAGTGGCAACTTTAGGAACAGAGCGTGACGCACAAATCATCGACGCGCTTGAAGGTGAATATAAAGAAAACTTTATGCTTCACTACAACTTCCCTCCCTACTCAGTTGGAGAAACTGGCCGCGTAGGCTCACCAAAACGTCGTGAAATTGGTCACGGCCGTCTTGCAAAACGTGGGGTTCACGCAGTACTTCCTAACATGGAAGAGTATCCATACACCATTCGCGTTGTATCAGAAATCACTGAATCAAACGGTTCAAGCTCAATGGCGTCAGTGTGCGGATCATCGCTTGCATTGATGGATGCGGGCGTTCCATTAAAAGCGCCGGTAGCCGGTGTTGCGATGGGTCTTATCAAAGAAGGCGACGATTACGCCGTTCTTACCGACATCTTAGGTGATGAAGACCACTTAGGCGATATGGACTTTAAAGTTGCAGGAACCAACGAAGGCATCACTGCACTTCAAATGGACATTAAAATCGACGGAATCACCAAAGAGATCATGGAAACCGCGCTTGAACAAGCAAAAGCAGGCCGTCTCCATATCTTGGGTGAAATGAATAAAGTGCTCGATGCATCACGCGATTCAATCTCTGAATTTGCACCTCGCATCACCACCATTCGCATCAACCCAGACAAAATCCGTGACGTAATCGGTAAAGGTGGGGTAACTATCCGCGCCATTACTGAAGAAACGGGGGCGGTAATTGAGATCGAAGATACCGGTGAAGTACGTATCTCTGCAGTGAACAATTCACAAGCGGAAGCAGCGAAAAAACGTATCGAAGATATCACAGCGGATATCGAAATCGGTACCGTATACGAAGCGCCGGTGGTACGTTTAATGGACTTTGGTGCGTTTGTAAACCTTCGCCCAGGTCAAGATGGTATGGTTCATATCTCGCAAATCCCTGCGGAAGAGCGTATCCAAGACATTAACGATTACCTTAAAGTGGGCCAAATCGTTAAAGTTAAAGTGCTTGAGATCGACCGTCAAGGCCGTATTCGTCTCAGCATGAAAGACGTTGAATAAAATTTATTGAATTAACGTAATTTAAGCGCCCTAGATCGTCATTGATGTAGGGCGTTTTTTATGCGGATTTAAAAATGCGGTATAATTAACTGGTACGCGGTATTTGTATTAAAAAGGCGTACATGCGGAATCGATGCATCACGGGGTGTTTATCTTTAAGTAGTTTGAACAATGCCAGATAACGTGGATGCAGACAGTAGAATTAAAAAGAGAGACAAAAATTATGGCAAAGAAAAAACAGGGTGGATCGCGCATTGCCGATAATAAACGGGCGTTCCATGAATATTTTATTGAAGAGCGGCTTGAGGCGGGCATTGCGCTCCAAGGCTGGGAAGTGAAAAGCCTTCGCGATGGGCGCGGGCAGATCAATGAGGCGTATGTCTATATTCGAGATGGGGAAATTTTCCTGATCGGAATGCATATTTCGCCGCTTTTATCGGCGTCAACGCACGTTCGTCCCGATTCAACGCGGACGCGGAAATTGCTGCTCCATCGCCGTGAAATTGACCGATTAACCGGCGCGGTAGACCAAAAGGGTTATGCGCTCGTTCCGCTCAATCTCTATTGGAAAAATGGCCTTGCAAAGGTTGAGATTGGGCTCGGTAAAGGTAAAAAAGCCCATGATAAACGGGCGACCATTAAAGAGCGTGATTGGGATCGTGAGAAGCAGCGTCTCATGCGTCACAAACATCAATAGATTTATTACGCTGACTCATCGAAAAGAATCACAAAGCGCGAGCGCCATCATGGTTGCTTGCGCTTTTTTATTAAATCCGTAAAATCAAAGACTCACCGTTTTAAGAAACGATAACAACAATAACGAACAAGATCCGATTGAGGAATCGTCGGAGGGAGAAGCGATGAAAAAAATAGTCTTTTTAGATGCCGGAACGTTGCCGCGTGCTGAGTTTGCCTTTGATTTTCCATTTGAACTCACGTCCATTAATAATTGCACTCAAGACGAGGTGAAAACCGCGCTAAAGGGGCATGAGATTGCGCTTACCAATAAGGTGCCGATTACGCGGAGCGACATGGAAGCCAATCCCGATTTGAAACTAATTGCGGTGACGGCAACGGGCTTTAATATGATTGATGTGAAGGCAGCGCGTGAGCTTGGCATTACGGTGTGTAATGTCGCCGATTACAGTACGGTGTCTGTGGCGGAACATGCCTTTATGATGATGATTTCGCTTATGCATCGCTTACCCCTTTATCAAAAGCGGATTGAGGACGGTGAGTGGCAGGCTTCTCCCTTTTTTTCCATTTTGGCGGAGCCGATCTACGATCTTGCGGGGAAAACATTAGGGGTCTTCGGCAAAGGGGCGATTGGTTCAAAACTTGGCGAATTTGCCACCTGTTTTGGAATGAAGGTACTCTATGCGGAACGCAAGGGCGCGGATAGGGTGCGAGAGGGCTATGCCGCGTTTGATGAGGTATTAACATCGGCGGATGTGGTTTCGCTCCATGTTCCGTTAAATGAGGATACCGCCAATATGATCGATGCGGAGTCCATTGCGCGCATGAAAAAGGGTGCGATCTTAATTAATGTGAGCCGCGGCGGACTTGTGGATGAATCAGCCCTTGCGGATGCACTACGCAGCGGACAACTTGGTGGCGCGGGCGTAGATGTGGCGACTAAAGAGCCGCCTTTGCAAACCAATCCGCTGTTAGCCAATGATCTGGGTAACTTTATCTTAACGCCCCATTCCGCGTGGGCAAGTGAAGAGGCGGTGGCGCGCCTGATGGTGATTTTACACAATAATATAAATCAGTTTGTTGCGGGGAATCCCGTCAACGTGGTGAATTGAGTGGCGTACATTAAGGTAAATCCGCTGAAAATGAGCCGATGCACTATAGCCAATGATTTAAGAAACCTCTACACTAGTGTGGAGGTTTTTTTGTTGCTCTACGCAACGATCGATCAATAACTGTAAAGGATGACTATGTATTTAGCTTTAAAACATTCCCATACGCTATTTGCGGTGGTTTCGATTCTCTTTTTTAATATTCGATTTTGGGTCTATTTTAGTAAAGCGCGCCCAAAGCTGATTAAAATTGCGCCGCATATTATCGATACCGGCTTTTTTGTGCTCGGGATTGCGCTTATTTTTAATCGTTATTACCATCACGCGATGCCTGCGTGGCTCATCGTAAAACTTATCTTATTGGTTGGATACATCTTTTTTGGCATTTGGGCGATGCGCCAAAACAATCCGCCGAAAAAGCGCTATGTTGGTTACTTTTTGGCCAACGGCATGGTAATCGCTATGCTATACTTAGCCTTCGTTAAGCCAATCATATTTTGATTGATCCAACGCCAAACACGAGCAGTTTGGAGATTTCTTCGGAAATTTGGTCAATTAAAAAAAGATTGAATAATATTTGATCTAGGGGTTGACGAGAACAAAAAGTAAGATATAATAAACATCTTCAAAGACACAGCGCCCATAGCTCAGCTGGATAGAGTACCTGGCTACGAACCAGGCGGTCGGAGGTTCGAATCCTTCTGGGCGCGCCATACAAGAGAAAGCTTCTAGTTTAACTAGAAGCTTTTTTCTTATCTGTAAAATATTTGTGAAGCGTATTTTCCGCTTATAAATAGCGCTCGTCATCTCTCTTCCTAGTCTGGCGATGTTGATTGTCGCGGATTGTTTAGCGGGCTGTTTACAGGCGGGCAATAAAAAACCCAGCGCGGTGGCCGGGCATTTATGAATTTCATATTTCGTATTTTATGTCTCAGATGATCTGAGATTGCATCTATGTCGTATTAGATTTTATCGATGAGCTCGTAGATATAGCGAGGATTGTCGCCTTGACGATAGAAGATAAAATTCTCTTGATAGCTTTTTAAGAAGGTTTCGCGCGCTTCTTTGGTTTCAAACCAACGTTCCGCGACAAAGTCTTTCCCTAATAAATGGGGAAGTGCCATCGGATCGTGTTCTGGAAGCGTCATTTTTACGCCGTATGCTTTATTGCTCATTAATAAACTCCTCGATATCAATTTAATTTAGTTTACTCGATTTAACCACCGGTCATAGACATAATACGACTAATTTTTGTGGTATCAATGGTAAATTCATGTTTTTCTGGTTTTAGATCAATCGCCTTGCGGATTGCCGCTTTCAGCTCATCATCGGAACAATTATCGCGTAACATCTCACGCAGCGGATAAGCCTCATTTTGCCCAAGACACATATAGAGCGTGCCATCGACCGCTAAGCGAACGCGGTTACAGCTTTCGCAGAAATGTTGCGACATCGGCGTGATAAGCCCAAAGGTAAATTCGCCATCGGGGGATTCATAATAGCGCGCAGGGCCATAGCCTAAATGGCGCGTCGTATCGATGAGGCCATACTTTTTCCGGAGCGACTCTAATAATTTAGTCAGATCGCGACCTTCGGTGTTTTGGCCAGTAACACCCATCGGCATCGCTTCAATCAGGCGGAGAATAAATCCATGCTCCATACAAAAGCCGATCATATCGTCGATATCTTGATCGTTAACGCCCACCATCGGCACCATATTGATCTTAATCGGCGAAAATCCTGCCTCTTTTGCCGCTAAAATGCCGCGGAGGACTTTATCACTGCAATCATTGCCGGTAATCGAATGCACTGTTTTCGGATTGAGAGAATCAAGGCTGATGTTAAGACGGCGCAAACCAGCCTCTTTTAAGGGGCGGGCAAGGCCTTCGAGCTGTGTTGCGTTCGTGGTCATTGAGATATCCTCAACGGTTGGAATCGCGCGCATTTCAGAAATGAGATCGGCCACATTTTTGCGTAAAAGTGGCTCGCCCCCGGTGATACGGAAGTTGTGCGTGCCCATTTCAGTAAAGGCATTGACGACCCGTAAAATCTCATCAAAGGTGAGCCAGTTTTTATTGACTTCAAATCCCTTGAAGCCTTTGGGAATACAATATGTACAGCGTAAATCACAGCGATCCGTCACTGAGATGCGTACATAATCGATTTTCCGTCCAAATTGATCTATTAACATTCCTTGTTCCTCTCTCAACATTCGAGTTACAAGTTAAGGTCCTTAATGCAATCCGCAAGAAGCTCAACTTTCTTCGTTTGGGTAAATTCTTTTCGATACACTAATACAACGCGGCGTTTGGGTACCGGATCTTTGAAGGGCACATAGGCCAAAAACTCTTCAAGATGATCTTGCATTAATGCATATTTAGGCAGTACCGAGATATCGTGGCCTGCTGCAACAATGTTACGAATGGTTTCAAGGGAGTGGTGATGGGATTGCGTTGCGTTGATCTCTTTACATTGATCGATAATTTGATCACGGAAACAGTGGCCAACATTGAGTAAAAGCGGATTGTATTCGTGAATTTCGCTAGCGCTGATCTCTTTACGTTTTGAGAGCGGGTGATCTTTTGGCGTGATCACATAAAAAGGTTCTTCGTAAAGTTCAATAATCTCAAAGGTGGGATCAGAAACGGGAAGGGCCATAATGGCTGCATCAATTTCGCCCGTTTTTAACATGGGAATGAGATTCTCCGTTAAATTTTCATAGATATTGAGCGAAAGATCCGGTGCGCGATCGCGAAGCGAAGGAATAATCTTTGGTAAGAGATAGGGCGCAATGGTAAAGATGATCCCGAGTTTGAATTCACCGTCTAATGAGTCGGAATCGATGCTAAGCGATCTGAGTTCATTGACAAGCTCAAAGATTTGGCGTGCTTTAGGGAGTGCCTCTTGGCCCGCCGCAGTGAGTAAGACTTCGTTGGTGGTGCGTTCAAAGAGTGAGACGCCCATTGAGTATTCTAAGTTTTTAATCCCAATGGATAATGCAGGTTGAGAAATAAAACATTTTTGAGCCGCTCGGCCAAAATGCTTTTCTTCGGCAACAGCAATAAAATAACGCAGTTCGTTTAGTTTCATGCCTACTCCATAAATCGTACATTGTAATGATTGAGTGTAGTTAAAATTTTATCATATTGGTAAAAATTATTTAGCTTATCTCCTCTTTTAACCTACTTATGAGGCTGATTATCCATTTCGGTTGAATAATGATTCACCAAATCTAAATATCTTGCTATCATGATGAGTGTAGTAAGGGTTTTGAGAACCTAGAGTTTTACAGGCTTTTCAGAGGGGGGTCTTAAAATGAGAAAAATTTTAGAGAAAATGCCGTGATTTTTTTACAATTTTCAGAGGGGGGTTGTAAAAAGGCTTTATTATATTCTTTGTTCGCGCTAAAATAGGTCATTATGTAGATAATAAGGCGATATAAAAAAGCGATCATTTATCTCAAAAAATTAAAAACAGAGATCAGCGTACAAAACTTAATGCTTTGTGGGTTGAAATGATTTTTATGTACCACTAAATATTAATATAAGAGCGAGAATATGAAACTGATTGATAAATTTAGCAAGTACTCAGCGCTATATGGGGCTAACGCACCCTATATTGAAGAGATGTACGAATCCTATCTTGCAGATCCAAATTCAGTTGGGGAGAATTGGCAGGAGTATTTTAAAGAATACCGCGACGGACGAACCCAAGATGTGGCGCACGGTCCCATCAAAGCATCGTTCGAGCATTTAGCACGCCAAGGTCGTAGACCGTGTGCTTCTGCAGGAATGGATCACGTAGCATCGGAGAAACAGACCGCAGTATTAAAATTAATTGACGCATATAGACGCAGAGGGCATCAAGTAGCAAGCTTATGCCCTCTTAATTTGCGTGAACGCCAAGACGTTCCTGAATTATCATTGGGTTATCATGGGTTGTCGAACGCCGATTTAGAGACCGAGTTTAACACTGGCGGTCTTTGTGGCGTGCCGCACATGACCTTAAGACAAATTCTTGAAATTCTCGATCGTACCTATATTAATCATGTGGGCGTTGAGTATATGCATATCACCGATCACGATGAGCGTAACTGGATTCAGTCACGTTTAGAGAGCACCGGTGAAGCGATTCAATTCTCAGACGATGAGAAAAAAGAGACTTTAAAAGAGCTTGTTTCGGCAGAAGGCCTTGAGCGCTATCTTCATATGCGTTACGTGGGGCAAAAACGCTTCTCACTGGAAGGTGGGGACGCATTTATTCCATTAATGCATGAACTCGTTAATTGTGCGTCAGATAAAGATGCGGAAGAGATCGTGATCGGAATGGCTCACCGTGGCCGTTTAAACATGTTAGTGAACGTGCTTGGTAAAGCGCCGAAAGATCTTTTCGATGAGTTCGAAGGAAAACCAACCTTTACTACAGGTTCAGGTGACGTTAAATACCATATGGGTTTCTCGTCAACGGTTGAAACACGTAATAAGCCCGTGCATTTAGCGCTTTCATTTAACCCATCGCACTTAGAGATCGTTGATCCGGTGGTTGAAGGGTCGGTGCGCGCACGTTTAGAACGTCGTCTTACTAAAGAACAAAATCGTCTTCAATACAATAAAGTGTTACCGGTCTTAATTCACGGGGACGCATCCTTTGCAGGGCAAGGGGTTGTGATGGAAACGATGCAGCTCTCGAAAGTTCGAGGCTATAGCTGTGGTGGTACGGTTCACATTGTGATCAATAACCAGATCGGATTCACCACATCAAACCCATTAGACGTTCGTTCAGCGACCTATTGTACGGATGCGGCGAAAATTATTCAGGCACCAATCTTCCATGTGAATGGCGATGATCCTGAAGCGGTGCGTTTTGTAACGCAAACGGCGCTTGCTTATCGTCAAACCTTTAATAAAGACGTGGTCATTGACTTAGTTTGTTATCGCCGTCTAGGCCATAACGAGGCGGATGAGCCAAGTGCAACCCAACCAATGATGTATAAATTGATCAAAGCCCATAAAACACCGGCGGAGATCTATGCGGATAAATTGATCGCAGAAGGCGTGATTACCGCAGAAGAGTACAAAGCTTACACTAAAGAGTATCGCGAATTACTTGAGCTTGGTAAACCGGTTGGTTTCCCCGTGACCGATACTCTTAATATGGCGTATGTTGATGAGTGGAATCGCATCTTAGAGCACCAAGCAAAATTTGGTACCGATCAAGATGAGAAACCGAATACCGCCGTGGATGTGGCGCGCATTAAAGATCTCACTGAGAAAATGCACGAGCTTCCCGAAGGCGTGACCCTTCACCCCCGTGTTCAACGCATTCACGATAACCGTTACAAAATGGGATCGGGCGCACTTGAGATGGATTGGGGCTTTGCAGAAACCATGGCGTATGCAACGCTTCTCGAAGAGGGCTATCCGGTGCGTATTTCTGGGCAAGACTCAGGACGCGGCACCTTCTTCCATCGTCACGCGGTTTATCACAACCAAAATGATGGTTCGAGCTATGTGCCATTAGCGCATATTGCCGATGATCAAGCGCGTTTCACTGTGATTGACTCAATCCTTTCAGAAGAAGCGGTGCTTGGATTTGAGTACGGTTATTCAACGGCAGAACCGAATAGCTTAGTGATTTGGGAAGCGCAATTTGGTGACTTCGTCAACGGTGCGCAAGTGGTGATTGACCAATTTATCGCATCGAGTGAAACCAAATGGCGCCGTCTCAGTGGGCTTGTGATGCTTCTTCCACACGGTTATGAAGGGCAAGGACCTGAGCACTCCTCAGCACGTCCTGAGCGTTTCTTACAGCTTTGTGCAGAAAACAATATGTCATTTGTGGTGCCAACCACGCCTGCGCAAGCGTTCCATATGTTCCGCCGTCAAATGCTGCAAGATTATCGTAAACCGCTTGTCTGTATGTCGCCTAAGAGCTTATTAAGACATCGCCAAGCTGTGAGCACTTTAGAGGATCTAAGCGAAGGCCAATTTATGCCGGTGATTCCAGAGATCGAAGAGATCAACAATCGCCAGGTTGAAAAAGTGGTAATCAGCGTTGGTAAGATCTATTACGATTTAGTCAATGCCCGTGCGGAAAAAGGCATCGAAAACACAGCCATCATTCGTTTAGAAGAGATCTATCCATTCCCAACGAAAGTACTTTCAGAGATCTTAGCGGACTATCCAAAAGCCAAAGAGATTGTCTTCTGTCAAGATGAGCCTGCAAACCAAGGTTACGCCGTGTTTGTACGTGAATATCTTGAAGAGATTGTGGATAAATCATCCGTTTTACGCTTTGCAACACGTCCAAAAGCGGCAGCGCCTGCGGTCGGTTACAACAGCTATCACATTGAACAACAAAATGCGCTCATCGAAGATGTGTTTGCATAACATTTAAAATAACCATTTAAGAACTATTTTTAGTAGGAGAAAATCCAACATGAGTACAGAAATCAAAGTTCCTGTTTTACCTGAGTCGGTAGCAGATGCGACCTTAGCAGCATGGCATAAAGGTGTGGGCGATTTTGTTGAAGAAGGCGATAACCTCGTTGATCTTGAAACCGACAAAGTAATGCTCGAAGTACCTGCAACGGTTAGCGGTACGATCAAAGAGATCTTAGTTGAAGAAGGGACAGACGTAACTGAAGGGACTGTTTTAGCGGTGATCGAAGCCGGTGAAGCAGCCGCAGCGCCTGCAGCAAAAGAGGAAGCGCCTGTAGCTGAGAGCGCCGATGATGCAGCGATGTCACCAACGGTTCGCCGTTTAGTGGAAGAGAACAATCTCGACATCACGCAAATCCCAGCGACCGGTAAAAACGGCCGTCACGTTAAAGAAGATATCGAAAACTTCTTAAACGCACAAAAAGCACCGAAGAAAGAAGCGCCAAAAGCGGCAGCAGCCCCAGCAGCAGCGATTCCTCAAGGTGAGCGCGTTGAGCAGCGTGTGCCAATGACACGTCTCCGTGCACGTATTGCAGAGCGCCTCTTAGAAGCGTCGAACACGACAGCAATGCTCACAACGTTCAACGAAATCAACATGCGTCCTGTGATGGAGATGCGTAAAAAGTATCAAGATCAATTCACCAAAACTCATGATGTGCGCTTAGGCTTCATGTCATTTTTCATCAAAGCAGCGGTTGAAGCGCTTAAGAAATACCCAGCGGTGAACGCATCGATCGACGGTAACGACATCGTATATCATGGTTATTTCGATATCGGGGTTGCGGTATCATCGCCTCGCGGTTTAGTGGTGCCAATTATCCGTGATGCAGACCAATTAAGCTTTGCAGAGATCGAAAAACAGATCATCGAATATGCAACTAAAGCGAAAGAAGGTACGCTCACTATCGAAGAGATGACCGGCGGTACATTCACCATCACTAACGGTGGTGTGTTCGGTTCAATGATGTCTACACCGATCATTAACCCACCTCAAAGCGGTATCTTAGGTATGCACAAAACCTATGAGCGTCCTATCGCTGAAAATGGTGAAATCGTGATTGCGCCAATGATGTATGTTGCGCACTCATACGACCACAGAATTATTGACGGTAAAGAAGCGGTTGGTTTCTTAGTGGCGATCAAAGAAGCGCTCGAAGATCCAGCAAGCATGCTTTTAGAACTCTAATTAAAGACCGTCACACAGTACTAAAGGATTTTTTAGACTATGGCTAAAAAAGAATATGATGTAATCGTAATCGGTGGGGGTCCCGCCGGCTACGTCACGGCTATCCGTGCAGCACAACTCGGGCTTAAAACCGCTTGCGTTGAAAAATGGATCGGAAAAGATGGTAAACCAGCGTTAGGCGGAACCTGCTTAAACGTAGGCTGTATCCCATCAAAGGCACTTTTAGAATCATCGCATCACTTCAGCACCGCAAAAGAAGAATTTGCAACGCACGGTGTTAAAGTGGGTGGCGTCGGCATTGATGTTGAACAGATGATTGGTAATAAAGATGGCATCGTTAGCCAATTAACCGGCGGTATCGCGATGCTCTTTAAAGCTAATAAAGTCGATTGGCTTCAAGGTACCGGTAAACTGCTTGTGGAAAAACAGGTAGAAGTTACTGATCACGAAGGCAAGGTTGAGACCTACAGCGCGAAAGATGTGGTATTAGCCACGGGATCAGTTCCGGTGGATATCGCAGCAGCGCCGGTGGATAATGCACGCATTATCGATTCAACGGGTGCACTTAACTTAACGGAAGTACCAAAACGTTTAGGTGTGATTGGTGCGGGCGTTATTGGGCTTGAGATGGCGAGCGTTTGGGGCCGATTAGGCGCTGAAGTGGTGATCTTTGAAGCGATGGACGAGTTTTTAGCGGCGGCAGATATGCATGCCTCTAAAGAAGCGGCGCGTCATTTCAAAAAACAAGGCTTAGACATTCGTTTAGGTGCGCGCGTTAAATCCACTTCATCGACGAAGAAAACCGTTACGGTCATCTACGAAGATGCGAAAGGCGAGCACGAAGAGAAATTTGATTATCTTCTCGTTGCCGTTGGCCGTAAACCCTATACTGACAACATTGTTGACCCAGCGGTTGATCTCTTAATGGATGGTAATTTCGTTCACGCGAATGATGATTGCTCCACCAATATCCCCGGCATTTGGGCGATTGGTGACTTAGTGCGCGGCCCAATGCTTGCACACAAAGGATCGGCAGAAGGGATCGCGGTAGCACAGCGTATTGCAGGACAATATGCACGGGTTAATTACAATGCCATTCCATGGGTTATCTATACTGATCCTGAAATTGCATGGGTTGGTAAAACTGAGCAAGCGTGTAAACAAGAAGGGATCGAGATTAAAACGAGTACCTTCCCATTTGCAGCCTCAGGCCGCGCGAAAGCGATGGGTCGTGATGGCGGCTTAGTGAAGTTAATCGCAGATGCGAAAACAGATCGTCTCCTCGGCGCTCACATTGTGGGCCCAAATGCATCTGAATTAATCCACGAGGCAGTGATTGTGATTGAGTTTGGCGGAACGGCTGAAGATATCGCCAGCACAATCCATGCGCACCCAACTTTAGCAGAAGGGTTAATGGAAGCGGCGATGGGAATCGACAAACGTGCGATTCATATGATGAACCGTTAAGTTTCGGCATCTAAAAACGTATTAATATTTAGTAAACCAAATAATTAACAATAAAAGCGTAAGCATGAACTCCTTTAGAGGAATTTGGCTTACGCTTTTTTATTGATGAGATTTCTAACGTATCAAAATAGGAAGGATCGAGCGTACTCTTTATCAGAATCGTCAATCAAGTCAATGGTTGTAAGGGTGATTTTTTGGTTAAAACTGATAGCGATAATAGAGGTGATAGCTTTCGATGCCTTGGTTCGGTTTTTTAAAGCCCGCGTTTGAATAGTGTATTGCGCGGATACCGAGTACGTGGCGATTATTAATGCGTACCCCTGCACCGATGCGATCTTCAAAATGAAGGGCGCTTCCCATATCTTGATCACCTACTTTTGTGCCACTAAAAAGAGCTAAACCGATGCCGGCTTCGATAAAGGGTTTATAGGTGCTATTGCCGGTAAATTCGTAGACAAGTACCGGGCTTGCACTGATGGAGTAGCGGGTTTTATCAAAATTACCTTTATCCCAAAAGGTGAGTCCGACATCCCAATAACCGGTTAAACGGCCACTATCGCTGACAAACCATTCTGATTGCCAAGCGTCTGTTGCGCCGATTCGAAGCGTGGTTTGACCTTCGCCGGTTGAACCTACGGCGCCACTAAAATCCCACGCTGAGGCGTAAGACGAGAGCAGTAATGTAACGATGATTGAAAGTTGTTTCATATATAATTTTTAGGGATTTGGTTGAAATTATAAAGATAAGGGGATCATAATAAATCAAATTGAACCTACGTTCAAATTAAACATTCAATCATTTAACAATGAGTGGACAAACCGGCGTTATGCACTAAATTTAGGTACAATAAAGAGTTAGATTGAGTAAAAAGAGTGGAGCATATGGCATATTTACCCGCAGAAGAGCGGAAACAATCGATTATTAATGCTGCAAAACGCGTGATTGTGCGTGATGGATTTGGCAAGTTGACGATTCGGAGCGTCGTGGAAGAGGCGAGTGTTTCGATGGGGTTGGTGCATCACTATTTTAAATCCACCTCGGAATTAAAGCGGGAAGCGCTATGCCAATATAATCAAAAGTTTTGCGCCGAATATGAGCTCGATCGCCACCGATTTTCTCCGCTCGAGAATATTAAACGCCTCTTTGCAGACCTTATTCACGATGATAAAGCGCTCTATCATAAGTTATGGCTTGAAGTGTGGTTAGAAGCGCAGACCGATCCGCTCATCGGGGAGGCATTTCATGAGATCTCTCAATATTTTCATGATGCGATTGTCTATGAGATTCGTCGTGGCATGGAAGCGGGGATCACCGAAGAGACGACTGAAGAGGCAATGTCTCATTGTGCGTGGCGTTTAATTTCGTTATCACTTGGTATGGGGACCCTTTCAAATCACCACATTAATCAATTAAGCGTTAGTGATGCTCGAAAACAGATGAAATGGGAGATCGAAAAGACACTCGGAGTAAATTCGGCGCGTTAAAAAGCGCGCGGGAAACGATGTAACTTATTGAAACTATCGATCTTTCGCGCAATGATTAATCAAACAATAAAAAAGAGCAGAAAAAGGTTTGACAATATTAGGCTTCACTTGTAATATACCAATCCTCAGCTCGACGGAGCAATCCGAAAAGCGCGACGAAGTCCCTATCGTCTAGAGGCCTAGGACACCGCCCTTTCACGGCGGCAACCGGGGTTCGAATCCCCGTAGGGACGCCAGTTTTAAAAGCCTGATTAAGCAATTAATCAGGCTTTTTTCATATTTCAAGAATATGTTTTAAGAAATAATAAAAACAAAATAAACAGAAAATAAAAAACCACCAAGCCTTGATGAAATGTCGCTACTTAGATCGTGTACGATGAGCGAGAGATCGGTAAGGCTCGGTGGTTTTGTGCAGATACTAAAGGGATCGGCTTAAATGATTTAATAAAATCCCCTTAGCATCGACTCGTTTAGCATTGTGTGCGTTACAGCATAATGCGCTGGCCAAGTTGGTCGGCGACTAAAATGGCGTTCGCAATGAGCTCTTCGGTCACAGGGAAGGGCATATTCCCCATGGTTTTATCTTCTTTTAAGCTCTCTTTCGCAACGAGTAGCGCTTTCTCTTCGATATTTTCGGTGACACCCAATTCCGCAAGCGTGGTTGGAAGATCGAGTGCTTGGCAGAAATCGATAATCATCTCAATCTCTTCGCTCTCCGCATTTTCCAACACGAGTTGTACGATCGTACCGAAGGCTACTTTTTCCCCGTGCAGGTATTCATGAGTTTCAGGCAAGATGGTAAAACCATCATGCACCGCGTGCGCTGCTGCAAGGCCGCCACTTTCAAAACCGATTCCGCTTAAATAGGTATTGGCTTCCACGACGTTCATAAGCGCTTGAGATGAATGACCCGCATCGGCCGAGAGTTTTGCTTTAATCCCATCTTCAAGGAGGGTCTCAAGGCAGAGTTCTGCGAGCGCCATCGACGCTTTAGAGGCAAATTTACCAGTCATCGTAGGTTTATAGGCTGCTTGACAGGCGCGTGCTTCATAATAAGTGGCTAGGGCATCCCCAATTCCCGCAACGAGCAGGCGCGATGGCGCTTTTGCGATAATATCGGTATCCACTAAAACAACGTTCGGGTTTTCTGGTAAGAAGAGATAATCTTCCACTTCACCGCTATCGGTATAGATCACCGCGACTGCACTTGTGGGCGCATCGGTTGAGGCGGCTGTTGGCACAATAATCATCGGTTTTTTGAGATAAAATGCTACGGATTTTGCCGCATCGAGGGTCTTTCCGCCCCCAATACCGACAATGACCCCGGAATTGCCCTTTTCAGCGATCGCTTGTACGCGACGGATTTCGTTATAACTGCATTCACCTTGAAACTCTTCAAGGGTGAGTGTGAGCGTGGAGTCTTTAAAGCTCTCCTTGATGGTATCGCCGTAGGTTTTGAGGATAAATGAATCGATCAAAACAAACACTTCTTGATCGCTGTAGGCTTCGCAATAGGTAGGGAGATTGGTAATCTCGTAGGGGCCTTGGATATATTTTGCAGGGGATTGAATCTGGATAGTGCTCATAAAATCTCCTATAGTTGTGTTGGATACATTTTAAGCAAACGAATGCTCAATCGATCTTTATAGTATAACGATTAAGGTCTCAGAATGATAACAAAGCCATTGAGATCTTAATTTATATTAATGTTTATTGAGATTTTTTATTGATATTTTAATCTAGATTCATGAGGTTAGGTGAGGCGGGTCATCTGCGGATTATAGTTTTTAATAAAATGGGAGAGACACGGATTTTGATTCTCTTTACGCCACACAAGTTCGAGATCGAGGGTAACGTTAAGTTCAGGGAGTTCATGCATCATCACGTTATAGACTTTGAGGTATTTGGTCACCGCAGGTACAAAGGTGTAGCCCGGGCCAGCAGAGACGAGGCTTAGCATCGAGTTATAGTCGCAACCTTCATGATCGATGGTTGGGGTAAAATCATGGCGACGCAATTCATCGATCACCATTTTATAAAGATCAAAGGCGTGGCTTTCCGGCGACCAAACAAAGGGTTCGTCGGCGAGCTCATGGAGGTGCTCGGGTGGATGTTGGGCAAAGCGCGAATCTTTATTGATCGCGAGCAGCATCGTTTCACGATAGAGAAAACGACCGCCAAATTCGTTATCATCCTGTGGGCGCATAAACATAATGCCGGCATCAATCTCCCCATTGCGGAGCGCCATAATCTGTTTACGCGAATGCATGGTACAGATATTGAGTGCAATATCGGGATTTTGTTTACGAAACTCGCTTAGATGTTGTTGCACTTCAGTGAGCCACAAATGTTGTGGCGTAATCCCAATTTTAAGATAGCCGATGTCCCCTTGATTGGCTTTCACGGCTTGCGATTTTGCCCGCTCGATGGAGCGAATAATACGGATTGCATCGTGGTAGAATTGTTTCCCCGCTTGCGTCAATTCCATACCTCGCGAATGGCGATGGAAAAGTTCCACATCTAAGAGCGATTCTAAATTCTGAATCTGCCGGGTTAATGCCGGTTGCGCTACATGTAGTGTTCTTGATGCGGCGGCAACGCTTCCTAATTCTGCGATGGCAACAAAGTAGTGCAGTTGTCTATTTTCCATTAATTAATACCTCAATTTCCCCAAAAAAAGTCCTATTATTTTTATTCTTGACTATCCTTATCGTTCGTTGACGATCTTTCTTAATTAATTTTACTCTATTTTATATAGCTATACCAAACTGTTATAGCACCTCTAAGATAAAGGTATTATTGTCGTAGATGAAGATCTGTTAATATAGTAACCGTGCCGTTTTGTATATGAATTGATTCAGACGCAAAACAGTATAGGTGAATAATCAGTAGTGAATATGTAGCTGATTTATGTCTTTTGATTGATAACAAATGGTGTTTATACGATGAGTGCAATCCTATTAGCGCGTATCCAATTCGCGTTTACTGTCTCATTCCATATCCTGTTTCCAGCAATCACAATCGGTCTAGGTATGTGGCTTGTTACCCTAGAGGGACTGTGGTTGAAGACCAAAAAACAGGTCTATATGGATATCTATAATTTCTGGGTGAAATTTTTTGCAGTAGCCTTCGGAATGGGTGTAGTCTCCGGTGTCGTAATGGCGTTCCAATTCGGCTCCAACTGGAGTGAATTCTCTAAATTTTCAGGCTCGGTGACGGGTCCTTTATTAATTTATGAAGTCTTAACGGCGTTCTTTTTAGAAGCGGGATTCTTAGGAATTATGCTCTTCGGTCGTAATCGTGTCAGTCCTAAAATGCACTTCTTTGCAACAGCAATGGTGGCATTAGGAACGACCTTTTCAGCGTACTGGATTTTGGTATCCAATAGCTTCATGCAAACGCCTCCTAGTCTTGAATCGGGCGCGATTGAGATTGTCGATGGTGCTGTGGTGGTAAAAGATTGGCTTGCGATCTTATTTAGTGCGTCGCTTCCTGTGCGCATGGTGCATATGTTAACGGCAGCGCTCTTAACGGCGACCTTAATCATTTCAGGTACTGCAGCATGGCATATGCTTAAAGGCAACAAAAATGCAGCCGTTAAGAAAATGCTTAGCATGTCTTTAACTGCGCTTTTAGTGGTATCGGTATTCCAAGTGGCGGTCGGTGACTATCACGGCCTTAAAGTGCGTGACCATCAGCCTGAGAAATTAGCGGCTATCGAAGGTCACTGGGATCCTGTTCCAGACGGTGAATCAACGCCTTTTATCCTCTTTGCCATTCCGGATCAAGAAAATGAGCGTAATCACTTCTCAATCGAAATCCCTTATGCTGCGAGCTTAGTGTTAACGCACAGCTTAGATGGTAAAGTCGATCACCTTAAAAAATTCCCTAAAGAGAATCGTCCGCCGGTTGGTTGGGTATTCTGGTCATTCCGCGTGATGGTTGGCCTTGGATTCTTAATGGTGCTGTTAGGCGCTTGGGGTGTATGGCAACGCCGTAAATCAACGCTTGGCGAGAAACCTGGTTTCTTACGTTTTGCGGTGATGATGGGTCCATCAGGACTAATCTCAGTACTTGCGGGCTGGTTCGTGACTGAAATTGGTCGTCAACCTTGGCTTGTGTATCATTTAATGCGCGTAGAGGAAGGGCACTCCTTCACCAATACCGCAACGGATCTAACCATCTCTCTTACGCTCTTTGTGATTGCTTACCTCACAGTCTTCGCATTCGGTGTCACGTTCCTTTTCCGTATCTTACGTAAAGGTCCAAACAGCACTGAAGCACCAGCTTTAGAGAAATAAGGAGATCAACAATGGAATATAATACTTTAGTAATTTTATGGACGGGGATCATTCTCTTAGGAGTTGCGATCTACGTTATCCTTGATGGTTTCGACCTTGGGGCAGGTATGATGTATCCGTTTGTTGAAACGGATGCGGATCGTACCACTGTGATGAACAGTATTGGCCCGGTATGGGATGGTAACGAAACGTGGTTAATCCTTGGTGGTGCGGCACTTTTCGGTATTTTCCCCATTGCTTATGCGGTGGTGTTATCGGGGCTCTATATCCCGGTGATTCTGCTTCTGATGGCGCTTATCTTCCGCGGTGTCTCCTTTGAGTTTAGAGGAAAAGCCTCCGACGATAAACGTCACATCTGGGACAAAGCATTCTTCTATGGCTCACTCTTTGCAGGATTTTTCCAAGGGGTGATCGCAGGGGCGCTTATCCAAGGATTTGAGTTCATTCCAGCAGGCGAAGCCGTCAATGCGCCAGCAGGCTATGTATCAAAAGGTGCTTTAGACCTCGTCATGGCGGGCGGTTCATGGTCATGGTTATCGCCATTTACCATTTTAACCGGTGCTGGCTTAACCGTTTTCTATGCGCTTTTAGGATCAACCTGGCTCATTAAGAAAACCGAAGGTCGCCTCCAAGCACGCGTTCGCACCTTAGCGAAAAAGATTGCCGTTGGGTTCTTCGTTCTTGCAAGCATCATCTTAGTATGGACCATCGTTCATTGGAAGGGTGAGCTCTTCAAAGACGCGAACATCTGGAAAATCTATGTGTTTGCAGTGGCGTATGTCTTAGCGATCGTCGTTGGATTTATCTTAATGCGCTCGATTAAAAATGAAAATACGCATTGGCAACCGTTTGTGTTTACGCTGGTATTGACCGTACTTGGTGCGGTGGGATTAGTCGGATTTTTACTTCCGTACATCGTTCCCTTCCAAGTGACGATCTTCGATGCGGCGGCACCAAGATCAACGCTTAGCTTCTCAATTGTGGGCGCGTTCATCTTCGTTCCTCTAGTATTAGCGTATACCGCTTACATTTACTATGTCTTCCGCGGAAAAGTACGCGAAGGCGAAGGGTATTAATTATGAGTATAAATCATCACACTGATCCTGCTCACATTGAGCACACTGACGAGCAAGAGAAACAAGGTAGCTTCAAAAGCCAACTTGGGTGGATGGTTATCTTGTGGTTGGGGGGAGTTGTTTCCCTCTACCTCTTCGTAAAAATCGCAAAATTTATTATGTCCTTTGTCGGTTTAAGCACACCATCCTAGTAGAGTGTTAGTATATGAAACCGATGAATTTGCCCCTAGCGTAAGTTAGGGGCTTTTTTTATGGGAGGAATTTATGCGGGAGTTTGGGGGAAAAGAGAGATTTAAAGGTGTGGGAGCGAGGCCGATGCACCTTGCATCATTTTAGACGTATGTAAGATCGCGCTTAGATCATCATTTTCAACATCTTTCGCCCAGACAAATTCTAAGGTGAGCTGAATATTAAGATCATCAAGCGGGAAATAGCGGATAAAGGGATTGTTAATGTGAGTCACTTCCGGGGCAAAGGTGTAGCCTAAATCGGCGGCCACCAGGTTTAATACCGAGTTGTAATCATAGCCGTGATGATGGGCAACGGGATAAAAATCGTGCTGATTAATGCGGGTAATAATTTCATCAAAGAGCGCATTATTTTTGGCCCAAATAAAGGGATGACACTCAAGATCACGGAGCGAGCGGGGCGGATTTTTCGCTAAAAAAGAATCTTTGTGAGTCGCAATTTTAAGCGGTTCTTCATAGAGCGCGTGCCCTTGTAAAAGCGGATCATTGTGCGGACGGAAAAAGACAAACCCCGCATCAAGTCGCCCCTCTTTTATCGCAATGAGCTGTTCGCTTGAGCGCATGGTAAAGAGGTTCACCGTTAAATGGGGATGTCCTTTTTGGAAGGCTTCTATGTCTCGTTGCGCTTTCCCTGATAGAAGATAGAGCTGCGAGAGGCCAATATTAATGCTTGCCCGTTTTTCGCGGTCGATGCGAACGGCCTTATCTTTTGCCACCTCGATTAGGTTAATAATCTGCTTAACATCTTTCAAAAACTGACAGCCCGCCGGCGTTAAACTCACCCCGCGCGCATGCCGATCGAAGAGTTCAATCCCAAGACTTGCTTCTAAATTTTGAATCTGCCGTGACAGTGCTGGTTGTGCAATATGCAATATTTTCGAAGCCGCCGAAAAGCTCCCCGACTGTGCAATTGCGACAAAATAATGTAATTGCCGTGGTTCCATAACTCCTTGTCTCCCAAAAATGCGACATTTCTATGGTACTGGCTCAATTGTCAATTTTTATAAAATATTGTCAGTAATCATTGATCACCCTTGAATTAAGACTCAAATTTTGATCTCAATAGGGCTGTAAATGAAAATATTTGTATAGATGGGTATTTAAGGAGGAGATTTTTAGTAAGAAAGAGATTAGCATCATCGCTGAATTTATGAAGATAAGGAGTTATATAAAAAAACATCGCTATTTTTTAAAAACTCGATTATTATGAAAAACAGTTGACTAAAAGATATCCAATGTAAACGGTGCTTGATAAGAATTGGGCAATCAGATAAAACGAGCATAAAAAATAATATAACCGTAAGAAGAATAAGAATAAAACACCTAATTAATTGATGGGTTTGGAGGGGGTTACGATGTTGGGAAATCATATGAAGTGTGCGCCTGTTATGAAACAATCTTGGTTTCAAAGGCGATTTAAAAAATGGTTACTAGGTGCTGGACTTGGACTGCTAGGTGTATTGAGTAGTGCAACTGCGCAGACGCTAGTCTATTGTGGAGAGGCCTCACCTGAAAGTTTTAATCCTCAGTTGGTAACGAGTGGCATCTCTATGGATGCGGGAGCGGTACCTGTTTATAATCGGCTCGTTGAGTTTAATTTGGGAACTACCGAGGTGTTACCTGCGCTTGCTGAATCATGGGATGTGAGTGAAGATGGGCTCATCTATACATTCCATTTACGAAAAGGGGTGAAGTGGCACAGTAACCGTGATTTTACTCCGACTCGAGAATTTAATGCTGATGATGTGATCTTCTCATTTATGCGTCAGAAAGATAAAGAGCATCCTTATAATGGTGTATCAGGCGGGCAGTATCAATATTTTTATAGTATGGGGTTTGATACGCTGATTGATCGTATTGAACGAGTGGATGATTATACCGTTAAGTTTTATTTAACTCAGCCAGAGGGGCCATTCTTAGCTGATTTAGCAATGCCATTTGCTTCAATTTTGTCCTCTGAATATGGCGATGCGATGTTAAAAGCGAATACTCCCAATCGGGTTGATCTCGATCCGATTGGTACAGGGCCATTTGTTTTTAAACAATATCAGAAAGATTCGCGAATCTTATATCAGCGTTTTGATGAATTTTGGGGGAATAAGCCGAGTTTTAATCGATATGTTATTACGATTGCTCCCGATGCGGCGGTACGTTATGCCAAACTCCAAAAAGGGGAATGTCATGCAATGCCATTTCCAAACCTTGCAGATCTTGAGCAGATGAAAAAAAATGAGGCCATTGAAATCCATGAAATGGCAGGGCTTAATATTGGCTATCTCTCTTTTAATATGGATAAAAAACCGCTTGATCAACTAGAAGTGCGTCAAGCACTAACGATGGCTGTGAATAAAAACGCCATTATTGAGGCAGTTTTCCAAGGGGCTGCGGAGCCGGCAAAAAACTTTATTCCGCCCACTATGTGGGGATATAACGATTCTATTGAAGATTATCCTTACGATCCGGAAGGGGCAAAAGCACTACTGGAGAAAGCGGGTGTAGGACCGATTGAAATTGAGCTTTGGGCAATGCCGGTGCAACGTCCTTATAATCCCAATGCGCGTCGTATGGCGGAGATGATTCAAGCTGATTGGGCGAAAATTGGCGTTAAAGCAAAAATTGTGACTTATGAATGGGGTGAATACCTCAATCGTATTCGACAAGGTGAACATGATACGGTCTTGATGGGTTGGTCTGGCGATAATGGTGATCCTGATAACTTTTTTAGCGTGTTGATGAGTTGTGATGCGGTAAAAGCGGGGACAAATTATTCACAATGGTGCCATAAAGAGTTTGATGATCTGATCAATGATGCAAAAGTAGAGTCTGATCATGCAAAACGTATTGAACTCTATCAAAAAGCGCAAGCCATTATGCATCAAGAGGCGCCTGCACTGATGATTGCTCACTCAATGGTCTATATGCCCGTTCGCAAAGAGGTGAAGGGATATATTATGGATCCGCTTTCACGGCATATCTTTAATCAAGTTGAGCTAAACAGTCAATAACGGAGGGAGAATCCATAAAATGAGAGATAAAAATGGGGGCTTGTGAGTGCATCTAAGCACCCTTTTTTATACTGAAAAGGTGAGAACAATAACAATAATTCCCTAGTATGTATGAGGAGACTATGATGATAACGAATTCTATATTTATGGCACAAAAGATGGCATATAGCGCTAATCATTTGGTTAGGAGGGTGATATTGTGTATAGCATTTTTTTCTTTTTCCACAGTCCTTTCTGCTCAGACATTGGTTTACTGTAGCGAAGCATCGCCCGAAAGTTTTAATCCCCAACTGGTTTCAAGCGGTACTTCAAATGATGCAAGTGGCGTGCCTCTTTACAATCGGTTAGTGGACTTTAAATTGGGAACAACGGTGGTTGAGCCCAGTTTAGCAGAATCTTGGGAGATTGATGATCATGGAAAAATCTATACATTTCATCTGCGTAAAGGGGTGAAATTCCATAGTAATCGTAACTTTACTCCTACGCGGGACTTAAATGCAGAGGATGTGGTCTTTTCATTTATGCGACAAAAAGATCCCAATCACCCGTATCATAATATCTCAGGACGGCAGTATGAATATTTTGAGAGTATGGGGTTTAATTCCTTGATTGACCGCGTTGAAAAGGTGGATGATTATACTGTCCGATTTATTTTGACACGACCCGAAAGTCCATTTTTAGCGAATCTTTCGATGGTATTTGCTTCTATTTTATCGGCGGAATATGCAGATCAGATGTTAACAATGGGTACGCCTGAGCAGGTAGATCTTGATCCCATCGGCACAGGGCCATTTGTCTTTAAGCAATATCAGAAAGATTCACGAATTTTATATCAACGCTTTGATGAGTATTGGGGTGAAAAAGCAAAATTAAAGCGCCTGATCTTCTCAATCACTCCAGATCCTTCTGTACGCTTTGCGAAGCTCCAAAAAGGGGAGTGTCACGTGATGCCTTATCCAAATTTAGCGGATCTTAATCGTATGAAAACAGATCCCAATATTAAAATTATGGAGCAGACAGGGCTCAATGTGGGGTATGTCGCTTACAACATGAAAAAAGCGCCACTTGACCAGGTTAAGGTACGTAAAGCCTTAACGATGGCAGTGAATAAACCAGAGATTATTAAAGCGATTTTCCACGGCGCTGCAGAGCCTGCAACCAACTTTATTCCGCCTACTATGTGGAGTTATCATGAGGGCATTGCTGATTATCCTTATGATCCTGAAGGGGCTAAAGCACTCTTAAAGGAAGCAGGATTTCCTGATGGTTTTGAGCTTGAGCTTTGGGCAATGCCCGTACAGCGTCCTTATAATCCCAATGCGCGACGAATGGCGGAGATGATTCAAGCCGATTGGGCGAGCATTGGGGTTACCGCTAAAATTGTGACCTATGAGTGGGGCGAGTATCTAACACGTATCCGTAATGGGGAACATGATGCCGTGACAATCGGATGGACTGGGGATAATGGAGACCCTGACAACTTCTTTGGTGTATTGATGAGTTGCGTTGCAGCAGAGGCCGGTTCAAACTATTCACAATGGTGTGATGCATCGTTTGATGCCATTTTAGATGAAGCACGTCAATCAACCGATATTGAAAAACGTACTGAACTATACCGTCAAGCACAAGAGATGATGCATGAGACCATTCCAGCATTGATGATTGCTCACTCAACGGTATATATGCCGATGCGTAAAGAGGTAGAGGGATACATTATGGATCCACTCGGTACGCATAATTTTAACCAAGTATCACTTGAAGAAAAATAGTAAAAATCGCAAAAGGAGGGGGCGCTTACTGGGGCGACTCCATTAAGAAGGGATACGATATGGTTCGATTTATTCTAAGACGATTAGGAG
This sequence comes from Ignatzschineria sp. RMDPL8A, assembly GCF_029815055.1. NCBI lineage: Bacteria > Pseudomonadati > Pseudomonadota > Gammaproteobacteria > Cardiobacteriales > Ignatzschineriaceae > Ignatzschineria > Ignatzschineria sp. RMDPL8A. Next base: position 90,442 of record NZ_JAPPWA010000001.1, on the reverse strand, counting down.
TGGTCATCCCGACCTTTATCGGGATTACGCTCTTAACCTTTATCTTCATTCATCTTATTCCAGGGGATCCCATATTGATTTTAGCCGGCGAGCGAGGTCTTTCCCCGGAACGTTACGCGCTATTACGGGCTGAATATGGGTATGATCAGCCTTATTACATTCAATATTGGGAATATTTGAAGGGTGTATTGCACGGTGATCTCGGCATTTCGCTCAATACACGGCGCCCGGTGTGGGAGGAATTTGTGCCTCGGTTTAAAGCGACCCTTGAGCTGGGGCTCTGTGCGATGCTGTTTGCCATAATCATTGGGATTCCGGTAGGTGTGATCGCGGCAGTAAAACGGGGGTCGATCTTTGATCATCTCTCTGTGGGAGTATCATTAACCGGATATTCAATGCCGATTTTTTGGTGGGGCATGATGCTTATTATGCTGGTGTCAGTGCACTTTGATCTTACTCCAGTATCGGGACGAATTAGTGATATGGTCTTTTTAGATGACACTCAGCCTCTAACCGGGTTTATGTTAATTGATACATTTTTCTGGGGGGAAGAGGGGGATTTTGGAGATGCCGTACACCATTTAATTTTACCGAGTATTGTACTTGGTACTATCCCACTTGCAGTGATTGTTAGAATGACACGCTCATCAATGCTTGAAGTATTAAGTGAGGATTATATCTTAACGGCACGGGCAAAAGGTTTGAGCCGAGGCCGGGTAATTTTAATTCACGCGCTTCGTAATGCACTTATTCCTGTAGTAACCGTGATTGGATTGCAGATTGGAACACTTCTTGCAGGCGCCATTTTAACGGAGACTATCTTTTCTTGGCCGGGCGTTGGGCGCTGGTTGATTGAGGCGTTGCAACGGCGAGACTATCCCGTTGTTCAAAGTGGCGTATTGTTAGTGGCGACTTTAATTATTTTGGTTAATCTTTTAGTCGACATGCTCTATGGATTGATTGATCCACGCATTCGGCATCAGTAGGGGGCAATATGACAACGAGATTAATGGATAATCTTTATATGGAAGCACCTCTGACACCTTTGCAAGAATTTTGGTTCTACTTTAAGCAAAATCGCGGTGCCGTCTTGGGATTGTTCTATGTTGTGGTAGTGACGCTGGTTGCTATTTTTGCTCCTCTTGTGGCGCCTCACTCTCCTACAGAGCAGTTTCGTGATGCATTGTTGATGCCCCCCATTTGGATGGAAGGGGGGAGTTGGGACTATCTTCTCGGAACCGATGATGTTGGACGCGATATTCTTTCACGATTGATTTATGGGGCACGCCTCTCATTATTAGTAGGGGTAATGGTTGTGTGCGCCTCATTAATATTGGGAATTACGTTAGGATTATTGGCGGGTTATTTTGGCGGTCTACTTGAAACGATTATTATGCGTCTGGTGGATATGATGCTTGCTTTACCGAGTCTTCTTCTTGCACTTGTTTTGGTGGCAATTTTTGGCCCCTCCATTGTTAATGCATCGATGGCGCTTGCCTTTGTGGCGCTACCTCATTATGTCCGATTGACGCGAGCCTCGACGCTATCGGAGGTAAAGAAAGATTATGTGATTGCGTCAAAAGTTGCAGGAGCGGGGCATTTTCGACAGATGTTTATCAATATTTTACCTAATTGCTTTGCTCCGCTTATCGTTCAAGCATCGCTTGGATTTTCAAATGCCATTTTAGATATGGCGGCGCTTGGATTTTTAGGTATGGGCGCTCAACCCCCAACGCCTGAGTGGGGAACGATGCTTGCCGATGTGCTTCAATTTGTCCAAAGTGCTTGGTGGGTGGTGACATTTCCTGGGCTTGCCATTTTATTTACAGTATTAGCATTTAATTTGATGGGTGATGGATTGCGTGATGCACTCGACCCTAAATTAAAAGAGTAACGAGGGAGGTGTTATGGCATTGCTAGAGATTCGGGACTTATCTGTAGAGTTTGGCACAAAAGAGCGTCCTTTTAAGGCAGTAAATCGAGTAAGTTATACTGTTGATCGCGGAGAAGTTGTGGGGATTGTTGGGGAATCTGGGTCAGGAAAATCAGTCAGCTCACTTGCGATTATGGGGTTGATCGATCACCCGGGACGTGTATCAGCGGAGGCGCTCTGCTTTAATGAAGTGGATCTTCTCTCATTGAGCGATAGCGCACGACGTCATGTTGTGGGCGATGAGATTGCTATGATTTTTCAAGATCCAATGACAAGTTTAAATCCCTGCTTTACTGTGGGATACCAGATTATGGAGACGCTAAAAGTTCATCAAGGGGGCTCGCGTCGCGAACGGAAAGCACGCGCGCTAGAGCTTTTAGAAAAGGTGGGTATTCCAGATGCAAAATCTCGTTTAAACCTCTATCCCCACCAACTCTCAGGTGGGATGAGCCAGCGAATTATGATTGCAATCGCAATTGCCTGTAACCCTAAACTTTTAATTGCAGATGAGCCGACAACAGCCCTTGATGTAACTATTCAGGGGCAGATTATGGAGTTGTTGCTTGAGCTTCAACAAACAGAAAATATGGCGTTAATGTTGATTACCCATGATTTAGCGCTTGTTGCAGAAGCAGCTGAAAAAATTGTGGTGATGTATGCAGGGGAAGTGGTCGAGGTAGGCGATGCCGAGACAATTTTCGCATCGCCACTTCATCCTTATACGGAAGCTCTGTTAAAGGCACTGCCGGAATTTTCAAAAGGGCGTGCACGCCTTGAAGCGCTTCCAGGCGTAGTGCCAGGCGAGTATGATCGCCCTAAAGGCTGTCTGCTTAATCCGCGTTGCCCTTATAAACAACCACTTTGTGTGGAGAATCCCCCAGAACTTAGAGGCGGAGAACGTCAAGTGAAATGTCATTTTCCGCTCAATATAACCTCTTTAATATTTGAGGAGGATCAACTATGAATCAGCCGATAGTACCTCTTTTTGAGGGGAGATTACTCAAAAAATATTATCCCGTACGACGAGGATTATTGGGGAAAAAAGCGAGTGTTAAGGCGCTTGATGGTATCTCCTTTACTTTAACACAGGGGATGACTTTAGCCATTGTAGGAGAATCAGGTTGCGGGAAATCCACTTTGGCGCGCCTATTAACAATGATAGAAGAACCGACAGAGGGTGAACTCTATTATCAAGGGCAAAATTTGCTTGAATCAAACAAAAAAGCAACCGCATTACGGCGTAGAAAGATTCAGATTGTCTTTCAAAATCCTTATGGATCATTAAATCCGCGTAAAAAGGTAGGGAAAATTTTAGAAGAACCTCTTTTGATGAATATGAGCTTAACAAAAGAGGCGCGAAAGGAGAAAGTGCTCGCAATGATGGAAAAGGTGGGCTTAAGACCAGAGTTTTATGAGCGTTATCCCCATATGTTTTCAGGGGGGCAACGTCAACGAATTGCGATCGCACGGGGTTTAATGCTTGATCCAGATATTCTAATCGCTGATGAGCCCGTGTCGGCTCTTGATGTCTCTGTACAAGCGCAAGTGCTTAATTTAATGATGGATCTGCAAGAGGAATTAGGACTGGCGTATATCTTCATTTCACATGATCTTTCGGTTGTTGAGCATATTGCGGATGAGGTGATGGTGATGTATCTGGGTCGCTGTGTTGAATATGGAAAAAAGATCGACATTTTTGAGAACCCGCTCCATCCCTATACAACTGCACTTCTCTCTTCGACACCACGATTAAATCCAGAAAAACGCCGTGGACGAATCCGCCTAGAAGGAGAGCTCCCTAGTCCACTAAATCCTCCAAAAGGTTGTGCATTTAGTGCTCGGTGTAATAAAGCATTCACACCATGTTTTCAGGCTCCTCCAGCGCTAACTGAGATTAAAAAACGAAAAGTTGCTTGTTATTTGCATGAAGAAGATATTATGGGAATCAATAAAACTCCAATCTCGTAAGAGGCTGGGCTTTTAGGGATGTGGTAAGTGTGTCTTGTGTTTAATCGGTTTGATAACCGCACCTATAAAAATATGGCTGACAGGAAGTGGCCGACGCCGAAGTAGAAGGCAACAATTACGACAATTGATAAGGCGACTGCTATCAGCGCATAGATAATCTTAAAGAGCAGTTTTTTTAGAAGTATCATCATTATTAGTTTAATCCGATCAAATGATTCATTGCCATTGTACGGCGCGTTATTTTTATCAGTACTATGTATGTTTACTATGTTGGTAACGTTAAGTAAAGTAAATTTGCTTTATGGATAGACAAAGAAAAAGCGCTTAAAAGAGAGTCTTCTAAGCGCTTTTTGCAATGTGGTGGAGGCGGAGGGATTTGAACCCTCGTCCGAGAACTATCCATTCTTGGTACTACATGTTTAGCCGAATCTTTAATTTAACTGGTTTTGATCCGACCGGCAGGATAAAACTCAGCGGTTCTAAGTTAAGTTTCGCGCGATGCCCCCTAGAAATGACATCAGGCTATTTCGTTTAAGTTGACTGTTGTTAACACCGAACGAACACAGTATTAAGAACAGTTAGCAGACTAAGCTGCTAAAGCGTAGTTGTTATCGTTTGCAACTATACAATTTGCCGCGTTTTTACAAGACTCTCGACCATCTTGACATGCACCTCAAACTTCAACATCCCCGTCGAATCCAGGAACGCCCCCGTTTGATGTAATAGATCATTATACGGATTTCTCGCTTAATACGCAAGTAATGCGCGATTTAAACGGCTGAAATAGTTGATCAAAGGGGCGTAGAAATTACTTCTCGAAACTGTCGGGAAAATAGAGGGTGCCGACATATTCATTTAACGCAAAATTTTTCAAAAGACCTTGAGAGATCGCTTTTTTCGCCGCGATACAGGCCTCTTTTGGCGTGAGTCCTTTGGTGATAAATGAGGCGACGTGCGAGGCAAAGGTGCAACCTAGGCCGTGAGTGTGAGTGGTATTGATGAGCTCGCCTTCAATTAAGGTAAATTCATTGCCATCGTAGAAAAGATCAGCCGCGGTATTGGGCGACATTAAGCTGCCAGCGCCCTTAATCACGAGTGACTCACATCCGCCGGTTTGCATGATTTTTTCGGCTGCCTCTTTCGCTTCGTCTAGAGAGGTGAGAGGTTTCATGTGGGCCAGTTGGGTGGCTTCAAAGAGATTCGGGGTGATGATCGTTGCGTATTGAATGAGGGTATCGCGGATCTTTTCGGCATGCTCGGGGAAGAGCGGTTTATCACCTTTACATACCATCACAGGATCGATCACGATCGGCATTTTGCCGTGTACTTTTTCAAGATAGCTCGCTACGAGATCGATAATTTCCGGCGTTGGCAGCATGCCCGTTTTAATGGTATCGAGCGTTAAGCCCAAAAATGCGGTATCGAGCTGTGCTTTAATGGTGTCAATGGAAATGGGGGAAACGCCGTGCGCCCAGCCATTTTGGTAATCCATGGTGACAATCACGGTGAGAGCGGTTGTACCGTAGAGATTGTGTTTTGCAAAAGTGCGAAGATCGGCTTGAATGCCGGCACCGCCCGAGGTGTCTGATCCGGCAATGGTTAATACTTTTTTCATAATGGTATCTGTTTGATTATTATTCAATAAGGGTTGAATCAATTACTCTGATGCGGAATGATGCTATATTCCCATGGAATCACAAGAGAGCCTCATCAGAAAAGGCCAAACGTGGCGCTATCTGTCAAATTAACACGCTAGCGAATCCGTGAGTAGAAAATTTTAATAAGAAATGTAAAGAAACGAACGATCCGGGAGGAATGATGAATTATCAACAAGGAGATGCGACCGATCCGCAGGGATCAGGAATTAAATTAATCGCGCATATCTGTAATGATGTGGGCGGTTGGGGCGCGGGATTTGTGTTGGCGCTCTCAAAACGGTGGCGCGATCCGGAGGAGTCCTATTATCTATGGTACAAGCATCGCGATCTTAATAATTTTGCGCTGGGCGAGATTCAGACGGTGCAGGTGGAGCTTGATACCTATGTGGTCAATATGGTGGCGCAACATGATATTGTGGCCGATGATGTGGGCGTTCCGCCGATTCGGTATGATGCGCTAAAATCGTGTCTTGAAAAGCTTGCCGATGAAGCGGCAGTTTTAAAAGCGAGCGTCCATATGCCTAAAATTGGGGCAGGGCTTGCGGGCGGGGATTGGAATAAGATTGAAGCATTAATCGATGAAACGATTGTGGCGCGCGGGATTACGGTGACGATTTATGAGTGGTATCGCGATAAACCTCATACGTTTCATAAAAGCGCCAGAAAAAAGCCCTCCCAATAGGGTGACGGTTTACGCCAGATTGGAGGGCTGTGATTCGCGATTCAAGAATAAAAAATAATGATGTTATGGGTTTGCTTGATTCGCTGTTGCGCCGAGCATATTGAGCGCTTCAAGGTGATTGAGTGAGCGGGCATGGCTGAAATATTCCTCTGCTCGAGCTTTATCCCCGCGAGCATTATAGATCAGTCCAAGATGGAAAATCGCATCGGGATGGCGTTCGCGAGCTGCAATGCGGAAATACTCTTCCGCCCCTTCAAAATCTGATTCCACATAGAGACCATCGTAGAGCATTGAGGCATAGATCGCGGCAAAATTGGGCTCATCGAGATGGGTTTTTAGCTCATTGAGGGTTTCATCGTTACTAAAATAGTGGATTAAGGTCTCTTTGGCGGGATTAAATCCATCGCGCGCCGCCGAAAAGAGATAGGTAAAAGCACTATCACGATTCGCTTCAACACGGCCTTCGCCTTTTAATAATAGTTGTCCGAGCTGATTTTTAGCGTGATAATTCCCGAAACTAGCGGCGCGTTTATAATATTGTGCAGCCTTCTCATAATTACGGTGGACGCTGCTATCGTTGGCGTACATATAGCCGATTTTAAAGAGAGTAGACGCAACTTCCGGCGATTTATCTAAATTAAAGAGCGTTTTCTCAATCTCATTAATGGAATTGACCGCTTTTAAAACACTGATTCGAGCGAGCTCAAAATAGCGTAAGATCGGCGCGTATTCGAGTACATCGGTGAGGCGTTCAAGTTCGATTAGCCCCAGATAATAGAGCGCTTTGGTATTGTGCTTATCGGAGGCTTTTTTGAAGTAGCGCGCGGCTCTGTCTAGATCGCGTTTGACTTCATTCCCCTCATAATAATAGATTCCCATGCGGCAAAGATCGTCTTTATTCCCGAACAATGCCGAAATTCGTGTACAGATATAAGTAAATGAAACCATGGTGATGTGAGCCCCTATCTCGGGTTGATAATCAAACAAACCCCTATTATATCATTATTATAAGATGGGACGATTTGTCAGATCGCGGGCAATAAAAACGGCGCTGCCGATAAGATACCGAGAGCGCCGCTGCTGATTATGCGGGAAAACTATTTTTTATCCGTAGAGATACCAAGTAACGGATAGAGTGGGCAGAACTTGAAGATACCGGTTAAAAGCGGTACAACCCCGATCCAACCCCAAACGCCGATGGTTCCCATAAGCGTTAACGCGATCAATACGATGCCCACTAAAATACGTAAAATGCGGTCTATACCACCAATGTTAGCTTTCATTTGATTCTCCTTATCAATGCAAATAAAACCAGAACTTTCATTATACCATTTCGTAAAATGTATGCTACGGCTCAAGATCAATATCATTCAATTTTAATTCATATCGCTTCCCTTTATCATAATAAACAATGAGTGAGGGGATGAAATGTTTCTCTGGTAGGAGCGCGACCTCAATGCGATCATCGCCTTCGCCATTTTGATAATGATCAGCCTGATAGGAAACCCGATTGATGCGCTGATCGAGCGTGCCGATTTTGACAAACGGAGTGCGCGTATAGACTTTTTTGCCATTGGTAGTCTGAATTACCCCCTCCATCACGCCATGATCGATCGCCATCTGCCAGGCAAGGGTGTAAAAATCTTTCGATTGGGGCAGAAGTTTCGCCGTTTTCACCTCATCGCGCTTACCGTAAGTGATGGTTTGATTGCCATAATCATAATTGGCGTAGGCATAGCGCTCGCCCCCACGATAATCTCTAAACTCTGTGGGGAGGAGTTCATTCTCTTTAATGAGGCCTTTGGAAGAAAAGCGCATATTTTTAAAGGGAATGGCCACTTCAGTGACGATCGAAAAGGTCTTATGATCGTGGCTAAAGTGCATTTTTGCGGGAACGCCGTAGGGGCCGGTAAATTTAAGATCGATCGTTTCGGGGAGATCTAACGCGTGACTTACGCTAAAAATGACGGGGGAAACGAGGCAGGTCATGCAGAATTTTTGGATAGATTTCATAGCGCTAGCGCCCTTTTATAATAAATTATTGAACTCTCTGATTTGATGTGATTATACTAAATGATTCGCTATTTACCACAACCATCAATATAGGAGAAACAGAGTATGTCTCATGATTTGCGTAATCGTCACTTTCTAAAACTTTTAGACTTCACCTCCGACGAAATTCGCTATCTGATCGACTTAGCGGCAGAGCTAAAACAAGCTAAAGCCGAAGGCCGTGAGGAGCAATATTTAATTGGGAAAAATGTCGCGTTAATTTTCGAAAAGACCTCTACTCGAACTCGATGTGCAACCGAAGTTGCGGTGCATGATCAGGGTGGGCGTTTAACCTATATTGGCGATTCAGGCTCGCAAATTGGGCATAAAGAATCGATGAAAGATACGGCGCGTGTTCTTGGGGAGATGTACGATGCGATTCTTTATCGTGGATTTAGCCAAGATGTGATCGAAAATGAGCTTGCAGCGTATGCCGGTGTGCCAGTGTATAATGGGCTAACCGATGAATTTCATCCCACACAAATGCTCGCCGATGCACTCACCATGAAAGAGAATATCGATAAGCCTTTTGAAGAGATTCACTACGCTTATTTAGGTGATGCGCGTAACAATATGGGGAACTCTCATCTGGTATTAGCGGCAAAATTAGGGATGCATATTCGCATCGGTGCGCCGAAGAATTTATGGCCCGAAGAGGCGTTAGTAAAAACCTGTCAAGCGATTGCAAAAGAGACCGGAGCGACCATTACGCTCACTGAGGACCCAAAATTGGCAGTAAAAGGCGTCGATTTTGTACACACGGACGTTTGGGTGTCGATGGGCGAACCGGAAGCGGCGTGGAAAGAACGGATCGATTTACTCCTTCCATATCAAATCAATAGTGAATTAATAAATGCTTCAGGGAACCCCGATGTGAAATTTATGCACTGCCTACCTGCATTTCATAACCGAGAAACTACCGTCGGCGAATGGATTTATGAAACTTTTGGTCTCGATGGTGTAGAAGTGACGGAAGATGTCTTCGAATCGGATAGAGCGATCCAATTTCCACAAGCCGGTAATCGAATGCACACCATTAAAGCGGTACTCGTGGCAACATTAAAGAATTGATTTAATTGCAAAATTTAAGTTTTGCAGCCAGTTATAATATAAAACTTCATAATATAGTTTTGTAATAAGTTTTTTAAATAAGTATTGATCATAAACGCAACTTCATGTTTTGAGGTTGCGTTTTTTTGTTTTGATTACTATAAAAAGCATGCCAACTTTGTTTTCTCGACAATGTAAAGGCGATATTTTGGCATTAATACAATTAAAAACAATGATATACAGAATGTAAAGGTGCGATTGAATTATCTAATCATTACATTTGTTTACACAAATCGACAAAAATCAAACATATGACTATAATCTCTGAAATTTTTTAGGTTGGCGCATAAATCTGGAAATACAAGGATGATTTCCGTCAACAAAAATAGTATTTGTTGGTTATAAATTATTAGGATTGATTTAAGTCGTGAATAGAATATTTAAAGTAGTTTGGAATCAAGCGCTCGGCACTTGGATGGCCGTTTCAGAATTAGGCAACAAAAACCGTAAGACAAAATCGTCGCGTACGCAAAAAGCCACATTACTTGCCGGAGTACTCGGAGTCGCTCTAGCAGGGGCACAGGCGGAAGAAGATAAGCCTATTCCGTTAACACCTCTTGAGAAAGCAGAGCTGACCGGTGAAGAGATTATCGATCATGGTGATCGTTTAGAGATTCGCAATCTTCATCAGCTAAAAAAGATTACCGATGAGTCAGGCAATGAAACCTATGAGAGCTCGGGCGTTTTTTATAATGGAAAAATTACAGGTGATGCGTCCCTTGAGATCAGTGCGCCAAATGTAAAGTATAAAAAAGAGAAAGCGACAGGCTTGTTGAGAGACTCAAGAGGTGAGCTTGTAAGAGGTGATACTGAGACGCATGCGCTCGATCCCAATGGAGAGATTTTACATAAAGGTGAAGATGATCGTTATGGCCGTAGTGTGACGCTTAAATCCAATTCTAAGGAAGGGAATGATTACATTGGTACGACAAAGATCAATCATGGCGTATCTGTGCATATTGGTGGAAAAGATGAAGGGGACTTCAACAAAAATATCTTAGGTCAAAGTAATGATTTAAATATTGAAGGCTATACCTCTGTGATGATCCACAGTACGGAAACAGTTAAAAATTTAACTTTTGAAGCGGGTGATCATCAGAAAATCGATCGTCATGTTGCGTGGAAGAAGATTGAAGATAAGGAGACAGATAAGGAGACAGATAAGGAAATAGATGAAAATACTGCTACTCCTCCAACGAAATTAGTGGAAGATAAAGAGAATTCCGATGTTTCTCATTTTTATACTCTTACTGAGAGTGCAAACTATACTCCAAGTGAGAATGGTCAGTATGTTTGGAATGGTAAAGTATGGGAGCTGTATGATTCTAAGGTTCATGGTGAAGGTCATATCATGTATGAGAGAGTTGAGACGAAACGACTTGAGAATCGCACTAATGATCCTTCAGGCGGGTCTCTATTCTTAGATAACAAGGCTCATTTAATCGTTGAAGAGGAAACCAACTTTATTGGTGGAGATTATAATCGAGGAGGTTTTACGCTGAATATGCAGGTGGATCAAGCCTCATTTGATCTTCAAGGTAAAGCGACCTTTACCGATGCGAATCTTTCCTTAAGTCGTCAATCCCAGGGAGAAATTCAAGAGGGGATTAGTTTTACCGGGCATGGCGCGGGTGTGCGCGTATCGGGTAATTCAACTTTAGATGTAATCGGTGATTTTGTTGCTAAAACAAATGATGGTGCGCGGACATTCCATCATGTTGAACAGGGGTCTACTGCAACATTTAATGACAATGTGGTATTAGAAAATGCTGAATTAACCATTTCCGACGGACTCTATTTCCGTCACGATAGTCGCCCAGCTTATGAGGGTGAGATCGATGAAGAGACTCAGAATAAAGCCGTGCAGGGCGTTGGAGAAGCGGATGCATTACAGAAGAGTCAGGTTATTGCGAAGAACGATATTACTTATAGCGGCACAGGAAGTCGTTTAGATATTCATGGTAGTAGTCTCACTGTAGAAGGCAATTTAACAGCGCAGGATCAATTATCAGGTACATTTTTAGGTGCTACATTTGCAGCTAAAGGTGAAGGTAAGAAGGTTGATCTAAATAATGCACAGTTAGTGATTGCGGCAAGTAATGTGGATGTGGCTGATCTTAAATTCGGTGCGAATAGCGATGTGGTGATTGCTGGAAGCCAGATGGCATTAGGGGCATTAACGCTAGGTGAAAATGCAAAAATGACAGATGCCACATATCGTGATGGCTCGGAAGAGGGCGGTCGCCTTGCATTTACTGGAGATGGTTTTCATCACGGCTTAACGTATGATGAATATGTGAAAGTTCTTGCGGGCAAGTCCTCTGAATCTACAGAAGAGGTTGCGGAAGATGCCAAGCTTCGTTATGACATTAAACGCGATGCTGAGCTGATTGTTAGTGGTGATGTGACCCTTGAAAAGGGTGCGTTATACGATGCAAAAGGCGAGGTTGATATTAATGGTGGCCTTAATCTTAAAGCTGAAGACGCCAAATTCTTTGTTCGCGGTGCAGATGCGCATGTTCGTGCAGATAGTCTGATTCACGGTGAAATCGGCATTGATGAAGAGCATTCATTTAACTTTGATGCAGGAAAAGCGGTTTTCACAAAAGATCAAATCAACACATTGCTTGGCGATTTGAACTTAAATGAAGATGTTATTGTTGTATTTGAAGGTATTAAAGTTAGTGATGATGCGCGTAAAGGTACTATTAATGTTGGTCAGGCGGCTATGCTCCATGCAAATGGAAATACAACACTCAGTAATTTAAATAACCAAGGCAGTGTCCATATCGGTAACGCGACCGACTATGGCAAGTCGTATGGCGTTTTAACGGTTGAAGGGAACTATGTGGGGGGCCAAGGAAGTGCGCTCCATTTCGGTAAAGTCAACGCAACCGGTCAAGAAGAAGCTAATCCTTTAACTACTGACGGAAACAAAAACTTGATGATCGTTAAGGGTGATGCTAACGGAACCAGTGAAGTTAAAATTGAAGAGATATTTAATCCTGAATTAATTACTAAAAAAGGGATTTTGCTGGTTAACGTTGAAGGGGATGCTTCGAACTTTGAATTGACACACAAAGGCGCTGTCACCGATGGTGGGGTTGAGTATATTTTTGAAGGCCGTAAAAACACTAATGGTTTTGATGCAGGGACAAATAGCTGGTATTTAGTGAATGAATACGTTCCTCATACAGGCAATCCTGGAGGTGATCCTATCGGTGGTGGTGAAAACCCAACAGAGCCAACAGAGCCAGTAGAGCCAACAGAGCCAACAGAGCCAACAGAGCCAACAGAGCCAACAGAGCCAACAGAGCCAACAGAGCCAACAGAGCCAACAGAGCCAACAGAGCCAACAGAGCCAACAGAGCCAACAGAGCCAGCAGAGCCAACAGAGCCAGCAGAGCCAGCAGAGCCAGCAGAGCCAGCAGAGCCAGCAGAACCAGTAGAGCCAGCAGAACCAGTAGAGCCAGTTGAACCAGTAGAGCCAGTTGAACCAGTAGAGCCAGTTGAACCTGTTAACCCGAATGAACCACAAGAGCCAGCTAAACCAGTCGATAAGAGCGGACAATACTCACCTGAGGTGGGCGCGTATCTTGCAAATCATGTGTTAGGCAATATTATGTTTGAGCTTAAATATCATGATCGCCAATACCTTCCTGAATATGAAGGGGTGTGGATGCACGCGAAAGCATCGTTCGGTAAATATCGTACGGATTTAGGTAGCGCGCTTGAGAGTAAGGTGGATTACTATACGATCCATTTAGGTAAAGACCTTCTTGATAAGCAAGAGTACAACGCTGGGGTGATGATCGCTTACGGATACAGTGATGGGAATACGAAAAACCATGCGCGTGGATTCAAAGCGGATCATAGCAGCCACGGGTTTGCGCTCGGACTCTACGGTACATACAATTTTGATGAGCATAGCTATTTAGATGCATGGGCGCAATATGTCTTTATGCGCAATAGCATCGACTATAAAGATCAAAATAATAAGTACAATAGCCGCGGGATCATTGCATCGATTGAAGCAGGGCATGCGTTTGATTTAAGCGAAACCTTAAAACTTCAACCGCAAGCACAAATTACCTATATGGGCGTGAAGGCGGATGATTATACGGATAATCGTGGAACAAAAGTCACGACGAATCGCGGAAACGTTCAGCTGCGTTTAGGAGCGCGTCTCTTTAATGAGCGTGCATGGTTTGATGGACAAGTGACTCCGTATGCAGAGTTTAACTATATCCACAACACTAAACCGTTTGAAGTATCGCTTGAGAAAACGAACTTAACGAACGCATCGGTTGCTGGGAATAAAAACCTCTATCAGTTAGAGCTTGGTGCGAAAACTGAGTTAGAGAATAACTGGACGATCAGTGGCGGTGTCTCTTTCACAAAAGGAAAGGACAAATATCGCGATACCCGTATCAAGCTTGATCTCCGTTATGAGTTTTAATTAAGAGAATCTCAGTCCTTTATATATAGAGTCTATAGATAGAGCGATAAGTAGAGTAAGAGAGCCACCTTCCGATGAGGGTGGCTTTTTTTATGTCTGGCCGGCGGGCTTTATAAATATTTGCCCAGTTTCTAGGCGATTTGAATCATTGGGAGAGGTGGGTTTACAGGGTGTTTCGTCTAACCGCTAAGTTTTTTCATAAAAACATCAAAATTCTTTCCTTGGTGAATCATGGTCTTATTGCGGATTTGTGACAATCTTTCGATTTTCTTTGCAATCGGGGTTGACGTAATCTAAATCTTCGCTATAATTGATCACCTGTTTCGGCAGAGAACAAAAAATCTTCCAGGCGGCGAGGCGAGTTTCTTTGGGAAATTAGCGGAGTTTGCAAGATTAGCACTTTAACAATTGGGTTTGTCAGTTTCGTTTTTATCCCCTCAAGTTGATTTGAGGCGTTGATTAAACGGTCTGTTTTACGGGGTTTGAGTTGATCGACTTTCGAACACTCTGCGGGAAAGGGAGAGACTGGAAGTAGGGGGTGGAGAGAAAATGGAGAAAGGGAGAAGGGCGGAAGAATCAAGGGAGTTATTGTTAATATCGGACAGGCATAAAAAAGCCCCACGTTAAAAGTGAGGCTATAGATACGGGATTCAGTGAAGAGTGTTTTAAGGATTAAGTCATTAGACTACTGCGCACTCTCAAAACTCTCAGCGCTGTCAGTTTTATCACTTTTGACTTCACGTTTAATAATTGATTTGTTCTGTAATAGCGGCTCAATAATCCGCTCGTGATAGCTCTCTAGTGGGCTATATTGAATATAAGATGCTTTGCTTCCGCTACGATCTAATGTAGCATCGACGCCGATTGCTGGGTAGAGATAATGGGTAATGGAGTTCCGTTTATCATCGAAGATATAATCAGTCGGGCCAAAATTCCGGAGGATATCTTCCTCTTTTACTTGAACAGCAAGTGGAATGAAGGCAAGACTTGTGACTTTAAGATGCTCGACTTTTTCTTGCATCTCTTTAGGAAGATCATAGATTGTGCGCTCAGAGGTTGAGCGTTTATGAGGTTCGAGATAGCTAATGAGTTCTCTAAAGAGTGCCTCATCCTTTTCAGGAGTAAAAGCAACGCGGCCAGATAATCCCCCTGCAAGCGTCTCTCTAAAATAGCCCTCTAAGGTCAGTTTCCCTTTTTCTTCAAAGATGGAGAGGCTTAGACGATTGCCAAAGGTACGGATCGCATCTTTAATGGTGCTTTTGTTGAGCGTCGTATTAAAGACCGTGGGGCTATTGAGGTTGGGTTCAACAGTGACTTCCCAGAAAGGGGTGCGAGCCGGCTCTTCAATCTGAGGCGCGAAGACGGGCGTTGCATAATAGACCGAAAGCCCGGCAAAAAGTACCGATCCTACGATGGCGAATAGTCGTTTGTTATTCATATAAAATCTCTAAATCATCTGAAATGGTAGCGCACAGCGCCGTTCATTAATAAAAATTGCTAGACAGAAAAAAGCTACTCGCCCAGAGGAGGAGTAGCCTTTATGATACGTTATTTGCTTAATTTTGAATATTTAAGTGATCAGCAAACCGATAGATATCAAGTATCAAACAATTAGTCCGCAAGCGGTGCTAATACGTCAATGATGGTTTTACCAATCTCTGCGATGTCGCCCACTCCTTCAACGGTTTGAAGCTTGCCTTGACGCGTATAGTGGTCAACAAGAGGGAAGGTTTCATCTTCAAACACTTTACGACGTTTTTTAATGGTCTCTTCGGTGTCATCTGAACGTCCACGCGATAGTAGACGCTCTTTGATCACTTCGAAAGGTACATCGAAATAGATTACTTTTTGGATTGGCTCGCCAATTTCTTCAAGTAACTCATCGAGCGCTTGCGCTTGATTAATATTTCTAGGGAAACCATCGAGTAGGAAGCCATTTTCTGCCTTTTCAATTTGGTTTTTGATCATGCCTAAGACAATCTCATCAGAAACTAATTGACCATCATCCATGATTTTTTTCGCTTCTAACCCAAGTGGCGTACCTGCCGCAACTTCTGAACGAAGCATATCACCGGTTGATAGATGGGTGATCCCATATTTGTTTACAATGTTTTCTGCTTGAGTGCCCTTACCTGATCCTGGCGCTCCTAGTAAAATTACCCGCATTACGTTTTCTCCTATTTCAAACTTAAGCTTCCATAATACACGGAAAATTATTCCCACTCAATTGTTGCAGGTGGTTTGTTCGAAATATCATATACAACGCGAGATACCCCGTCGACTTTTGCAATAATTTCATTTGAAACCGCTTCAATAAAGTCATAGGGCAGATGAGCTGCGCGCGCCGTCATAAAGTCTACGGTTTCAATGGCACGAAGGCCGATAACGTGTGCGTAAACGCGTTTATTATCCACAACGCCCACGGATTTTACCGGGATAAATACTGCAAACGCTTGTGAGACTTTATCATAAAGTCCCGCTTTACGAAGATTTTGGATAAAGATATCATCCGCTAAACGTAAAATGTCGGCGTATTCTTTTTTAATTTCGCCAACGATACGAACGCCAAGGCCTGGTCCTGGGAAGGGATGGCGATACACCATCTCTTTAGGAAGCCCTAAATGAACACCGAGTTCGCGTACTTCATGTTTAAAGAGGGATTTTAATGGCTCTAATAATTGGAGATCCATCTCTTCAGGAAGACCGCCAACGTTATGATGTGATTTTACCGCAACCCCATCTTTTGTATTGAGTGATTCTAAAATGTCCGGATAGATCGTGCCTTGTGCAAGCCATTTAGCGCTTGGAAGTTTACGGGATTCCTCTTCGAAAATACGGATGAACAGCTCACCAATAATTTTACGTTTATTCTCAGGATTGGATTCCCCAGCAAGGGCCTCTAAGAAGCGCGCTTCAGCGTCGACACGGATAATATGAATCCCCATGTTTTTCGCAAAGGTTTCCATGACGATATCGCCTTCATTTAAGCGAAGGAGGCCGGTATCAACAAAGACACAGGTCAGTTGTTTGCCGATCGCTTTATGAATAAGCGCTGCTACCACCGATGAGTCAACGCCGCCAGAAAGCCCTAAAATAACCTCTTCATCGCCCACTTGTTCGCGAATGTCGTTGATGTTGAAATCGACCACATTTTCGAGCGTCCAAACGGCGTCAGCTTTTGCATCATTTTTGAGGAATGTTTCAAGAGAGGCTTGAGTGTCATCGCTTGAGATGTCGAGAGACGCGATGTTAAAGGTAGGAGGGACGGTAATTTTTTCAGTAGCAAAGAGTTCGCGAATGGCGTCAGGATTATCGGTGATAATGCCTTTAGGAAGCGTTGCCGCATCGGCCTCCACGTGATTGATTTGCAACACTTCAGAGAAGTAGTTTAAATTGCGCAAAACCCGTGCAATTTTTTGACCCTCTTGATGGTTGCTGTGAACAATTAAGATTTTGTTGGCTTGATACTGATTCATATTGAATAGCCCCTTCTGTATTGAGAGTTTATCAAAGGGGGATTATAGCAAATCGGCCCTTTTTTTTCGAAAATTTTATTGAATTTTTACATTTATCCAAAACTGACTTGAAAAAGCCCTCGTTTCTCGCTGAAATAGGTTGGAGCGATCATTAGATTATTGATAAGATGAGCTTAAATTAGATGATATTAATAGTAAAGTTGTGAAGAAAAAGATGACAACTAGGTTGTCAATCGTTATAATATTACGTTTACAAAACGCGCTGAATTGAGCGCAATTTCTCAGAAAAACCGACTCTCTGAGAGGTTTAGACACTGCTTGCGGAACGATGGAGAAAATTAATACGCTATGAAGAAATTACTACTGTACATGGGAACCCCTTTAGTCTTAGCGGCCTGTTCATTAGCCCCTGAATATGAGCGTCCAGGCATGCCTGTGGATGATCAGTTTCCAGCGGCTGAGGCGATGGAAAAGCAAGCGCAAAAGATGGCCTATCAGATCGGTTGGAAAGAGTATTTTAAAGATCCGCGTCTTCATCGTTACATTGAGCTTGCGCTCGATAATAACCGCGATCTAAAAACGGCACTCCTTAATACGGAAGCCGCGCGCTTAGCCTATGGCATTCAAAAGAGTGAGCGCTTACCGGGGATTAATGCTAGTGGTGCGAAATCTCGTTCAAAATCGGGTGAGAATCCAAATGGGCAATCAGTAATCAATAGTGGTTACAACGTTAATGCGGGAATCAGCCAATTTGAGCTTGATTTCTTCGGTCGAGTAAAATCGATGACCGATGCACAGCTCAATACCTATTTAGCCACCTATGAGGGGCAAAAAGCAGCGCAGATCGCCCTTATTTCACAGATCGCCCGTAGCTATGCGGAACAAGTGTTAGCCGAAGAGCAATTAGCGCTCGCACGCAACACACTCCGTTCAAACCAAGCGTCTTATAATTTGGTTAAACAGCAAGTTGAAGCGGGAATTGCCAATAACCTTGATCTTGCCCAATCGCTCGGTCAGGTGCATTCAGCAAACGTTCAAGTTGCGGTCTATGAGCGTAGTTTAGCGGTTGCAAATAATGCGCTGTATGAATTAGTCGGTGTGAAAGCGACCAATCTTCCTAAAGGGTTATCGGTGCGTGATTCGTTCTTAATCGGTGTGCCTGCAGGTCTTCCTTCGGAGGTATTATTGCTTCGCCCAGATGTGATGGCGGCTGAATATCAGCTCCGTGCCGCAAATGCCAATATTGGTGCCGCGCGCGCTGCATTCTTCCCGAGCATTTCACTCACCGCGACAGTCGGATCAAGCTCAGAGCACTTTGATGATCTTTTCTCATCGGCGACAAGTGGTTGGAATTTTACCCCATCACTCACAATGCCGATTTTCAATTGGGGTAAAATCCAATCGAATCTCGATTTAGCGTACGTTCGTCAAAATAGTGCCGTGGTTAATTATGAGAAAACGATTCAAACGGCTTTTAGAGAAGTAGCTGATGGGCTTGTTTCACTTAAACCGCTTGAAAAACAGCTTCTCGCACAGAAAAACTTAGTCAATACCACTGCCGAACAGTTAAATCTTGCAGAGACCCTCTATAATAATGGAATTGCCAACTACCTTGATGTGTTAGACGCACAGCGAAGCCTCTTTAGTGCCCGCCAAGCGCTTCTAACCACCTATCATCAGAAAATCCTTAATGGCATCGCGCTTTATGCGGCGCTCGGAGGAGGTCTTGTAAAAGAGGCAGGTGAAGAATATATTCCTGAGTTGCAAATTAATAAGTAGTGGGTTATACTTAACATCGATTTTTTGGCGGGGCATGGCGCAGTCTGGTAGCGCACTTGCATGGGGTGCAAGGGGTCGCAGGTTCAAATCCTGCTGTCCCGACCATTTAATTTTAGAACAAAAGATAGAAGGATATATGTCAAAAGAAGATCATATCGAAATGGAAGGAACGGTTGTTGAAACACTTCCTTACACAAGTTTTAGAGTAGAACTGGATAACGGCCATGTTATTACAGCTCATATCTCTGGTAAAATGCGTAAAAACTACATCCGTATTTTAACCGGTGACCGCGTAAAAGTTGAGTTAACACCCTATGACCTCACAAAAGGTCGTATTGTTTACCGCGGAAAGTAAGCGATCCTTCTAAAGAATAGAGCAACCATCATATTTAAAATTAGGATATTTTAATAGGATGACTCACTATAAATGCGTTATTTTTGACTGGGATGGCACCTTGAATGATTCAAGTTCGACCATCGTCAGTAATATGCAAGACGCAACTGAAATTCTTAATTTGACCCCACCAAGCGACGAGGCAATCTTGAAGCTAGTGGGGTTAAATTTATCTACAATATTTCCCATTCTCTATCCTGAGCGTGATGCAAAGACGTACCAAAAAATGGTCGATACCTTTGTGGAGATCTCGCTTGCGAATCAACATAAAGAGACGCTATTTGATGGCGCGCTCGATGTGCTTAAGATGCTCCATCAGGAAGGCTTAAAATTAGCCGTTGCCACAGGGAAATCCCGCCGTGGCCTAAATACGGTTTTTAAGCGTAATCCACATTTTCATGATCTCTTTATCACTACCCGTACCGGCGATGAAACGGCATCCAAACCCTCGCCATTAATGCTCGAAGAGATTTTAGATGAACTTCAGCTTGATGTGAGTGAGGCGGTGATGATTGGCGATACCACCTTTGATCTTAAAATGGCGCGCACCATCGAGATGGATTCGATCGGCGTCTCTTACGGCGTTCATACGCCTGCGCAACTTAAAACAGAATCCCCCCTTACCATTATCGATTCAATATCGGAATTGATTCCCGCGATATTTCGCTCATAATAGAGTAGAGATTTGCCCTCCGTCCGGCTCTTATTGAGCATCGCGTGCGGAGGCATTACATTATTATCGCTTCATTTATTTCAAAAAAGAGAGAGACACTATGAGACCATCAGGACGTAACGCCGATGAAATGCGGTCATTAGAATTTATTCCTAATTTCACAATGCATGCCGAAGGCTCGGTATTGAGCTGTTTTGGGAATACCAAAGTGCTCTGCACGGCATCGGTTGAAGAGCGTGTGCCTCCTTTTTTACGCGGGCAGGGATCGGGCTGGATTACGGCGGAATATGGCATGTTGCCCCGTTCAACTCATAGCCGTTCCAATCGTGAAGCGGCGCGCGGTAAACAGAGCGGGCGCACTCAAGAGATTCAGCGTCTGATCGGCCGTTCACTGCGTGCGGCGGTTAATTTGGAAGGGTTAGGCGAGCACACCATTACGCTTGACTGTGATGTATTGCAGGCCGATGGCGGTACGCGTACAGCGGCGATTTCCGGCAGTTATATTGCTCTTGCGATGGCATTAAATGCACTCGTTAAAAATGGCGCATTGCCTGAAAATCCGCTCAAAAGCCAAATTGCAGCGGTATCGGTCGGTGTCTATCAAGGTGTTCCGGTGCTTGATCTTGATTATCCAGAAGACAGTGCAGCGGATACGGATATGAACGTTGTGATGAATAGTAATGGCGGGTTTATCGAAATCCAAGCAACGGCAGAGCTCAATGAGTTTAAATATGATGAATTGACCGCGCTCTTAGGGCTTGCGGATAAAGGGATTCGCGACATTATTGCCAAACAAAATGAAGTGCTTGCATCGCTTTAATAGGTCGTAAATTTAGAAATAAGTTTTAAATAAGAGATTTAAATAAAAAGCCACTCCCGATGATCGCGCGAGTGGCTTTTTTATTGCTAGAATTTTTACTTAGCGGAATTTATTTAGAAGGCGATAGTTCGACAATGATCTGATCGATCTCTTCCACGAGTCCGGCTTTATGGAGTCCGTAATCGTGGAGAATCTCTTCGCGCTCGCCATGCTCAGGGAAGTGGTCGCTAATGCCAAAATGTTTTATCGGTTTATAGATTCGCGCTTCATTAAGCAGTTCGCTAATCGCCGATCCTGCGCCACCTGCAATGGAGCCATCTTCAATGGTAATGATGAGATCATGCTCGCGAGCCATGCGCGTTAAAGTGTCGTAATCAAGGGGTTTAACAAAACGGAGATCAACTAGTGATCCATTAAAATGCTCGGCAATTTCGGTGGCAAGGGGAAGCATCGCTCCAACGCCGATCACAAGAATATTTGAGCGTTCATGAATTACGTTCGCTTTCCCGATGGGGAGCGTCGTAAAATCATTGGGATCATATTCTGCGCCAATCCCTTTCCCGCGAGGATAACGAACCATGGCAGGTGCGTTGGCATAAAAGGCGGTGGTGAGCATTTGGTAACACTCTTTCTCACTGCTCGGTGCCATAATCATCATATTGGGAATGCAGCGCACGTACGCCATATCAAAGGTACCGGCATGAGTTGCGCCATCAGGGCCGACAATGCCCGCGCGATCGACCGCAAACACCACGGGAAGATTTTGAATCGCCACATCATGAATGAGCTGATCATAGGCTCGTTGTAAAAATGTAGAGTAGATCGCAACCACTGGGCGCAGCCCTTGAATCGCCATTCCCGCCCCGAGCGTTACCGCATGCTGTTCAGCAATGGCGGCATCAAAATATCGATTGGGGAAGCGCTTACTAAATTCCGTGAGGCCTGACCCTTCACACATTGCCGGGGTAATCGCCGCAAGATCCGCTTCACGCTCGCCCATATGGCAGAGCCACTCTGAGAAAACATGAGTATAATTTTTCGCGTGATCGACCGGTTTTGGTGCGTCTTTTGATTCGGTAGGAACACTCGGTTTTTTACCTGACACCGCATGATAGGTCACCGGCTCATCTTCGGCGATCTTATAGCCTTTCCCTTTTTTCGTCGTAATGTGAAGGAATTTAGGCCCTTTTTTATGGCGAAGGTTTTGAAGGGTACTGACGAGCGTTTCAAGATCATGCCCGTCAATGCGCCCAAAATATTGAAACCCAAATTGTTCAAAGATGGTGCTCTCATTTTCCACAAAGGCTTTGAGATGTTCTTCCGTTTTACGAGCAATATTTGCCGCGCTACTAAAGGGAAGGTTTTTAAGGATTTTTGCCCCTTCAGTACGCACCGATTGCAGTATCGGATTGGAAAGGGTTCGCGTTAACATGCTGTTGAGTGCACCAACGTTTGGCGAAATCGACATATTGTTATCGTTTAAAATAACCAGCATATTCGCTTTAAGGTCGCCGGCGTGATTGAGCGCTTCGAAGGCTTGCCCGGCGGTGAGTGCACCATCGCCAATGACGGCAATAATCTGTTTTTCTTCATGCCCAAGCTCATGCGCGGCAATTGCCATTCCAAGGGCGGCACTAATGGACGTAGACGAATGACCCACACCAAAGGCATCGTAGGGGCTTTCAAACGGAGAGGGGAAGGGGCCAAGGCCACCTTTTTTCCGGATGGTGTTAATTTTGTTTTTACGCTCGGTGAGGATTTTATGGGGATAAGCTTGATGGCCTACGTCCCAAATAATCGGATCTGCCGGCGAATTAAAGACATAGTGTAGCGCGACCGTTAATTCAATAACGCCCAAGCCAGAAGCAAAATGTCCGCCGCTCGCTAAGACGCTATCGATCAAAAATTGACGTAATTCTTCCGTGAGCGTTTTAAGTTCTTTGACAGTTAATTTCTTAAGATCCTGAGGAGTGTCGATCTGGTCTAAATAATGATATCTGTCCATAGTTTGCCTTAATAATTACGTTTGACCACATAGGCGGTGAGATTGAGAAGCGGCGCGTTTTTCTCGCCGAGCGCATTCAAATTAGCGAACGCCTTATCAATCAATTCATCTAAAATGGTGGTCGCTTTCTCTAAACCTAACAGTGTGACGTAGGTGGATTTTTCTTGTTCAAGATCTTTGCCCGCGGTTTTGCCAAGCTCTTCGGAGGTGCCGGTCACATCTAAAATGTCATCTTTTACCTGAAACGCAAGGCCAATATTATCGGCAAATTCCGTTAAATGCATGAGGGTTTTCTCATCGGCATTACCGGCAATCGCGCCCGCAAGAATCGAGGCTTTAATTAGTTTACCAGTTTTTAAACGGTGGATCGCAACGAGCTCATCGGAGGTGATTTTACGCTCTTCACCTTCCAAATCCATCATCTGCCCGCCCACCATGCCAGAGGCTCCCGCCGAATGGGAAAAGAGCTGAATGAGCTTGATTTTCGCGCTATCCGAAATGCCTTCAAGATGGGATAAAATCACAAAACTTTCCGTTAATAATGCATCGCCCGCTAAAATGGCGGTGGCTTCATCAAATTGAATGTGACAAGTGGGTTTCCCGCGGCGGAGTGAATCATCATCCATCGCCGGAAGATCATCATGAATGAGCGAGTAAGCGTGAATCATCTCAATTGCCATACCTAATGGATAGAGAATTTTTGCATCAGCACCGGAGAGATGACCGGCCGCGATTAAGAGCATTGGACGGAGCCGTTTCCCGCCATTTAAGGCGCTATAACGCATCGCTTCTTTTAGATTCTTCGGCGCGTCAATGGACGCTAAATATCGGTCAAACTCTACTTCAAATGCAGCTAGCTGCTCATTGAGCCAAGGCGTTAATAAGGTCATCGGTTTCGTAATTTCAGTCTACAATTTATGCGTCGTCGCGCGCACGTTCATCGGTCAGTTGTTGGATCTTTTTTTCCGCTGCTTCAAGCGTGCCGTGGCAAGCTTTTGTGAGCGCAATCCCTTGTTCAAAATAGGTTAGCGAATCTTCTAAGCTAAGATCGCCATTTTCTAGTTTTTCCACAATTTCCGCGAGCTGCGTCAGTTGCGCCTCAATTGTCGGAGATTTTTTTTCGTTTTCCGTCACAAAAATTCCTTTAAAACTATATAATGGTGGGTACTATTCTAAGGTGCGGGCTTAATATATGCAAAATATATTATGCTGCGAGTGCGATCGCGGGCGATCATAATAACGGGTCTTAAATAATAAGGGGACACATGGGCAGACAATATCCGATTTATCGATATTTGGGGCTGATTTTAATCATGCTCACTGTCTCGCTGTCTGGGGTTGGCGCGCAGACGCACCCCTTAAACAGTGTGATCCAGGGCGGTCTCTCCTCGCAAACGAATAATTCTGAACAAGAGCTTCCCGATCCCGTTCGTTTAACCGCGGCGTGGTGGCAATATTTTGAGCTCGCCGAAGGGGAAGAATTACAAAAACGCATTGATGCATTTTTAGAGCGGATCGATAATCAAGTGGCGCTCGTTGGGGAAGCGGAGCAGCAAAAATATACCTCGCAAATCTCCCATTTAAAAGCGAACTTTGCCGCTTACGTCACCCTAAAAACTCGTGATAATCCCATTGCGCCTCCTAAAGAGATGATCAAAGATCACTACAACTTGTCCGATCTTATGGCGGTGATTCACCACGAGCGGGAAGTACAGACGCAGGTCAATCGCACTAAGCAGGATATTGGCGATCAAGAGAAGCAATATCGTGAATTGAGCCGTCAGCTCAACAGTCTGATGGTGTCGTTTATCGAGCTTCCGAGCAATGCGGCAGGGCGGTTTGATAAGGCGCTCGCGATTATTTTACAGCAGACGGAAGTTGCGCTCATCGATGAGCGGTTACGCATTCAGCGGAAAAATCTGCTGATTGAGGAAAATCGTTTGCTTGAAGCCTCAAAACTTCGTGATGGCGCGGTTGAACGGCTCGTTTTTACCGAAGATGAGCGTACAGCGTTAAAGCAAGAAGCCACGCGTCTTGAGCGCGAATTAAAGGAAGCCAATACGAGGCTTCTCCGTGCGCAATCTCAAGTATTATTGACCCCTGAAGAGACGGCGGAAGATCGAGCGGTAATGCGTCTTCGTAATCAGCAAGCCCTTAAAGAGAAGATCAATCTTGCGGTGCTTGAGACGCGGCTCTATATCTATCTCAATGAGCTCGATTCCCTCAGTCTTTTAGCGAAAGATGAGACGCTCGATGTGGAGCGCATTCAAAAACGGCTATCAGATCGGCAGCGCAAACTCCAAGAGATTACCGTGGTCGGGCGCGATTGGTTTAATCAAAATGAGCTCGAGCGAGCTAATTCAAACACCTTTTTAGCCGATGTGGAATCGAAAGGCAGCACCGATCACAATACATTTTTAGCGAGCATTGCGAAAGATCGTTTAGTCTTAGTGCAGGAAACGTCGGTACTGCTGCAAAAATTACAGACGGAGATGGCGGACGTTCATTTCCTCTCGAGCATTATTGAAAAGCAGCTCTTGAGCTATCAAGGGCCCTTTTTCAATTGGATTAATCGCACCAAAAGTACGCTCAGTTACGGTTGGCGCAATACTAAACAGCTACTGCGTACTGCGCTCTTTAAAGTGGGCGATACGCCGATCACTCCGCTCAGTTTTGCGCAATTTTTACTGATTGTATTTGTCTGTTGGTGGGTGGCGTTTTGGCTCAATAAAATTCTGTTCCGTATCGGGAATAAGCGTGGCGATGAGAAGCTTCCGGCTTATTATATTGTCGGGCGACTCCTCTATTACAGCGTCATTTTATTTGGATTTTTATATGCACTCACCGCGATCGGCATCGACTTCACTAATTTTGCATTAGTGGCGGGGGCATTGGCGATCGGACTCGGTTTTGGGTTACAATCGATCGTCAATAACTTTGTCTCAGGTCTGATTTTGCTCTTTGAGCGATCCATTAAAGTCGGTGACTTTATCGAGCTGCAAGATCGCGGGCTGTGGGGCGAGGTGAAAGAGATTAACGTGCGCGCTACCATCATTAGCGATAATGATAATGTCGATATCGTGATTCCAAACTCCGAGCTCATCAACACAAAAATGATGAACTGGACCTTAAAAGAGCCCCATCGCCGGATGCGTTATCCGTTTAAAGTGGCCTATGGAACCGATAAAGAGTTGGTGCGCGAGGCAGTTTTAGCGGCGGCAGAAGCGCTTCCGCATACCTTAAAAGGGATTCCCGGACGAAACCCTGCAGTATGGCTCACCAATTTTGCCGAATTTTATTATGAATTTGAGCTGGTGGTGTGGCTCACGGCCCGTGCGGTAAAACGGCCTAATGGCGTTCGTGCGGCCTATATGTGGGCGATCGACAATGCGCTCCGCGAGTTTGATATTGAGATTCCTGTTCCTCAACGTGAGCTACGCTTTCGTGAGGGGAGTGCGTTACCGTTAACGCGCTATAAACAGCAAGAGAACATGATCTTTGAGGAGGATGATCTTCCTGAAGATGACCCATTTTTAGAGACTGAAGAAATAGAAAAGCAAGATGAAAAATAATACCTTTCAAGAGATCATTTTAACGCTACAACAATATTGGGCGGATAAAGGCTGTGCAGTCTTACAACCGTACGATATGGAAGTGGGCGCGGGAACATTCCACTCAGCCACTTTTTTACGCGCGCTTGGGCCTGAGCCATGGGCAGCAGCGTATGTTCAGCCATCACGCCGCCCGACCGATGGCCGCTATGGGGAAAACCCGAACCGTTTGCAACATTACTATCAATTCCAAGTGGTGATTAAACCCTCACCGGACAATATTCAAGAGCTCTATTTAGGTTCGCTTGAAGCGCTTGGCATCGATACTGAAACGCACGATATTCGTTTTGTGGAAGATGACTGGGAATCACCAACGCTTGGCGCGTGGGGACTTGGTTGGGAAGTGTGGTTAAACGGAATGGAAGTAACCCAATTTACCTATTTCCAACAAGCGGGCGGTTTAGAGTGTAAGCCGGTTACCGGTGAGATCACCTATGGGCTTGAGCGGTTTGCGATGTACGTTCAAGGCGTTGAAAGTGTCTATGATTTGGTTTGGTCCGATGGACCTTTTGGTAAAATTACCTATGGCGATGTGTTCCATCAAAATGAAGTGGAGCAATCGGATTACAACTTTAATCATGCCGATACCGATTATCTCTTTAAATCCTTCACCTTTTATGAAGGGGAAGTGGGGCGTCTACTTGCGGTGGATTTAGTGCTCCCCGCCTATGAGATGGTGCTCAAAGCCTCTCATGCGTTTAACTTACTTGATGCGCGTAAAGCGATCTCGGTAACCGAGCGACAATCCTATATTTTACGCGTGCGTAAGATGGCAAGTGCGGTGGCAGAGAGCTATTATGCGGCTCGTGAAAAGATGGGCTTCCCGATGTTAGAGCGCGATTAATTAGCTCCATCAGATTTATAAAAAGCGATCGTAGTCAGTTTTACTGGTTAGAGATCGCTTTTTTATTGCCCATTGATTTTTTATCGACGGATAGATTGAGGCATAAAAAAAGAGCCACTGATTACTCAATGGCTCTTGGCATCTTGTACACGAAAATCGTGTGTTCGATTAAATCTGTAAGGTATAGATTAGGTCGATCATAAAGGTGATGTCGTCTTCACTGTCTAAAATTTTCCAGTGATCCACTTTTAAGTCTTCTAATACTGATTTACCATTATCATCTTCATGCATGGTGCGAAGCGTCTCTTTTAGGAGTTCTGCTTTTTCTGCAAACGCGGGTGAAAGCACAAAGCAGTGAGCAACCGTTGCGATATCTTCAGGTTCTGTTGCCACTAAGCTCTCTAATTGGCTTGCAACAATTTTACTTAAACCGCGATAGATATCCGTTGGAAGCATCGCCACTTGCGAGTTGCCTTTTAAGAGCTCTTTAATCGCTAAAATGTGGTTTGATGTATCGATAAACGTGATGTCATCTTTGGTTAAGTTTGCAGGTTCAAGCAGGATAGTACCTAAGGTACGAAGGTCTGCGTTCATTGCTGCAGAGACTTTAAGATCCGTTTGCAGATCTTCAACCTTTGTAATATCGCCACCTTTTTTAGTGACGATGGTCACTTCCGCAACATCCGACGCTGGCTGTGCAAGTGCAATAAATTTTTGTTCGCGAATTAACCAGCCCGCATCATACGGGTTTGCATAAAGAAGATCGATTTTACCGTCGAGTAATGCCTGCTTTTGATCATCAAACGAAATATACTCCAATACACTGATTCCTTCGCCTGTTTTGCGTTGGAGCCAGCTGCTGAACAAATGCCAACCAGGGAGACGCTGTGGTGAGACATCTGGGGCAATAGAAAAAGAGATCGATGACATAAAACGGTTCCTTTGTTTAAAAGCTAAAACATACAATAAAAATTGGCCGACGCGGTCTGCTCTATGTATATATTGATTTAACCATGATAGACTATTTTTTAAGAAAATGCATAAGAAATTAAGAGTTAATCGGGCCGAGCTTGACTCTGATTAAGTCCCCTTTCTTTAGAGCATTATTTCTATAATTGTTATTTATTCTATGAGAGAAAAAAGGCTAGAGAGCTATGCAAAAATTTTTAGAGTGCGCAAAAGAAGCGGCATCCATTGCCCGTAATATTATTGCAACTGAATATGATAAAAATGCATTTAAGATTACCATCAAAGCAGACATGACGCCCGTTACCGAAGTGGACGTCGCGGTAGAACAGGCGATTCGTGCGCATATCTCTAAGCACTTTCCAGACCACGGATTTTTCGGGGAGGAAGAGGGTAAATCGAACATCGATTCCGATTATGTATGGCTCGTTGACCCGATCGATGGCACCAAAGCATTTGTGCGTCGCCGTCCGTTTTTCTCATGCCAAATTGCGCTCATGTATAAAGGGGAGATTATCTTAGGAGTCTCAACGGCGCCGTCGTTTAATAATGGTGAGCAATTTTATGCGGTGCGAGGCGAAGGAGCATTCCGTGAAAATGGTGAGCGCCTGTCGG
The DNA here is from genome assembly GCF_029815055.1 of Ignatzschineria sp. RMDPL8A. Lineage (NCBI taxonomy): Bacteria > Pseudomonadati > Pseudomonadota > Gammaproteobacteria > Cardiobacteriales > Ignatzschineriaceae > Ignatzschineria > Ignatzschineria sp. RMDPL8A. Next base: position 61,397 of record NZ_JAPPWA010000001.1, on the reverse strand, counting down.
TGAGCGATATTACCGAATTTTCAAACGTCGTACTCTCATCGGGGAACTTGAAATCGCTTGCGCAAGACTCAGCTCGCTGGAACAATTATGGCGAACTCATCAAACAAGTGAACTCAACACGCGGATTTGGTGACTTCCTGCACTATCATCTATTAGCGCAAGGTTCACTCGACCTTATTGTGGAATCCGATGTCAATATTCTCGATATTGCCGCACTTTCAATCATTGTGGAAGAAGCGGGCGGGGTCGTGACCACCTTAGAAGGGGACAAACTCTCTCTTGAAACCAGCAGTATTTTAGCGGCAACGCCCGAGGTTCATGCAAAAACCTTAAAACTGATCAACGGCTAAGCTAAAATCGGCGCCGATAGGTTGTAGTTTCATAAAAAATAGGGTATCTTATAGCCCTTGTGTAAAAGGAGAAGTGGCCGAGTGGTTGAAGGCGCTCGCCTGGAAAGCGGGTATACGTTCATAGCGTATCGAGGGTTCGAATCCCTCTTTCTCCGCCAGACTTAAATCCCTCTGTTAGGTAACTAGCAGAGGGATTTTTATTGTCTTAAATGCGCTTATTGGGCCGTTAAATATTTCTCAAATATAGACGGCCTTTCGATAAGGTGTCATCGCTGTTAAAGTGCTCAAGACATATCTCTTGATTGCCAGGAGTGTTGGCTGTAACACCAGACTCACAGATGGGAACTCCAAAATCGGGTCCTCCTTCAGGTTGGGGAGAACTCATATCGCCTCGGCCACCGGAAGGATTGCCGATAATCACATCTTTCCCTTGTGCCTCACCGTAGAGTCCATCTTCACTGGAATAACCTGTAACAAGATTGCCATTAGAGTTTTTGGCTTGATTGCCAGTCCACATATCTAAAAAGAGCAGTTTTGATATATTTCGATCATCTAAACAGGGGTCATCTGCCTCAAGAGCGTCGGTAGCGGGAATGATTCCCCATGTTCGAATGCCGATCACGCCGGGCGATTTAGTGAAGTAGAACGAAGGGGAGATAATGCGCTCGCCACGACTGATTTCGTCTGCCGTTTTTAAGGGGAGTACCCATCCACGATATTGATCGCTTAAGAGACTTCCAGGCATGTTATTTTCAAATTGAACCGTATATTCATTTGAAACCCCGCTAAAGCTAGAGCCTACTTTTGAGGCGATTTTTCGTGTCATTTTCTGTACGAGCAATTCACTTGAATAGATTCGATCGGCACTATTTTCCACATCGTCACGCAGACCATAATAATGGAAGGTATCTTGAGTATATTTATCGCTAGTACGTGCCGCTAATCCGGTTCCAAAGAAGACCCAAGTTTGCCCTCGACTGTCTTTTGCAACGGTCGGTTGAGCGTGAATGGGATGATTGTTGGGGTCTTGGAATATCTTCACAACCTTGGGTTTGCCATAACGGTAAGTGGTAATATCCCGATCAGGGAAGGTGATTCGATATAACCCCCCTTTAAGGTCACCAACGTAAATGGCATCGATTACGGAATATTGCTTTCCTCCAACATCTGCTTGGCTTGTGAGAAGGGCTGGTGAGCCAGCACCGCCACTAAATTCGCTACTTGCTTTATTAAGATAGATGCGTTGTAGATCGGCGATGGGTGAGGTTGAGCTTTCGGGGTCGATCGTTAAGATATATACAACGCTTCGGTCACTTTTACTACCATACCCATTCCCAAGGACAATGGTGGCTGTGCGATAGGGCGATCCATCGGATAAAAGGGTGGTTGTCGCAGTAAAATCGGGGTCGGTCAGAGTATAACCTAAGTCTTCAAACCCCGGGGTGTTGGTATCGATATAGAGAAACCCTTTAATATTGCCTTGAGGTGTAATCGAGTTTACAACAAGCCCTTTACCGCCCGCACCTTGCATAGAAAGGGAGAGACCATAGAGCTTGATTTCGTCGGCGCTTGCATTATATAAATCGGCAGGAGCGTAGAGGTAATCAAAGAGATGATTTTTACCATCCATAGAGAATTTATGATTGTACGAGATATTGAGCACGTTATCTAATTCATTTTGTTGCGCAATGGTATCGACTAAAAATGCTTTTTCACGCTCCCCTCTTGCAACGGGAGAATTGCTTCCCCCTTGTGGGCGAATACTATCTTTTTCGGCGCGAATAATATTGATCAAACCATCGTTAGAGCCAATGATTAAACGATTTTGATTATTCCGCCCAGTCCGCTCATCTAGGCCTTTACGTAATAGAGAGTCTCGCAGGGCTTGTGGATATTGATTCATATTGCCATAGAAGATATCTGGTCTAAAATAGAGCATATTTGAATGGATGATATCGTCCATCAATGTCGCTCTATTGCGTAGAGGGAAATTATTATCAGAGCGACCATACATAATCCAGTTTTTCATATTATTAGAGATATGAGTGGCCTGATTTAAAGGCAACTCTGAAACAGAACCCTGATTACTTTGCAACGCTTTAAAGGGATTGTAACGATAGTTGCTCTCTTTTTGAGCTCTAAAAGTTTTGTCGGTACTCCATAACTCTTTATAGCGAATTAGCTCACCGGGTTTGAGAGGTTCGTCTTTATTAGGATTGACTACTTGCATCGCTTTCACCTTTCCCGCCCAGCGATTGGCATCGTAGGTGCTTTGGTAGGCGATACTATTGAGCGTTATGTAAGGGCCATCGTTGATTTTTGTGTCAAATTTCTTTTCAGGAATGATGGAACCAAAAATATCATTCATTGCATTGCTAAATTGAATATGATCAATCACGGTTCGTCCTACACCGCCCGATACATCCGCCATTTTCACTAAATCAATGCCAGTATTTTTTAGAGAGGGATTTTTTAAGTCCCATTTACCGAGCTGAATTGCGTGAAGGGTGATATTCATCTGTTTAGAGCCTTCATCTGTCCAGGCTTTGCCCGCATCATCAAATTCAGGACGAGCCGATTCAAGATGCCCTTTTTCATAACGCATATCAACCGCTTTGAGCTGCTTTGCTAATCGATTCATATCAAAACTGCGTGAGATGATGTCATAGCCACCACCAAAATTGTTTGGGTCTTCCGCGAGAATGCGTTTAAAGTTTTTACTTAAATTCTGTTTTCCCATACACCAATTGCAATATCCGTCCGATAAAATATCATCATGAGGAACGACTCCATAGTAGCCATCCCCCATATGACGATACGATAATCCGACAATGATAATATGATTTTCTTGGCAACGATAACGTTGTGGATACTCATGAACCTCCCATTCAGGTTTAGTCCAAAACTGAAAATTCGAGCCATGAAGATTAATATTAGGTACCCACTTTCCTCCCTTCAATTGAGGTAATGGGATGGGGCTTCCTTTTTTATAGGTGCCATAGCCTCGAAGATATTTAGCAAGCTCATAGGTGGTAAAGGCAAAGGTATGAAATGGCTGATAGCGCTTGCCTTCTCGATGATAGATTGCATTGAATTTACTATCTTCTACACGGGGGATATTTTTATAGATGCGATCAATCACCGCCTCTTTTTTAGCCTCATCGGAAATATCGGTCAGCGGAATATATAAAAAAGCCTCGTGGGTAGCGTAATCTTGATCGTAGACTTTACGATTGCTTTTCACCTCTTGGTCTGGCCCTGTGTATTTCAGTATAGTGTTGTTTTGCTTTTGTCCGACATAGTATGAAGCCGCTGCATTATGAGGGCTTCTTGCTAAAAAGTGAGAAAATCCAAAGTACATGTTTTGTGAGTAATCATTGATCATTTGCGCCAATAAAATCTGCGCAAGACCGTAAGGTCTTACGTTCATGTAGTTCGTTTTTTCGTAGGGTGTATTTTTTAAAATAGAGGGATTTGATCGCAGAGAGTTCTCAAAATTGCGCCAGTGTTGCTCATCTTTCATCCATACAACGCCTTCACTGCGCGAATTGCTCGCCATTGCGCCACTATTATCCATAAATACAATGACATTGGGTTTTGGCGGTTTTACATAGGTAAGTGGCGTTTGCGCCGGCTCAAATGGCGTATTAGCCATCGCTGCCGTCATTAAAAAAGGGGAGATTATTGTAAGAAGAGATCGTCTCCATAACGCTTTTAATCGGTTAGTGCGCATGAACGGATGAGTTCGCATAATGGCTCTCCTGAGTAACTAAATAAAGGAACTGAATAAACGAAATAAAATCGATGAATATTGCAAAATAGAGGTGTCTTTATTCTTTCAATATACATCATTTTAGTGAAAAACCTCGGCTATTTGCCATTAGATTGACGACAATTAATCTATTATAGTTAATATTAATGAGATAAGTTGTTTGTTGATTAATTTAAATTGAAGGGGGATTTGCACAGTTTTGTAGAGTGATCGCACCATCGCTTTTAATAAGCGGTTTTAACGCTCACTGCACGCGGAAATTTTATCGGTATTGTGACGGTATACCTCTATCCCTTTTTAGCATCGATCGACTTCTGTTTTCAGACAGAGCTTGTCAGCGTTTTACTTGAAGAGGGATCTCTCTTTCGCAATTTACTGAATTATCTCTTTGATCGTTCATGATTTGATTTATAAATCAGAGCGCTGTTTTCCGCATAAAACGCTTTAAACTGGGCGAAAAACCGTTTACACTGAAGGGATCACGTACGCAAATGTGCCCACAAGGCGCGCCGTACGATTCATCCATAATAGAAGGATAGGCAAATATGAAATTTTCAAAAACATTATTAACGTTATCAGGAATCTTTTTTATGTCCTATGGCCAAGCGGCAGATGCCGATACTTTAAAATCTTTTCCTGAAGCCGGCGAAGGGCAGGTGCGCCATGTGATTGAGCTTCCCGCACTCCCTGATGAATACACGGCAAAAGTGGAATTATTGGTGGGTAAAACGATTGAAACCGATTGTAATCACCACTTTTTTGGCGGTGAAATGACCGAGAAAACCGTTGAAGGATTTGGCTATAACTATTATGAAGTGTCTGAATTAAAAGGCCCGATGAGTACCTTAATGGCCTGTGCCGATGCTGATAAAAAGCAGGAGTTTGTAACGCTTCAAGGGCAAGATCTCGTACGCTATAACAGCCGTCTTCCGATTGTGGTCTATACCCCTGAAGGCACTGAAGTGAAATATCGCATCTGGCAGGCGAATGTGCTTGTTCACGATGCTGAGCAGAAATAATTAATCTTGTGTGAGGAAGGTAAAAACGTCCTCATAAATGAGATCATTATTGACAATATAACTTCCATGATCATGACCTTTGATGATGGTTAGCTCGCTATGAGGTAGTGCGCCGACGATCCGCTCAAAGGTCATTGGTTTGTAAAGATCATTTTCAGCGCCGATAACAAGCGTCCGGTTCTGCACATTTTTTAGCTCATCTGGCGTAATATTGGGCTCGTCCATCATCATTTTATAGAGCGGATCTTGAGTCTTGGTATATAAGATTCGCACATAACGCAGACACGCATCGGTGAGATCATCAGGGGTTAAATTTGGCCCAAGCAGAATGAGCCGATTCAGCCTATTTTGCGCTTTAATCGCCATCAACATCGTTACAATTGAGCCATCACTAAAGCCGAGCATATGCGGGGTTTTAATGTTTAAAACCTCGATAAATTCTAAAATATCATCACGCATCGTTTCATAATGATACTGATCGGTTTTCTCACTCTTTCCATGATTACGGCTATCGATCGCGTAGACAGTAAAATGCTCCGCCAGTTTTTCTGCAAGCGGATCAAAAATCGTTAAATCCTCCCCATTTCCATGCAATAAAATAAGCGGATCGCCCGATCCACGCTTGGTGTAATGAAGATTAATGCCATTGACTGAAAGAGAGTGCATTTCTAAATCCTAAATAATATTGCAATAGGGAATGATGCTTGAGTATACGGGATTTATTCAATTTTATCCCATTGATTTTAAGTCTATCGTTAAATGATTTTATAAGATTAAGAGGGGTGTTTGAGGCGAGATTGATTTGAGTCACCTCAAATGATCGTAACGTATAATAATTACTTGAACTCAATTTCATGTGGTTGTATAAATAATGTTAACGATTGATAACTTTTGGAGACGTTAATTATGCGCCAAGTGACCGAGAATAGGTTTTTCACTTATGATGGCAACGAGATTTTTTATCGTCATTGGAGAGCAAACAATGGCGATAATGCGGCACCTGCGATTGTGTTGTTTCACCGAGGGCATGAGCATTCCGGTCGTATTGAGCATCTTGTCGAGGAATTTAATCTTCCCGACTTTCAGTTTTTTGCATGGGATCAGCGGGGCTTAGGTCTCTCTGAAGGTGCGCGTGGTGATGCTGAGAGTTTTGCACAGATTCTGCAGGATACAGAATGCTTTATGCGCCATATTAAGGCAACACATGCTTTGACGGATAATGATATTGCCGTGGTTGGACAGAGCGTAGGCGCCGTGATTGCGGCGGGCTGGGTGCATGATTACGTACCTAAAATTCGAGCGATGATTTTGGGTTCTCCCGCATTTCGTATTAAGTTATATGTGCCCTTTGCAATTCCTGGGTTGCGCTTAATGTATAATGTGAGGGGAAATTTTTATGTTAATAGTTATGTTAAACCCTCTCTTTTGACGCATGATACTGCAAGAATTGATTCTTTTAAGCAAGATACTCTCATTACGCGACCAATTTCGGTGCGACTACTTTTAGACCTTCATGATAGTTCAAAACGGTTAATTGATGATGCTGATTCGATTCATGTACCCACACAATTGTTGGTGTCTGGTTCAGATTATGTCGTGCGTCGTCAGCCACAACGTCAATTTTTTAATAAGTTAAGTTCGGCGAAAAAAGAGTTTCATCTTTTGCCAAAATTTTATCACGATACTCTAGGAGAGAAAGAGCGTCATCTTGCCATTGAAAAGGCGCGTCAATTTATTTTAGATGCATTTGCAGAGCCACTGCGCTTTCCTTCTTTATTAGATGCCGATCGAATCGGGGTGACAAAAGAGGAGTTGGTACGGTTACAAGCACCACCTAAAGGTCTTGTGAAAACGTTCTATTGGTGGATGGCTCGAAGGATTGTTGAGTATGCAAAGCGGATTTCTAAAGGGGTAGAGTTAGGGTTTGAAACGGGGTTTGACTCAGGTTCAACGTTGGATTATATCTATAAAAATGAACCCCAAGGAGAGGCAAGTTTTGCGCGTTTTGCCGATTTTGTCTACCTCAATTCTATCGGATGGCGTGGTATTCGGAAGCGTAAAGACAATGCCGAACAATGCTTAATTAAAACCATTGAAGCGCTCCAAAAAGAGGGGCGAGCCGTACGAATTATGGATGTGGCGGCAGGGCATGGGCGCTATATTTTAGATGGGGTTAATCAGCTTAGAGTTAAACCAGAATCGATTTTATTACGGGATTATAGTGAATTAAATATTGAAAAAGGGCGCGCGCTGATTCAGATTAAAGGGCTTCATGAAATTGCCCGATTTGAAAAGGGTGATGCGTTTAATCGAGAGGAACTAGCCACGCTTCCTGAGCGGGCGACGCTCACCGTTGTCTCAGGGCTTTATGAATTATTTGGCGATAATCTATTGGTGAGCAATTCCCTTAAAGGGATCTATGACAATATGGAATCGGGAGGATATTTAATCTATACCGCACAACCGTGGCATCCTCAGCTTGAATATATTGCGCGCGTTTTGACAAGTCATCGCAATGGTAAACCATGGGTGATGCGCCGCCGTACACAGATTGAGATGGATCAATTGGTTGAAGCTGCTGGATTTGAGAAGATTGAGCAGGTGATTGATCGTTGGGGCATTTTTACTGTTTCAATTGCGCGTAAGAGACCGTTATGCTGATTCGTTTAGATAAACGTGAACCGGGGCTCTTGAAAAAAGCGGTTGGAGCGCTCTTGATGTTGGCGCTCATTTTTTACATCTCCTATGGATTTGCAACCTGGATTACCGACCAGCGCAATGATGTGGGCAATGTGGTTTTTATGTGGGAGCGTCATATTCCCTTTTTACCGTGGACGATTGTGCCATATTGGTCGATTAATCTTCTCTATGGGCTCTCATTTTTAATTCCACGCACGGCGTTAGAATTAAAACGTCATATAGCGAGATTGTTGAGTGCACAAGTTATTTGTGTGTTCTCATTTCTCTGTTTTCCTCTAGAAGCAACCTTTATAAAGCCAGAGGTAGGGGGATTTTATGGAGAGTTATTTAATCTATTGAGTAGCTTTGATAAGCAGTATAATCAAGCCCCCTCGTTGCATATCACCTTGTTGGTTATCTTGTGGGCAACGTACTATCCCCTGATGGCGCGTTGGTCACGTTTCCTGCTACATGGTTGGTTTTTCTTGATTGGGCTTTCGGTTTTAACAACGTGGCAACATCATTTTCTGGATGTGCCATTAGGCATATTGGTTGGGTGTTTTGTACTTTGGCTTTGGCCATTTGAAGGGAGTTCCCCATTAAGCACGTTTCATTTTAATTTGAGTAATGGTCGTTTGCGCTGGGTGATTCTCTACGGAACATTGGCGCTTTTATCGCTGATATTAGGTGTAACATTAGGGGGAATGTGGTTGATCCTCAATTGGCCTGCGGTCTCGTTTGCTATGGTTGCGTTCAACTATATGGGAGTGGGTGCAAAAGGCTTTCAAAAGCGGAGTGATGGGTCGTTTACTGTGACGAATCAATTGCTGTTTTTCCCCTATATTGTCATTATGGCGATCAACTCTCGACTTTGGACTCATGGCGATAATGGGGCCGATGAGATCGCGCCAAATCTCTACTTAGGGCGTATACCTACGAGCAAAGAATTGTTGGTAGGGCAGTATGATGTCGTCATCGATTTAACGGCGGAGTTTCCTTTCCCGCTTCAGTGTAGATGGCATTCTTTATCTCATCGTTTCACTTTTCAGGGAGTGTATTATTCATACCCCATGCTAGATATGGTTAAACCAACCTGTGGAGACTTTGAGGCGATTCGTCAGCTCGTAAAAACAGTTGCTGTGACGCTTGAGCCATCGAAAAAAATCTTAATTTGTTGTGGGCTAGGCTATTCAAGAAGCGTTATTGCCTCATTAATTTGGTTAGTGGAAGGACGAGAGTTACGTGCCTTAGAGGATGCTTTAAGTGCGGTGAAGCGATCGAGACCCCGAATTGTGATCTCGCAAGATGTTTATACAGCGCTTGAAGATTGGTGGGAGCCAATAAATATCATGGCTGAGCATAAGGAGGGATAATGGGAGAGGAATATCGCATCAATAAGGAGAATCAGGCATTAATTCAGACGGTGGTTGCGCTCTTAGAGAGTCTCTCCGTAATTCAAATCGCTGTATCACTATTTGCTGGATTAATGTTGATCGGCATGATGGTGACGTTCGATAATCAAGGGGATCTGGCAACAATTACGTTGGAAATCACCATTTTCCTCGCTGTGAGCATGGCGTTATTCTTGAACTATTATTATGCATGGCGATTACGATTTGATCAGGCAATTTTAACTCGGCTTATGCAGAGCGATAGACTTGGCATTGATCTATTTGAACGGCTTGATCAGAGTTTGATCTCCTTAAATCTACTAAAGTCGTCTATTCCTAGGGATATAGAGTGTCGAATGAAAGGCGTGATGAAGCTTTTTAGACGTTTTATTGTGCTCTCTTTTTTGTTATGTTCACTCTCGATATTAGGCATGATTATGGTGTTGTTGGGATAAGAGCTGTGTGCGAGACTATTGGGTGTGATGAAAACCAGTGAGAAATAAGGAACAGTGATGAAAAAGTTGTGGAGTATTGCGTTGTTATGCGTGGGAATGTTGAGTGGGGTCATGGCGGAGCCGTATACGCCGATTAAGAGTCTTGAAGAGATTTTGTCGATTCGGGAAGAGAGCGGTAAATATTTTGTCAGTTTTGACCTGGATAAATTGCAAGAGGCGGTGCTCAATTTTGAAAAGCATGCGCGTACCTATCCGGTGACGTTTGATTCACGCATGGAACAGCAACAAGCAATTGATGATGTGATTTTGGTGGACATGCTCAGCGTGATCTATCCATTTAATGAGGATATCGGCACATTACAGCTCTTTTTGCGTTTCAATGCGGTGGCCTATAATCTTGATCATAATCCGCTTGAGAGTTTAAAACGATTTGATAAAACGGCCAATTTACTCCTTGAGCTGAAAGAGGACGATGCATCGCTTCACAATTTTATCGCTAATTTCCAAGCCTCAACCGGGCAATATGAATATGCCAAAACGCACTTCAAACGCGCCATTGAACTCGGGGATACCCACTCATATTATGGGCTTGGGCTTGTCTATTTGAGCCAAGATCAAGATGAAAAGGCGCTCGAAGCATTTAAAGTTTATCAAAAACATTTCCCCAATACTCGAATGATTGATGAAGTTATTAAAGCGGTGGAAAGTGGCAATTACAGCATTGAGTCTCCGTAATAATATGGCGTGAATTCTCTTCAGAATGTCTGTGCGAAGAGAATTTGTTTCGAGAGAGATTAACGGTGTGGATTTGTGTTAGTCTTTTGCGGCGGTGAGCATGATCTCTACTAGGACGTTTTCGCGGGCCATATTGGCTTCAATTGCTGCACGAGCAGGTGCACTTCCTTCTGGCAACCACGCGTCCCATACAGCATTGAATGCTTCGAAATCACGAGAGATTTCCTTAAGCCAGATCTGTGCTGTGAGTATGCGAGATCTATCACTGCCTGCTTTTTTTAAGAGAGCATCAACTTTAGTGAGAACTTCTAAGGTTTGCTGGGTGATATCGCCGTTCAAGTTGGTAGGTACTTGTCCGGAGAGATAGATTAAATTGTGATACTCAACGTAAGCTGCGAGTCTTTGGTTGGGGTGATGGCGTACAATCATTTTTTATCCTTAGTTTAATCAAGATGGGAGTGATCGATTTATTGATAAGTGAGCCCTGTTAAATCGATGGGAGATTCATTTTGCAATATGAGATGTGCTAAGACCTCTGCGCTTCCTGCGGCAAGGGTAAATCCAAGACTGCCATGGCCAACATTGAGCCAGAGATTTTTAAAAGAGGTCTTTCCTAAAATAGGAGGGCCTTTTGGGGTAGAAGGGCGCAGACCTGACCATGCTTCTGCTTGATCAAGGTGGCGCAGTTTTGGGAAGGTGCTTTGGATAATCTTTTTTAATGCCTGAATTCGTTCGGAGCGTATGCCTTCATTTTCATAACCAATATCTACCATTGCGGCAATGCGAAGCCGGTCACCTAATTTGGCATAGACTGTTTTGTGTCCATAATCAGTGACGCTAATGCTTGGAACAACGGCCGGTTCTTGAGGAAAGGGTAGTGTTAAGCTATAGCCTTTTAGCGGATAGATGGGAAGGTGTATTCCAAGGGGATTTAAGAGTGTAGTGGCGCCGTTACCGGCCGCTATAATCAATTGATCGACTTTAAAATCTCCTTGGGATGTAATGATTTGAGTAATTTTCTGCTTATCTGTGAGGATCGTTTTAACGTGTGTACCTTTAATAAAGGTAAACCGGCTCGATTTCTGTAACTTATCTAAAAGCGCAAGACAATATTGATGAGCATCAGCAGTTTCATCATTGGGAGCATAGATTGCGCCGACTAATTGAGATTGAATATGGGTTAGAGAGGGTTCAATATCGATACTCTCACTGGGTGAGAGTACTTTTTGAACCGATGGATCAACTTTATGAGCGGCATATTCAAAATCACGCTGTTGTCGATGAATGATCATTTTTCCTGAGCGATGCCATTGGTAATCGGACAATTGGTCTTTTTGCATCCAGTTGTGGAGGGTTGCTTGGCTTAAAAGGGATAGCCGAAGGATATGGTTTCCGTTTAAACGATTTGTTTTTTGGCTGCAGGCTAGTGTGAATTGTAAGAGCCAGCGCCACTGAGAGGGAGAGCAGCGAATCCGCATATTTAATGGGGAGTCGGCACGCCCCATCCATTTTAAACCTTGAAGGGGGACGCCTTGATCGGCAAGTGGCGAAACATAGCGATAGCTTAACTGAGCGCCATTGGCATAACTTGCCCCGCTTCCAACCGTATCTGAGGCATCAATAAGCTGAATGGAGACGCCTTTTTTAACTAAAGCGTAAGCAGTGGAAAGTCCGATCACACCGGCCCCAATGATGGTAATTGTTTGATCTATATGTGCCATAATCGTACTGTTTTTATGAGAAAGATAATGGCTCTATTAGAAGAAACTTTATCGCATTACACAATTGAGTTTTTATCATTCCCGTATAACGTTTGGTTAAGTATGGGCACAATATGATTTAGATACTCTTGTAATATGAGCTGATAATCTTGGGCTGCTTTTGAAAGTGGCATATCGGAACGATGTAATAGGCAGATATCGAGTTCAATTTTAGGAGAGATTGGATGAATCATAGTCTCTGGAAGGGTTTCAGTAGCTGAAAAAATATCACTGATGGTGCAGCCCATGTTCTGTTTTACAAATGCCGCGGCCATGTAATAGGTCTGTACATTGAGCCGACTTGAATGAAATGAGCGATGCTCTTTAATGCGCTGTCCTAGGGAATCAACACCGGGATGGATCCAACGAGACAAGTCAATGGATTCAATTTTGACAGGTGTCGGTTGGCGAATTGCATCTAAGTAGACAAGAGGAATCGTCATAAGTGGAATTGAAGCAATGCCTGCTTCCTCAAGAGGGGTAAAGCTGATAGCAAAATCAAGATCATAGCGTGAGAGCAAATTGAGAAGATCGGCAGTGTGATGTGTGCTAATTTCAACATTGATTGCGGTATGGTGACGCATGAAAAGAGAGGTCACTTTGGGGATTAGGCTTAGTCCAAGACTGGGTAAGCAGCCAATGGATAAGCGTCCCTCTGGATGATTTAAAAGATTCTCAGCTAGCTCTTTAAGATCTGAAAGATCGCGATAGATAATTTGTGCTTTTTCAAAGAGAATATATGCCTCTTTAGTGGGTAATAATTTACCACGAGAACGATCAAAAAGCTTAAATCCGATCCGTAATTCAGCGTGTTTTAAAGCCTTACTTGCTGCAGGTTGAGAAATATGGAGCATCTGAGCTGCACGAGTGAGTGATCCGCAGACCATTACAGCATAAAATATTTCTAAATGTCTAAGCGTCATATGGCATTACTTGCCTTTAAGGTCATGTGGGAGATCATTATTTTACGTTACCATAAAGGCAGGTAATGGGAGATAAAAATAAGCTGTTTAAAGCATTATTAGACACCGGTTATACGTGCGGCAATTTCAATAAAAACTTTAATGATGGTGCTATTTGCAAGATCGACGAAGAACGCACCTACCATGGGGACAATTAAAAAAGCTTTATGAGAGGGGCCGAAGGCTTTGGTAATTACCTGCATATTGGCAATTGCTGTCGGAGTCGCTCCAAGTCCAAAGCCGCAATGCCCTGCACTCATTACGACAGCATCATAATCTTTCCCCATTAGTTTAAACGTGATGAAAATGGCAAAGAGTATCATGACGATTGTTTGCACGGCGATAATGAATAAAATAGGCAGAGCAAGACTGGTTAGATCGCCTAGTTGTAACGACATAAGCGCCATAGCAAGGAAAAATGAGAGCGCAACGTTTCCTAAGACATCGATAGTTTGATCATAAACATCATGGTGAAAGATATGGGTAATGATATTGCGTAAAACTACCCCAGAGAAGAGACACCAAACAAAGGTTGGCATATGGAAGATGGTCTCTTTTGTGATCACATCTAAATAGCTACCGAGACTGATACTTACGGTGAGCATTCCCACTGTTTCAATAATGCTAGAGCTATGAATTTGGCGCTTTATGTTGGGCTCTTCGAAGGTCTCTTTAATTTCATAAGGTGTTTCATTACGCTCTTTTTTGATTTTTTTGAGCAGGTGTCTTGCAACAGGGCCACCGATAAAGCCTCCTAATACCAATCCAAATGTAGCGCAGGCCATCGCAAGTTCAACAGCGCTCGTAATGCCATATTTCTCACTTAAAACCGCTCCCCAGGCAGCCCCATTGCCATGTCCGCCTGATAAAGTTATCGATCCTGCAATCAGCCCATAAAAAGGATCTTGTCCCAGCAACATCGCAAGACTCATACCGACTATATTTTGAACAATAATTAAGACACTAACAGCAATGATAAAAACAATGAGTGGTTTTCCTCCTTGGATGAGGCGAGAAAAGTCTGCGCTTAGTCCAATAGAGGTAAAGAAGACGATCATTAATAGGCTCTGTAAAGAGCTATCAAAGCCGATACTGATGCCTGTTATTTTATTGAATAAAAGTAAGAGTACCGCAACAACAAATCCCCCTACAACCGCTTCGGGAATATGATTGTTATGTAGAAATGCAATTCGGCGAACTAAAACGCCTCCTAAGAGTAGGGCAAGGGTTGCCGCAATTAGCGTTAAATAGCTATCTAATTGAAACATGAGTTCTCCTTTGATTTATTATTGTTATAACGTAGTCAATCCGTACGTAATTGTTTAGAGACTAATCGATTTCAATACAAGGAGATAATGAGTTTTTAGAGGTGGGCTATAACATTTAGTTAATGGCTAGACTGTAGAGGGAAGGAGAATATAAAAATTAAAACCACTCAACGAGTGTTCGAGGAGTGGTTTTAGTTTTATATATTAAGGATCTGTCGATGATTGAAAGGATAACTAATCGATAATAAGATCTTTTGCAACATATTCGCGCATAGGAGAGTTACGAAGTGGTGCATCTCCAGCTACATAGTAATCGACTTTTGCGCGGGGAAGTGGATTGCGTCCGCGGATATGATCGGCAATTTTTTCAGCGATCATGATCGTAGGCGCATTGGTATTGCCTGTGGTGACGATTGGCATAATGGAGGCATCCACTATACGAAGATTGTTTACGCCATGAACTTGCCCGTAGGCATTCACTACCGCCATCTCATCTTCGCCCATTTTACAGCTACAGCTTGGATGATATGCCGTTTCAGCGAAGTTGCGAATAAACTCATCAAGTTCTTTATCGCTCTGATAATTAATGCCTGGTGCAATCTCTTTACCGCGATAACGGTCGAAGGCGGGTTGTTGCGCAATTTCACGAGTGATTCGAATAGCATCGCGAAACTCCTTCCAATCGCGCTCGTGTGCCATATAGTTAAAGAGAATGCTTGGATGATCGTTTGGATCGAGTGATTTTAGGCGAATGCGGCCACGGCTCTCTGAACGCATCGATCCCACATGGAATTGAAAACCGTGAGTTTTAATTGGATTGGTGCCATTGTAATTGATCGCAATTGGAAGGAAATGATATTGCAGATTAGGCCAATCAAACTCATCTGATGTGCGGATAAATCCACCAGCTTCAAAGTGATTGCTTGCGCCAATGCCTGTCCCTTTAAAGAGCCATTCCGCGCCAATCATTGGTTGATTCCAAAACTTAAGTGCAGGGTAGAGAGAAATCGGTTCTTTACATTCATATTGAATATACATCTCAAGGTGATCTTGGAGATTTTGCCCGACCCCAGGCAGTTCGTGTACAACAGGAATATCAAACTCTTCAAGTATATCCAAAGGGCCAACGCCAGATCGTTGTAAAATTTGAGGTGATGCTATCGCACCTCCTGAGAGAATTACTTCACGTTTAGCATAGGCGCGTTTTGTCTCTCCTTTGTGGAGAAACTCCACCCCTTCTGCGGTTTTCCCATCAAAGAGGATTTTATTGGTTACCGCACGCGTTAAAACGGTGATATTTTCGCGTGATTTAGTTTGATCCAGATAGCCACGGCCTGTACTTGCACGACGCCCTTTGGGTGTCACGGTGCGATCCATCGGGCCAAATCCTTCTTGTTGATAACCATTTAAATCATCCGTTTCAGAATATCCCGCTTGTTTTCCTGCTTCAATAAAGGCACGGAAAAGAGGATTGTGATCCTCTTTTGAGGTGGTGACAGAAACAGGGCCATCACCGCCATGATAATCATTAGGGCCAATATCACGAGTTTCAGCTTTTTTAAAGTAGGGCAGGCAATCGAGGTAGCTCCAGTTTTCAAGCCCCTCAAACGTTGCCCAGTTATCATAATCTAATGCATTTCCACGAAGATAGCACATTCCATTAATGAGTGATGATCCGCCGAGACCTTTCCCACGGCCGCACTCCATACGACGATTATTCATATGAGGTTCAGGTTCAGTTAAATAGGCCCAGTTATAAAATGTGCCACCAAGCGGGTACATAAGTGCCGCAGGCATTTGGGTTCTAAAATCGAGGCGATAATCTTTAGGTCCGGCTTCTAAAAGAAGGACTGTCACCTCCTTATCTTCTGTGATGCGCGTTGCGAGAACATTCCCTGCAGAGCCCGCACCGATAATAATATAATCAAATTCTTGCATAATAAATTCCTTTTAAGTCTGTGTCATCAAATGAAACGTTATAACAAAACGAGCATTAGAAGACGGATTCAAAGGCGCCAAGCTCAATCTGGATTGATTTAGTTTGAGTATAGGCTTTTAGTGTTTCTAATCCATTTTCACGGCCAATACCAGACGCTTTATAACCGCCAACGGGCATTTGTGCTGCCGATTCACCCCAGGTGTTGATCCAGCAAATTCCAGCTTCAATTTGATGAATGACGCGATGGGCACGAGTGAGATCATTGGTGACGATTCCTGCAGCTAAGCCATATTCGGTAGCATTGGCTCGTTGAATAACAGAGGCTTCATCGCTAAATGAGAGAATCGACATCACAGGACCAAAAATCTCATCTTGAACAATCGCCATCTCATCAGTGCAATCGGTAAAGATGGTTGCTTCAACAAAGTAACCGGTTTCGGCTGCGTGTTTTCCACCCGCTAAGAGGCGAGCTCCTTCAGCCTCTCCTTGTTCGATATAACGCATCACTTTTTCAAAGTGTGGTTTGCTAACAAGGGGGCCAAAATTTGTCTCTGGATGAGTAGGATCGCCTAAGCGGACATTTTGGATGCGCTCTAATAGTTTTTCTTCAAAGGTAGATTTGATTGATTCATGGATAAAAACGCGGGTGCCATTGGTACAGACTTGGCCTGTGCTATAGAAGTTTGCCATCATTGCAATATCGGCAGCACGGTCAAGGTCGGCATCCTCAAAAATAATGAGTGGCGATTTCCCCCCAAGTTCCATCGTGATCTCTTTAAGTGAGTGGCTAGCGCCCTCCATCACTTTTTTTCCAGTGGGAACGCTTCCCGTAAAAGAGATTTTGGTAATACCTGAATGATTTGATAAGGCGGCTCCTACGCGATAATCGCCCTGTACGACGTTAAAAACACCTTCAGGAACCCCTGCTTCTACAAAGATTTCCGCAAGCTTCATTGTAGAGAGAGGTGTTACTTCACTTGGTTTGAAGATCATGGCGTTACCACTAACTAGGGCAGGTGCTGATTTCCACATGGCGATCTGGATAGGGTAGTTCCAAGCACCGATCCCTGCGACAACGCCCAATGGCTCGCGACGAGTATAGAAAAAGGAATCATCACGAAGTGGAAGTTGTGTTCCTTCGATGGCATCGGCTAAACCGGCGTAATATTCAAGGACATCTGCTCCAGTGACAATATCCACGCTTTCTGTTTCTGATAGAGGCTTACCGGTATCGTTGGTCTCAAGTTTTGCAAGTTCAAGATTGCGTTCACGAAGGAGATTAACGGCTTTCATAATAATGCGTCCGCGTTCAACCGGCGGATAGCTCGCCCAGATCTTTTGCGCTTTTGTCGCACTCTCAACGGCTGCATCAATTTGCGCATCCGTTGCCTGTTCAACCAGCGCGATCACTTCCTCCGTGGCGGGGTTGATAGTTTCAAATCGTTCTGCTGTTTCATTGAAGATCTCTTGGCCATGAATGAATTGTCCAACGATGGTTTGATTTGCCATAAATAAATAATTCCTTTTGGTTTTTTCAAAATTAAAAAAGCCCTCGAGTACTCTCTTATTGATTGCAAGTTGTCGATCGTTTTTTTGGGAAATTGCGTAAAGAAAATGAGATTTAGAGGGGGAATTTGGGTCAGTTTTTTTGAGTTTAGTCGAATAATTTACGCCTAATTAGCTTAACAAATCTCAGGCGTCTGTAAACCGTTAAAGTTTGGACATGTCTTAAAAAATCGGTATGATTATGTGCTTTATATAATGGATTAAGTTCGATATTTAATTTCTCGAAAGTGGCATTATATCGGCTTAAAAAGGAGATTTCAGTCGTGCATACGACGATCAAGAGCACAGCAATTGCTCACCTAGGAAATGAACAAAATTTAAACAATAATAATGTTAAAAATGATTTAGAAAGCTCTAAAAAAATGAAGATTAGTAAACCTGTTTTGATTATTTCAGCGCTGCTTATTTTACTTTTTGATTTAATTGTGATGAGTAATCCAAAAGCGAGTGAGCTATGGTTTTTAAGAGCACAAACGTGGGCATCAAATAGTGTAGCGTGGTATTACATGCTTGTTGTTACCGTTTATCTACTTTTTGTGGGGGGGATCGCCATTTCAAAATATGGCAATATCCGTTTAGGGCGTGATCATGATAAACCTGAATTTAGTTATCTATCATGGGCAGGTATGCTCTTTTCCGCAGGCATTGGGATTACACTTCTCTTTTTCTGCGTTTCAGAGCCGTTGACCCATCTTTTATTTCCACCGGCAGGGAGTGCCGATCCTGTAACACAAGAAGCATCAAGGGCCGCAATGCAGACCGTTTTCCTTCACTGGGGATTGCATGGTTGGTCTGTCTTTGCGCTAGTAGGCATGGTGCTCGCCTACTTTGCGTATCGGTATCGACTACCGCTGACAATGCGTTCAGGGCTCTATCCATTTATTGGAAACCGTATTTATGGTTCGATTGGTCATGGAGTTGAAATTTTTGCAATTGTCGCAACCGTTGTGGGGCTTTCAACGGATATGGGATTTGGCGTGCTCTTTATTAATGCTGGATTAACACATCTTATTGATCTCCCGAGTGATAATCCCTATATTCAATCAGCACTTGTAGCAACGATGATGACGCTTGCTGTGATTGTGGCGATTTCAGGTGTGGAGAAGGGCATTAAATACCTTTCAAATCTCAATATTCTTCTTGCGTGTCTCTTTTTACTCTTTATTTTGTTTACCGGGCCCACACTCCGTTTATTAAATCTTATGGTGCAAAATTTAGGAGATTATCTTGCTGTTGTAGTGCCTAAAAGCTTCGATCTTTATGCTCATGATGAGCCAAGCTCTTGGTTAGCAGATTGGACAATATTCTATTGGGCATGGTGGATTTCATGGTCACCATTTGTGGGTATGTTTATTGCACGAATCTCAAAAGGTCGCACTATTCGAGAATTTGTCTTAGGCGTATTATTTATTCCGCTTGGATTTACCCTTGCATGGCTCTCAATTTTTGGTAATAGTGCTCTTGAGCAGGTACTTTATCAAGGAACGGTGGAGTTAGGTGAGTTAGCTGTAAGTGCGCCTGCCGCCTCATTTTTTCAATTACTAGAGTCATATCCAATGACCAGTGTGATTGTTGGACTCTGTGTGGTGATTGGATTTATCTTTTTTATTACGTCAGGTGATTCAAGCACCGTCGTACTCTCCAATTTAAGTTGTGAAAATGGTAAGCCAGATGAAGATGGACCTAAAAGTTTACGCGTTTTCTGGGGGGCAGTGATTGCATTAACTACACTCGGTTTACTGCTTGCAGGGAGTGTTGATTCTTTAAAAGCAGCGGTTGTGTTGATGTCCTTGCCATTCTCTTTTCTTCTATTGATTTTGATGTTAGGTCTTCATCGTGCTCTCTATTTAGAGGGATGTCGTCAGGAGAGCCTACAGCATACGCTCCCGCCAGCGGTGGCTAATTCTGATGAGGATGTGTTAGCGCCTACTGCGTCATGGCGTGCGCGAATCTCCAAAACGGTGCATTTCCCAACACGGAAAACAGTGCGTCTCTTTATGAAAAATAGTGTCTATCCGGCATTTGAAGAGGTATATAAAGCCTTTGAAGAAAAAGGATTGGATGTGGCACTTGAAAGTACTGATGAATATGATGAGATTGGCCTTAAGGTACGTATGGGGGATGAGCGAACTTTCCGCTATAAAGTGGTAGTGACTGGCTATCAAAAGCCCTCTTTTGCACTCAATCTTCTTCATCCAGCCTCACAAAAAGAGCAATATTATCGTGCTGAGGTGCATCTGATTGAGGGAAGTCAAGACTATGATCTCTTAAACTATTCACTAGAGCAGATTATCAACGACATCTTGAACCAATATGAGCGTCATATCCAGTATCTACATTTAGTGCGAGAGTCCTAGATCATTTATTTGGCTGATTTAAATAGAGTAATTTGGCCATAACCGATATTCTAGATAGATAAATAGCCGATAATGATTAAGACGAGGAGTAGAATGAAAAAAATAGTGTTGATCGGATTTGGGGCGATTGGTGAATATGTAGCGGAGCATCTTCCTGAGGGGATTGAGCTGGCCGCCGTGGTAGAAGTTCCTGAGAATATTCCGGCGCTTGTGGCGCGTTTTACCGGCAAACCGATCGAGGTAGTTTCATGCATTAATGATCTCTCGATGACGCCGGATTTAGTCCTTGAAGTCGCGGGGCAGGCAGCGCTAAAAATGCACGGGGAAGCGGTGCTTCGTTTTGGTTGGCCGCTCACGATTGTGTCGGTGGGCGCACTTGCCGATGAGGTATTTCACAATAATTTAAAACAGGCTGCAAAAGAGGGCAATAGCCGATATTGGTTGCTTCCTGGGGCACTTGGCGGGATTGATGCACTATCGGCGGCAAAGCGAACGGGGCTTGAGCATGTTTCGTATCAGAGTTTAAAATCGATCGAAGGTTGGCGTGGCACCCATGCGGAAAATTTAATCGATCTTGATAGCATCACGGAAGCGACCTGCTTTTTTAAAGGATCGGCGCGGGAAGCGGCGATACTTTTCCCGAAAAATGCCAATGTTGCGGCAACCATTGCGCTAGCCGGAGCAGGCTTTGAGGCCACCGATGTGGAACTTTGGTGTGATCCCAATCCAATCAAAAATCGCCATACCATCGATGTTAAAGGTGTTTTTGGCGATTTCACCATCACCATTAAGGGCAATCCCTTAGCGAAAAATCCTAAAACCTCAATGTTGGCGGCATTAAGTGTGCTCCATGCCTGCGATAATCTCGTTGCGCTTGAATGGGTGTAGTGAGGTTAGAGCGTTGAGCGTTTAAAAATTAACATAAAACGTACGATGTAAAATAAGAAAGCGATCTTCGGATCGCTTTTTTTATGCGCGGATTTATGGACAGATTACGTTATTTGTAATTAATAATTTAAATCAAAGATAATAATTCGATATCTCTAGCAAATCAAAAGCCGATGTAACTCATTGAAAGTTGAGTTTTTAGGAACACTTTTAGCAGTGTGGATGAATCATTTCTCATTTTAGTAAATATTTGCAATTGACAATAATCATTAAAAAGCAATAATAGCCAAAGGAGAACAATTATCATTTACATTTATGCAGCTTGGTGGACCTATGTTAGGAAAAAGAAAACTGCTGCCGTTTCTGCTTGCGTCTATATTAATGGCGCAAGCAGCGGCGGAGCCTACCCAAACGAAAACGAATGCCCCATTTAACGGGGTCGACGGGACGAGTGAGGCACTCGATAAAAACGCTCAAATCCCTGAATTAAAACTCAACCGCATCATCGTTACCGCGATGAAAGAAGCGCTTGCCATCGAAGATAGTGGCGCGACCATTGCCCATTTTGGTGAAAGTGAGATCGATCGACTCAATGCCACATCGCTCAGTGATTTGCTGATGTATGAGCCGGGCGTGAGCGTAGATGAGAGTAAATCTGGTGGCTTGAGTGATATTCGCATCCGCGGGATTGGTGACGATCGCGTTCTTATTTTAGTCGATGGTGCGCCGCTTCCACAGACCTATAGTTTCGGCAGCTATCTTGGAACGAATCGAAATTATTTCGATCTCGATGCGATGAAATCGGTGGATATTGTCAAAGGTCCGATGTCGACGCTCTACGGCGGCAGTGCGCTCGCGGGCGGTATTTTCATGATGACGAAAGATCCAAGCGATTACATTAAACCCGGTGAAAAGTATGGGGGTGAGGCGAAGATAGGGTATCGCTCGGCTTCACGTGAAACCTTGTTATCTGGCACGGGAGCGGCGAATTTTAACGATGATTTATCGGCATTTTTGCGCCTGACGTACAAAAAACAACATGAGCGCGCCAATCATCACGGGGATGGTACGGGAAGTTCACAATTGGGAAAAAATCGTCTTCATCCCGATCCTTCCGATTCAAGCGTCAATAATCTGCTGACTAAATGGGTATTTGAGCCAAACAGCGAGCACAAATTTAGCGCGACCTATGAGTATTTTAAGGAAGATGTGGATGTCGATCCGAAAGCAAAAATCGGCGATATTACCTTTGGGATGTTTAAGCAATTAGCCCTTGAAACCAATGATATTAATAAACGCCAACAACTCACCTTTAGGCACGATTTTAATCTAAAAACGCCGCTCTTTGATCAAGGATTTTGGCAGCTCTATTTCCAGAAAAATAGCTTTGAGCAGCGCAGTTTTGAGGTGCGTGAAATGATTAAAGGGGGCATGGTCACCGAGCGGGATCGACTCTCTACGTTTGATAATAAGAGTCTTGGGATTGGTGCGGAGTTTATCAAATTGCTTGAGACTCAAAGCGGCATTACGCACAATGTAACCTATGGATTAAGTGCTCGGCAGAATCGCGTAAGTACCGAACGTACCGGCGATACGAGAATGCGCCCGAGTGGGCAATCGGTGGAGAGAGAGGCGTTTCCCAATAAAAGTTTCCCCGATTCAACGATTCGTGAATACGGTCTATTTATCCAAGATCGCATTGGATTGATGGAGGATAAAATCGAGTTGATCGCAGGATTGCGCTTTGATCATTATCGCCTCAATCCAAAAACAGGCACAGCGTATGAGAGCGCAAACCTCGGGGTATTACCGCCGGCGAAAGTGAGCAAAAGCCAATTTTCGAAACGGTTTGCGCTTCTCTACCACCCGAATGATGAACACACGCTTTTCGTTAACTATTCCGAAGGATTCCGAGCACCCACGTTTGGAGCGGTGAATGTCGGTTTTAGCAATCCAGCTGTTGGCTACACGAGCCGCTCCAATCCTAATTTAAAGGCGGAAACCAGTAAGCTTTATGAGCTTGGCTGGAACTACACCGATGAGAAACATTCCGTTGCGCTTACAGGGTTTTATACCACCTATAACAATTTTATTGATGAGCTCAGCTCAGTGGGGAAAGATCCAGAGTCGGGGTATCTCGTCTATCAGGCAGTTAACCTCGATAAAAGCTATATCTACGGACTTGAGGCGAAGGCGCGTTTTGAACTGATGGAAGTGCAAAATGGGCACGGTTCCATCGGGCTCAATGTGAGCGCGGCGTACGCAAAAAGCAAAGATAAAAAGACGAAAGAGCCGATTAATGGCGTCGATCCGTTAACGCTGACGATGGGGCTTGATTATCGTTTTGATGAGTCTTTTTATGTGGGCGCACGGGTCAAAATGGTGAAGGCGAAAAAGGCCAGCGAGATCTCGACAAGTATGAAAGAGACGGGCGTTGGGCGCGTTCCGGGCTATGGCATGCTCGATCTTGTGGCGGAATATAAGCCAACGGACGACATCACTATCAATGCCGGAATTTATAACGTCTTTGATAAAAAACATTGGAGTTGGGGCGATCGTATGATGCAAACCTCTCCTGGATCGATCGAGCGTGGTAGTAAACCCGGCATTAATGCAGCGCTTTCGATCAAGATTGATTTTTAAGGAAAAGTGGAGTATTCCATGACGATTCGATTGAAGAGACGATTTCAGAAAAAAGCGAAATCGGGCAGGGCTTTTTTTTCAACCTCGGTGCTCGCATTGATTGCGAGTGCTGGATTAACGCAGACGATGGCGTTTGCGGAGATTGAGCCGCCAAAAGAGCGCATTATCACCACCTCAAATGTACTCACCCAAGTGGTGGTCGCGCTCGGAAAAGAGGCGGAACTTGTGGGCGTTGATACTACGAGTCGCACAACGCCGAGTCTGAAAAAACTCCCGGATGTGGGCTACCGTTTAGCGCTCTCAACGGAAGGAATTTTATCGCTTAAACCGACGCTGATTTTAATCGCTGAAGGCACAGGGCCACAAAATGTGCTCGATCAAGTGGCGCGTTCAAAGGTGCCGCAATTGATGATCGATGAGCTCAATTCTGTGGAAGATATTGTCGCGATGACCGGAAAAATCAGCTCGGCGTTAGGCGTTGCATCTCGTGGTGAACGGCTGGCACAATCAGTGGAAACATCTGCAGAACAACTGCAATCGGTGGTTGCTAAGCGCCCCAATTATCGTGGGTATTTTATTATGCAAGAAGCGGGCGGAAAGGGGAGTGTTTCCATTTCAGGTCGCGATACCAGTGCCGATAAAATGCTAACGCTGTTGGGAGTTCAAAATCTATTTGGCAGCGACTTTAACAATTATAAATCGGTGAGCATGGAAGGGCAGATGGAAAAACGTCCCGATCTTGTCTTTATCGGGAGTCGCCGGGATTTTGCCTCTGAGAGTCTTGATCAAATTGCGCCGTTTAAACATCTCTCAAAGGGGATGAAAGAGTGGCCGGCAAAGCTTCAGCCAAAATGTGTCTTTGAGCTCGATATGAGCCGTTATCTGGTTTACGGAATCCATATTTTTGATGAAGTGCTCGCGCTTCGAGAGGCCGTTGATGCATGCATGACGGAGGCAAAGTAGATGAATAGTCAGCTCTTTGATCAGTATCAAAAAATGCTGGTATTTGGTGGCATTGCGGCGCTCTGCGTGGTGGTTGGTGGCGCGATGTGGCAGGGTGCGATGGCGATTGAGTGGAGCAATCTGTTTAATTCGGATTCCATCGATTATTACATCTTTTGGAATGTGCGCGTGCCACGGGTGCTCTCGGCGCTCTTGGTGGGCGGGGCTTTTGCGATCTCTGGCGCGGTGATGCAGGGACTCTTTCGTAATCCGCTCGTTGAGCCGGGGATTATCGGGGTTTCAAGTGGGGCGGCGCTCTTTGCCTCGTTTACCATTGTGCTCGGTTATAAGTGGCTACCGAATCCATTTGAAACGCTCGGCGATTACGCACTTCCCGTTGCGGCGTGCATTGGCGGGTGGTTGGTGACGGCGATTTTATACAATTTTTCGAAAAGCCGACATTCGATCAGCATTAGCTCCATGCTCTTAATTGGGATTGCGATCAATGCCTTTACCGGTGCGATGATCGGGCTTTTAACCTTTATCGCCAGTGAAACAGAGCTGCGCTCCCTCACCTTTTGGTCGATGGGAAGTCTCGGCGGATTTAATTATCACAAGATCGCGATTTTAGCAGGCATTCAGGCAGTGATTATTCCTTTTTTGCTGTTAAAAGCGAGGGAGATGAATGCGATGTTGCTTGGAGAGCGTGAGGCGCGCCATCTCGGGGTTCATGTGGAGAAGCTGAAAAAACAGCAGATCTGGGGCGTCGCCATTATGACGGGCAGTGCGGTGGCGTTTTCCGGCGGGATCGGTTTTGTCGGGCTTGTGATTCCTCATCTTATTCGCATTTTGTTTGGCTCGGATAATCGCTTTGTCTTACCGCTTTCCTATCTATTGGGCGGCATGCTGTTGATGGTGGCCGATGGATTATCGCGAACGCTTGCAGCGCCAAGTGAAGTGCCGATCGGGATTTTAACCGCCTTTATTGGGGCACCCTTTTTGGGGTATCTCGTCTTTAAGCAGGGGAGATAGAGGATGTTTACCGTAAAAAATATCAAGGTGAGCGTTCGTCAAAAGCGCTTTCAGAAAGAGCTGATTAATGTGCCTAATTTAACGCTGCATCAGGGCGAATTTACTGCATTAATTGGCCCAAATGGGGCTGGAAAAACAACGTTGCTTAATTGCTTGGCGGGCGATTTAATACCCACAACCGGTGAGGTGTTCTTTGCGGGGAAACCGCTCAATGATTACAGCATTAGCGAGCTTGCTTACCGGCGAAGTGTGTTACCGCAAACTCAGCATATTCCTTTTGCGATCAATGTGCGCGCGGTGCTTTTAATGGGAGTGATGCCTTTCGAAGTGAGTTATCGCGATTCACGGGTGATTGAACTTCTTGAAACGATCTGTTCCCACCTTGAACTTTCGCATCTACTCGATCAAACCTATCAAACGCTCTCGGGCGGGGAGCAACATCGGGCGCAGATTGGGCGCGTGTTAATGCAAGCGCTCTTTGCGTGTGATGAAACGCCCCATCAGCCGCGAGTATTACTGCTTGATGAGCCCTTTAATCATCTTGATCTTTACCATCAACAAAAGCTGTTGCGCTATCTAAAAGAGCTTAAAACAGCGGGGATGACTATCATCTGCGTGATGCACGATCTCAATCAGGCGCTCCAATCGGCCGATCGATTAGTGCTGATGGCGCGCGGAACGCTTCACGGCGTCTATACCCCCGATGAACTGCGCGAAAGTACCCTTTTAAATGAGGTGTTTGGCGTCGATTTTATAACGCTCTATCACCCCGATAATGCTGAAATTTCAGCCCTTTCATATCTACTGTCGTAGCAAGGCTAGGACGGAGAATTTCTTTTTACCATCATGACTGAGAACTATTTTGGAGAAAATAATGACCGATCAGATTACAAAAAATAACCTTGTGCAGGTGTACACCAAAGATCAAGCGGCCGCGGATTCTCGCGAGCAACTCCTTTCAACCTTTAATGGCGTATTAGCGACGACGATGCGCGATACGCTCGGGCTTGAGGGCTATCCCTTTGGCTCTGTGGTGCCGTTTTGCCTTAACTCCCGTGGCGAGCCGATTTTACTCATTAGTGATCTTGCTCAACATACGAAAAACCTCAAAGAGAATCCGAAAGCCTCGCTGATGATTCACAATATTGACCAAGATAATATTCAAAAAGGCTGGCGTTTAACGGTGATTGGCGATATTACGCCGATCGATCCAAGCGAGTACGATGATATTGCCGATCGGTATGAGCGATTCTTTGGTGAGAGTCGCCGTTATCATGAGGTGCACGATTTTAATTTTTATCAGCTCACCCCGAAAAAATATCGTTATATTCACGGATTTGGCGAGATTCATTGGGTCGATACGGAGCGCGTTTTACAGCCCTCGCCCTTTGATGCCGAGACTGAAGCGAGCATGATCGATCATATGAATGAGGATCATCACGACACCATTGTCCGCTTTATGAAAACCCGCGTGGAAGTGCTCCCAAATGCTGAGCTTAAGATGGTGGCGATCGATCAATATGGATTTATTATCGCGATGGGAGAGGTGCTCCATCGTTTCTTCTTTGAACGCGAAGCCAAAACGCCGAACGATATCCGCATGCTCCTAGTGGATATGGCGAAAAAAGTCGCGTAATTTTCTCCAATTACATTTGCGATTTCTCAGAACGAAGAGAAGCCCTGCTGATGGTTCAGTGGGGCTTTTGTTGTTGCGGATGTTACATAGTATATATAGGGGCAATCTCGGCGCGGGATTATCGGGGCGTTTTTTTGATGACCCATCTCACCATACAGCGGTCATAACGCTTCGGTAGAGTAAGCGCTTTTAGATGACATTGCTAAAGCGAAAGAGAGACAGTTAAGCGTTTTCGATAGAGTTATCGCTTTTTTAAAAAACTGTGTATAGTGTAAAATTGATTATTTTATCGAGAGTTTTAGGCGATTTGCGTTTTTTTACATTTTTCACGCTATCCTATCCCATCAATTGTTGATGGCATTGATAGATGCAGATAGAGACGGATGGAGGCGCAATCAGCACAACTCAATGTACGACGATTTTAATATAAGAGATGACACGATTATGGCAAAGACAACGGTTGGAGTAATTGGTGAAACGGGGCGCATGGGCTCCATTTTGACAGAGATGATTGGGCAAGATCCCCGCTTTGAGCTTGGGGTTGGCTACAGCATGGAAAACTCAGGCGATGCCGCCCTTGATCGTGTGTTTCAAGAGAATGATCTCGTGATCGATTTCTCCCATGCGTCGCTAGTTGAAGCGAATTTAACCGCAGCACTGCGCTCGCCAAAGCCGCTCATTATCTGTACGACCGGCTGGAGCCCTGAAAAGATGGCAGATAAACTTTCAGCGTTATCTGAAAAAGTTCCAGTAATTGTCGCGTCAAATACCAGTGTCGGTGCCTGTTTACAGCGCTATGTGGCCGGGAAAATGGCGGAGATTTTGGATGAAGATTTCGATATTGATGTCCATGAAAAGCATCACCGTTTTAAAGTCGATAGCCCTTCAGGAACGGCAGTATCACTCGCTGAAGAGATGATTAACGCAAAATTGAAGGTCTACAATCTTAATTATGAGCTCTACACGCCCGGCCATTTCGCCCGTGAAGAACACAAAATTGGGATGTCTGTGGAGCGAAGCGGTAATATCGCCGGCACGCACACCGCATCCTTTACCAGTTTAGAGGAGTCGATCTCCATTACTCACGTTGCGCTTGATCGCACGCTCTTTGCAAAAGGGGCAATTCGCGCGGCAGCGTGGTTAAGTGAGCAAAAGACGCCTAATATTTATTCGATGTATGACGTGTTAAATCTTGGCTAATACTTGAAAAAAGCCAAATCACCCCCTACATTGATAGATTCCCTCCCCGAACCATAAGGAGAACGCAATGAGTCAACTACGCATTAATGGTAAGCCCGCAACGCTGTGGCAGAAAATTCTGATGGCGGGGATAGGCATTGTTTCGTTAATATTTACCTTCACATTTGGCGCTGTGATCTTGCTCTTTTTATTGATTGCAGGCAGTATCGGCGCGCTAGTCTTCTGGTGGCGCACTCGCCAAATTCGCAAAATCTTAAAAACGCAGATGGATGAGGCGCAGGCCGCTCAGACAAAGTTTTATGACGAGATGAGACAATCATCCCAATCATCACCAAAGGATGGCGAAAATGATCGTCGCGGCAATTTATATGAAGGTGAATACAAGGAGCTGTAGTTTTTAATAGAAAATTGATACACGCTATCTTTTTTAAGAAATAAAGATAGGAATAATTTTCAGATTGATTACAATAGCTCTCTTTAAAATTTAATTTAGAGATTAAATGAAATTACGATCGTATTAGAGGATTAAATATTATGAAAGATCAGTTTCAAGATTTTAAACCATATATTCCTGCGGAAGGAGAGGAGTATATGAACGAAGCTCAGCAAGAGCATTTTCGCAAAATTTTGGAAGGCTGGCGCAGTGAGTTAATGCGCGAGAGCGAAAAAACCGTCAATAATATGCAAGACGAAGCGCTCAATCTTCCAGATCCAAACGATCGAGCGACGCAAGAAGAGGGTTTCTCGCTTGAGTTAAGAACGCGTGATCGTGAGCGTAAATTGCTTGCGAAAATTGAAAAAACATTACGTCGTTTAGGCCTTGATGATTACGGATATTGCGATACCTGTGGCATCGAAATTGGCATTAAACGTCTTGAAGCACGCCCGACTGCAGAGCTCTGTATTGACTGTAAAGAGGTTGAAGAGCAGAAAGAAAAATCCCGTGCAGGTTAATTGGCTTAAAATTGCGCAATGTTAATGTTGACAGAGGATAGGCCTTTCAGTATTATAGTCATCCTCAGACAACGTCTGGGGCTATAGCTCAGTTGGTAGAGCGCTTGCATGGCATGCAAGAGGCCGTCGGTTCGATTCCGTCTAGCTCCACCAAGACACATGTCCCTATCGTCTAGAGGCCTAGGACACCGCCCTTTCACGGCGGCAACCGGGGTTCGAATCCCCGTAGGGACGCCAATCATACGAAAGCCTGCATTCATTTGGATGCAGGCTTTTTTTATTGATAGATATTAAGATTTCATTGATTTGAATACGTCTTGATTTAAAATCAAGGTAGAATAGCGAGTTATATAAATGACTCAAGGGAAGAACGAGTATGCGATCATTTTTCAGATCAAAACGTTGGTTTAATCTCACCTTGGCAGGATTTTCATTTGTAGCGATTGGGATAGCGATTCTCTATTTCCAAAACTATTTATGGCTAGAGCCATGTCCATACTGTATTTTGCAGCGATTGGCGTTTGGCTTTTTGGGCGGGCTTTTTTTAGTG
Source organism: Ignatzschineria sp. RMDPL8A (assembly GCF_029815055.1). Lineage (NCBI taxonomy): Bacteria > Pseudomonadati > Pseudomonadota > Gammaproteobacteria > Cardiobacteriales > Ignatzschineriaceae > Ignatzschineria > Ignatzschineria sp. RMDPL8A. The sequence continues at coordinate 31,299 of NZ_JAPPWA010000001.1, read as the reverse complement.
GCGGGAATTCACCATCCGAAAGGGTGGGGCGCGAAGGTTTATGCCGGATTGATTGGGGTAGCGACGATGATTGGGCTATTTCTATCAGGCAAGCACTCGTGGCTTCAGTTGAACCACAGTGATGAGCTTGATTCATGCCGTCAAACGACCATGCAGATTGAAGAGTTTTTAAATTTCGATTTCATTCGAGAGCTTTTATTTGCGAGAGGCGACTGTACAAAGATCGATTGGGAACTATTTGGACTATCCATTCCGATGTGGACGTTCCTTGCGTTTTTAGTGATTGGTGGCGCAGGGATTGTCTACAACTGGATTGAGTGGAAACGTCCATAATATAAAGTTATAAAGTAACGCAGTATTGAGGCGATTGATAAGTGGGATGGCTGTTTTCTCCCGCTTAGCATCGCCTTATAAATTCTAAATTCCATTGAGTGTTAGGAGAGATAGATGAGTAATTACGGACTAAAAGTGATGGTGGTGGATGACAGTAGTACTGTTCGGAAAACCGCTGAGCTAATTCTAAAAAAAGAGAATTATGAAGTCGTTGGTATCGAAGATGGGTTTGATGCGTTAGTGAACGTCTCGCGCATTAAACCAGACATTATCTTTATGGATGTGATGATGCCCAATCTTGATGGCTACGATACCTGTCAAATTTTAAAATCATCGCCTCACGATGTGGCGAAAATCCCGATTATTATGTTAACGAGCAAGGATGGCGCGTTTGATAAAGCTAGAGGCGATCTAGCCGGTTGTGATGACTTCATTACCAAACCATTTACGCGTGACGAGATTGTAAATGCAATCGAGCGTCATTCTTGATTAATTTACAGATAAAGGGGGCATATTTTGACCCGTCAAAGAGTAACGTCTAATGTATCGTTAACGGAAGAAGAACGTGGGCAGGTCGCTGCAATTTCAGTGGTTCTGCCAAAAGACCGTCGCCGAAACCGATTAATCTTATTGATTAGTTTGGTTTTGGTGGCGGTTTTAGCGCTTATTATCTACCTTTTTTGGGCAACGCCCGAGCGAAGTTCTCAAGAGCGATTTGTGTCGCTTAACGGGCTTGCGCGCGAGGTAGAAGTGCTCGAACGCGATCTAAATTTAACCAGTAACGAGCAGCCTTTTTCCTATGACCGCGTTCTAAAACAGGCGAGCAAGGTCGATCGTGCGTTTGAAGAGTTAAAAACGCATGGCATCGATGGGGGAGAGGCGAAAGTACATTGGGATTTACTTAAGACGGAACTTGGTCGAAATGAGCTCTCAGAAGAGTTAGTGCAAAAGCTGCCGCGCCTTGAGATGCAAGTCAAAGGAGAGCTTTCGCGCTTAAACGAATTATTGTTGTCGCTCTCCAATAGTCTCCGTAGTACGCGTGAATTTTCCGTGGAAACGGTACGCTATGCCGATCTTTTAATTGCTTATACGCTTAAAATTGAAGCAGATATGATGAATTTATTGTCGGAAAAGAGCTCAAGCCACGCCATTGCACTTGCCAATATGACAAGTCACTTAAACTCGCTCAATCAAGGCTTAAATGCCCTAAAACATGGGAGTTATGCCGATGGGGTGCAGAGTTTAGCGGGCAGTTTTTATGATGAGATCTTAACGGAAGCTGAGTTTGTCTTTGCTTCGATGAGCGATAAGCTCACAGAGCTGATTGAAAACGCAGGCTCATTAGTAGCGCTTAAAAATGTGATGGGCGTGATTGATGCTGAGCGCCGTTTGATTAACGATGAATTACGTGAATCGATGCTTGCGGCGAGCCTACAAGATCATGAAGCGGCCCAATTTATGAGCCGCTCGAACTGGTTATTGATGGGTGCGATGGGCGCGCTAGGGCTCTTATTGGTGCTTGTTGCTATTTTACTGCAACGCCGGGTGACGCTGTTAAACTTTGAGGCGACGAGTGAAAAGGCCCGTAATGATTATCATGAAAATGCGATTTTGCGTCTTGTCGATGAGGTTGCGCTCCTTGCTAAAGGAGATTTAAGTGCCGAAATGACGGTCACGCACGATTCAACCGGGGTGATTGCTGATAGTATTAACGTCGCTGTTGAAGAGCTTCGGATGATCGTTGGGCGGGTGAATCGCATTGAAGATCGCATTGTGGAGATGGTGATCGATGGCGATCAGATCTTTGAAAAGGTGGTTCAATACGAGCGCACTCAGCATCAGGAATATCGTAAACTCTTAAAAGATATTGAGAATATGACGGCAAAACTCAATATCATTAATAAATACTTTGATTATTTAAATAAATCCGACGGAATGTTACACCAATTAATTGAGATTGGGCGAATTCATCTCCCCGGCGATCAGCTCGATAAATTTGAGCATGCGTTTAATATTTTGTCAGGAGTAGGGGTCGAAGTCTTTGATAATGCGTCACTCTTAAATCATGAGCTTGTTGCGCTCTCGCAAGATTTTGAGAAGTACAGTAATATCATCAAAAGTGTTGAAGAATATAATGCCGAATTATTAGGGCTCGCGAAAGCACTCAACGAGGCGGTGGAACGTTTTACTATGCCGACCGATGACGATTTCTTTGCGATGCTCGATTTTGATATGGCCGATCTTCACGAGGTGACCTCGAGAAAGGAAAAAGAGAATGAGTAAACTATATCCACACATTGAAGAATTAGTAACCCAATTAAATGAGAATGTTGAGACGCTCCTTGAAGATTCGAGCGATGAGGCGGAAGAGCGTCAGGATATCGAATATGGTTTGACCGAGCTTAAAAATGTCTTTGCCGCGGCAAAATTTGATAAGGCTGTCGCGCTCATTGACCTTGCGCTTGGGCGCGTGCATCTTCTTGAAGAGTTTGGCGAGAGTGAAAACGAGCGGGGCGTATTATTGTTATGCCTTCTGCTTGAAGAATTTATCGCGACGGAAAAATTGGGCGTCGATGTGGACGATGAGTTTTTCATTCCCCTTTTAAGTGAGCTCTCCCTTGCGGGCGGTAGCCAAACGATCGAAGAAAATATCAATTACGGGCTCGTGAAAATTCTGCGAACGCACTATCAAAAAGAGTTGCTCGCGATGATCCGTGGTGGGCAATTAAATGAAGGGTTGCAAACGCTTCAGAGCGTGGTGGGTGATCTCATTGATGAGCTCCCGAAAGGCATGCACAACGAATGGCAGGCCTTTGAATATTATCTGTCACAATATGAGGCGAACCCTGCGCCGAAAGGGCCAAAAGCTTTTTTCCAAATTTTAGCACTTCTCGATCAAAAACTCGCGGGCGTATTACAGCTTAAAGCGCCTAAAGAAGACTTCTTGCCTCAGCTAATGGATGCGGTGCGCCGTCTCCCTAATGGCTATCACTGGCTTACTACCAATCTTCGTTCATCGGGCACCTATGTAAGCGCAAGCGTCTATTCACGCTTTAGTAATTCACTGCGCGATAAACTGTTAAAACTTCATGAAAGTTTCGAGCGTTTCTATCTCGATTCAAGCCAAGCGGACGAAATTGAAGCGAATAAACAACTGCTTCTCGATCTTGGGCAAGTCTTCCATCTGATGGGCTTTGCGCGTTTGAGTAAGTTGGCGTTTACCGTGCTTGATCAAATCAATCGAGTGCTCGCCAATCCTGGGGACAAAAAAGGCTTTTACGCGACGGTAAACTCCGTTTGGTCGCTTGAAAACTCCATTGCCAATCTCTATCAGCTCAATGATGTGGAAGTGCCGGTCTGTGTGGAAGAGATCAGTGCGTGGAGCTTAATGAATTCAAAACGCGAGGCCTATCGAGTGCTCGCGACACGCTATCATGGCTTAGCAGAACAGGTTAAAAGTGGGCAAGTGGATGCGAAAGCGCTTCAGCAACAGCTCTTTTTGCTCTGTTATGCGGAAACGCATATGCGCCCTGAAAATCCGCTTCTCCGCGCAACGCTTGATGTTTTGTTAAAACGTCTCTTTAATCCAAAAGAGCTCGAAACATTGCTCCTTGCGCTTGAATATATTGCTAATAAAAATAGCACGAGTAGCCCGATTGCTCCGGCGATCTTAAAAGATGCATATCAATTATTGGGCATTGATGGGGATAAACCGGCTGCGCTGAAGCCATCGGTAAAATCGGCTCCTCAATCAACGGCTCAACGAGCCCCTCAGCCAGCTCCGCAATCCGCTTCTCAAGCTGTGGCACCAGACGCTCCGAAAATTGAGCCAGCGCCTGCGGTGAAGGCGCAACCTAAAGTTCAGCCCAAGGTTCAACCAGTAGCTCAACCTAAAGTCCAGCCTACAGTTGCACCAAAACCCGCCGTAGAATCGCCACGTACACCAGTATTTCAGCCGGCAGACACCGTTTCTGTAGAAGCAGGCGCACCTGAGATTGAAGAGATCACTATCGATTTTGGGGATGATTTAGATGAGTCACTTTCTAAGGAATTTGATGCGGCAACAGCCTCTTTAAACAATCAAGCGGAAGATCGTAAAAAGCCCTCTTTCATGCGACTCACGGCGCCGACAGCGGATCTTGATCTACAATTTATGCACGATGATGAGATCGAGCCACTTACCGCGCCTCCGAAAGTGGAAATTGGTGAAATTAGTGCCCCCGATTTAAGTTTTTTAGATGACGATGCGCTCTTTGACGCCGCGCCTGATTTTCATACCAAAACCCAAGAGATTGGCGATCTGATGCCAGAAAATGATCCGCTTAAAGTGAGTGATTCATTTTTAAATCTCTCGTTTGAAGATCCGGATGCAAAACCGAAAAAACCTGCGAAACTGACCGATCCTCCAAAGGTCGATCTAGGTGAACCCTCCGCACCGCAACTTAAGGTCAATAATGATCGGGTTGATGGCCTCTCTTTAATGGTAGAGGATGAGGAGATAGAGGGAGACAGTGGTTCTCAAAAAAAAATAACTTCTGAAGCGGAACTGATTGAAAAAAATGATAAGATGCGTAAAGAATCGCAAAGAATTAGTGGTTCGGAAGGGGTAGCATCGATCGTCAGATCGCAGCCGCAACCAAAGTCGAAAGCGAAGGTGGCTTCAAGTGCTCCGCTAAAACAAAAAGAGCGCTCGATCTCATCGCGCGGAAAAGAGATGGCCGATATCTTCGGTGATACAGTGCTTCTTGAAGCGATTGCCGATGAAACAAAAGAGCTTGAGGCGGAAGCGAACGCGCTTTTAGAGGCGGAGAGCTATTCGAAAGATACCATCTCATCGCTTTCAAGGATTGCCCATACGCTCAAAGCGAATATTCGTTTGATCAATATGGATCGATTGGCCGATCGCCTCAATGAGATCGAGCACGGTCTGATTACTGCGCCGAAATATGATGCGGCGTTTGTGGCGAAAGTGAAACAGGAATTTACCGATATTTTTTCTCAAATCAAAACCGTTTTATTTGATACTATGAAGTGATGAAAACGGAGTGTATATGCAAGAATCGATCATTACGATGAGCGACATTACCCTTAAATTTGGTGAGCGAATCATCTTTAAGGAGATGGATGTTGCAATCCCAAAGGGGAAAATTACGGCCATTATGGGGCCATCGGGAACAGGGAAAACCACACTGCTGAAATTGATCAGCCAACAGCTCACGCCCAATAAAGGGGATGTGACGGTGATGGGGCACTCATTAACTGATATCTCTAACCGTGATCTTTACGCGCTTAGAAAGCAGATGGGAGTTCTTTTTCAATCGGGCGCGCTCTTTACCGATATGACCGTTTTTGATAATATTGCGTTCGCACTTCGCGAGCATACGGGTCTGAGTGAATCGATGATTCGTACGCTGGTTCTATTAAAACTTGAGGCCGTGGGACTTCGTGCATTAGCCGGTTCAATGCCCAATCAGCTGTCAGGCGGTCAAGCAAGACGAGCAGCACTTGCACGGGCGATTGCACTCGATCCAACGCTCCTTTTATATGATGAGCCGTTTGCGGGGCAAGACCCGATCTCGATGGGCGTTTTATTACGATTGATCAAAAATCTCAATGATGCGCTCAACTTAACGAGTGTTGTGGTCTCCCATGACGTTGCTGAAGTGCTCTCCATTGCCGATCATGTCTGTATTTTGTCGGAAAATACCATTGCTGCAAGCGGCACGCCCGATGAGATTCGCAATAGCGACAACGTCTGGGTGAGGCAGTTTATTCATGGATATTTTGATGGGCCGGTGCCATTTCATCTCCCGACGACTCCACTGAAGGAAGCATTATTTTGATTAAAGCCATCGAAAATTTAGGTGCAGGGACGCGGCGATTTGTATTTGCTTTAGGTGCAGCCGTGCTTCTCCTACTCACGATTTTAAAAGAGAGCTGGTATCTATTTAAAAAGCCATTTCTATTTACACGTCAAGTCTATCAACTTGGCGTTTTGTCGTTACCGATCATTTTGCTTGCCGGTCTCTTCGTAGGAATGGTGCTCTGTTTTCAAGCCTATATTAACCTTGTGAATTTTGGTGCGGAAGCGTCGGTCGGAACGATTGTCGCGCTGGCGCTTTTTCGGGAATTAGGATCGGTCTTGACCGGGCTTCTCTATACGGGGCGGGCAAGTTCATCGCTCACCGCTGAGATTGGCCTCATGCGGGCAACGGAGCAGTGGGCAAGCTATGAGATGATGGCGATTAATCCGATTCAATATATTTTAACGCCGCGCTTTTGGGCGGGCGTATTGGTGGTGCCACTGCTTGCACTTATGTTTAGTGCGGTAGGAATTATCGGTGGATACTTGGTGGCAACGCTCTCCCTTGGGGTGGACGGCGGCGCATATTGGTCGCAAATGAAGTCTGCGGTAAATTTAAGCAGCGATATTGGCCAAGGAATAGTATTAAAAAGTTTTGTTTTTGGTATTATAAGCAACCTCGTAGCGCTTTTCACCGGTTTACACGGTCGCGCTACTGCGGGAGGTATCGCTCGAGCCACCACAAGTACAGTTGTTATAGCGTCATTATTAATCTTAGTGGCGGATTTCATTCTAACGGCAATCTTGTTTGGTTAGAGTTAAAAGTTTAAGTTTAGAAGGTCGGATTTTTAGAATTTATGGGTATTTTTAACTGGGAAAATTGTCTACGCTACTTGGAAGAACACTTGACTCAAGATGAGTTTGTTATGTGGATTTCCCCATTAAACGTGGTCATGAAAGATGATCACGCCATGATTCTTGCCACCAATGAGATCGTGCTTCGCGGGGTACAAACCAAGTTTGAAGACCTTCTATTAGCGGCGATTGAAGAAGAGTTGGGCGCGGAAATCGAACTGCGGTATGGCGTTGGAACCGAATCGGATTATGAAGATCATCAGGTTCAAAAACGCAGCTCAAAACGTCGTGAGCGTAGCGGTAAAGCTCGCGAGGTAACGAAATATTCGGTGCGCGAGCAATCGATTGAGACAAGCAATTTAAATAAGGATTTCCAATTTTCCAACTTTGTTGAAGGAAAATCGAATACCTTTGCGCTTGCAGCTTGCTCGCAAGTCTCAAAAAAGCCCGGGACATCCCATAATCCGCTCTTTATCTACGGAAATACAGGTTTAGGTAAAACGCATTTAATGCACGCAATCGGGAACTCCATTAAAGAGCGTTATCCCGATGCGCGTCTTATCTATCAGCATTGTGATGGGTTTATTGAAGACATTGTTCGCAGCATTCGTAACAATACCATCAATGAATTGCGCCATTTCTATAAAACGCTCGATGCGTTACTGATTGATGATATTCAATTATTATCGGGGAAAGAGGGCTCGCAAGAGGTATTCTTCCACACCTTTAATACGCTGCTTGATGGGGGGCATCAGGTAATTTTAACCTGTGACCGTTATCCCAAAGAGCTCGATGCGATGGAAGAGCGCCTTAAGTCGCGCTTTGCGTCAGGATTAATTGTGGATATTCAACCGCCAGGGCTTGAGCACCGCATTGCGATCTTAATGCAAAAAGCGGAAGCGTGGGGCATTGATCTTCCTTCTGAAACGGCATTTTTTATCGGGCAAACAGTCCGTGCGAACGTGCGTGAACTCGAAGGGGCGCTCAAACAAACCAATGCGCTCGCAAGCTTTAAAGGAATGCCGTTATCGCTTGAAGTCGCGCAAGATGCGCTGCAACATTTAACGGAACTGCAAGATCGTCAAATTACACTCACCAATATTCAAAAAACGGTGACGAGCTATTTTGATCTCGATGCGAATGACCTTGTGAGTAAATCCCGTAAAGCGAATATTGTGCGCCCGCGTCAATTAGCGATGTATATCTCACGGGAATTGACCGATCATAGCCTTCCGGAAATTGGCCGTGCATTTTCCCGCGATCACTCAACGGTGATGCATGCATGTCAGCGAATTCAAGAAGAGCTTGAGACCAATATTCGTTTACGCCGTGACTTTGAAGCGCTGAAAGCCTCGCTCTTAGTCTAACGTCGAACCCTTTCAAAAACCTGTGTTGTTAGAACGCATTTTGTACCCACTCAATCTCAGGATTGGGAATATGGGAATCTTGAATGCCGATCACATCAATGCGAACGGGCAGATCGGTAGGATGTTCTTGAAGATAGAGTTCCACCGTTTGGCGAAATTTTTCGATCTTCGCGTCGGTGATGCTTTCAATGGCTGAACCGTAATAGGGATTATTGCGGACGCGGACTTCCACAAAAATAAGTATTTTTTCATCGCTCATAATGAGATCAATCTCACCATAGCGGGCATAATAATTCTGGATAATGAGTGAAAACCCCTGCTGTTCTAAGAACTTTTGCGCAATGGATTCTCCGTGTCTGCCTTCTGTGATTGAGTTCGTCATCTGCTCTAAACTCCTGCTATAATGGTTCTTTATATTTTTACTATTTTACAATTGAATCAAAATCTATGGCGATCTGTTATATCGTAGCAACTCCGATTGGAAATTTGGCGGACCTAAGTCAACGCGCGCTCGAAACCTTAAAAAGTGTGACGGTCGTTTTTGCGGAAGATACTCGCGTATCGGGTCGATTATTATCTCATTTTGGGATTTCAGCAAAACTCCTTTCACTTCACGAGCATAACGAACGTGAGCGTACAGCGCAAGTGGTGCGTTATCTTGAAGAGGGCGAGTCGGTGGCGATTATTTCCGATGCGGGCACACCGCTTATCTCAGATCCTGGCTATCCGGTTGTCGCGCATCTGCGTCAGCACGATTTTGATGTTATTCCCATTCCCGGGCCTTCGGCGATTATTGCCGCACTTTCGGTCTCGGGGCTTCCCACTGATCGATTCACCTTTGAAGGATTTTTGCCGTCCAAAAAAGGGGAGCGGGTAACAAAGCTCTTAAACCTTCAAAGCGAACCGCGAACGATGGTTTTTTATGAATCAAGCCATCGAATTACCGCGATGTTAAGCGATGCCGTTGAGGTGTTTGGTGAGCATCATCCGGCTTTTTTCGGGCGTGAAATGACCAAACATTTTGAAGAGTATCGTGGCGGAACGCTTGGCGAGCTTTTAACCTATTTGACCGATCACAGCGATAAAGTGCGCGGCGAATTTGTGGTGGCCATTGGCGGGGTGACTGAGTCTGAGAGCGACCAATCGAGCGTGAGTGATGAGGCGTTATTAACGGCGTTACTTGCGGAAGGGATTCCTGTGAAACAGGCGGTGAAAGTTGCGACAAAACTCTCGGCAACGCCCAAAAACAGACTCTATGAGATGGCATTAACATTAAAATAAGCGTTAAAGCAATCGAGGATAAAGCGCCATAGCTAACCAGAAGGAATTGAGAATCGTATGACTACCCAATCGCATCATTTAACCCGCGCTGAGCGTGGGATTAGCCTCAATTTAGCGAGTCTTTTTTCGTTACGGATGCTCGGAATTTTTATTATTATTCCGATCTTTGCACAACATGCCGCTTCGCTCGAGGGCGTAACGCCGTTTCTTGCAGGCTTATTTATGAGCGGGTATGCGCTAACGCAAATTATTCTTCAACCGATTTTCGGAATGCTCTCTGATAAATTTGGCCGCAAAGAGACCATCGTAGCAGGACTCCTCTTTTTTGTGATTGGGAGCGCGATTATTGCCTTTACTTCCAACATTCATGTGGCGATTTTAGGGCGAATTATTCAAGGAACCGGCGCGATTGGGGCGGTGATTTTAGCCCTTGCAACGGATCTGACCCGTGAAGAGGTGCGCTCGAAGGTGATGGCGATTATCGGCATTACGATAGGGCTTACCTTCGGAGTTGCCTTTTTTATCTCGCCAAAGCTCTATGCTTTTACCGAAAGTCTTGGCTTTTCCGGTGGATTAGGGGTCTTTCTTCTCTGTGCGATTTTAGGTGTTTTGGGGATTTTACTGGCGTGGTTTATGCTACCGACGCCGCCTAAAATTGATCGCAGTGCAGCGGAAGCGGCGGGCGGTATTGAGAATTTTAAAGCGGCCTTTAAGGATGGCAACATCAATCGGCTCTATTTTGGCGGAATGATGGTGCATATGATTTTAACCCTCGCATTCACCGCATTTCCGTTTTATCTCATCAATCACGGCTTTGATAATGCTGTTTCGTGGCGCGTCTATGTGCCTGGATTTTTAATTTCGATTATTTTGCTCTTCCCGATCGTGGGATTTGCAGAACGTTTTTACCATCACCGTAAAGTCTTTTTAATGGCGATCGGGTTACTTGGTCTAGCGCTCATGCTCACCTTTTTCAAGATCAGCTATGGCGGATTATTAGTGGTGATGATGCTCTTTTTCTTAGGGTTTAATACCTTAGAAGCGATGCAACCCTCGCTTATGTCGCGCTTTGCGCCGGCAGATAATCGCGGCATGGTGATGGGGATTTTCTCCTCAAGCCAATTTATCGGCATTGCGGTGGGCGGTCAGCTTGGAATGCAACTTCGCGGCAGTTTTGAAAGTCCGCTCGTGGTCTTTTTTGCGGCGATTTTATTGGTGCTGGCGTGGCTCTATGTCGCCTATCCGATGAAAAATCCGGTCCGTAAACCAAAAAAAGATGATCCGTCAGAGGCAACAGCCGCCACTGATAATCGCGAATCAAATGAGGGATAATCGATGAAAGAATTTGAAATAAAAGTGGCGGAGAAGATGATTGGGATTTTAGATCTCACCGATTTTTCGCCGGCCCTTAATATTGATGCCCTATGTGAAAAAGCGATTTCGCCCTATGGAACGGTCGCCGGGGTCTGCGTGTTGCCGCAATATGTCAAAGAGCTTAATGCGCGGATTGGTAGCAAGGTAAAAATTGTGACCGTGGCTAATTTCCCAAGTGGGGATCTCAATCTCTATCGCACCTGTAGTGAGGTAAAAAAAGCGATTGATGATGGTGCCGATGAGATCGATGTGGTCTTCCCATATTTTGCTTTTTTAAATCATCAAGCCCGTCTTTGTGAAGATTTTTTGCGGGGCGTACGAGAGGCAGCGGGCGATAAAACCCTAAAAGTAATTTTAGAAACGGGCGCATTAAAGTCCCAAGGCTATGTCAAACGAGCATCAGAGATGGCGATTCGTATTGGCGCTGATTTTATTAAAACCTCGACCGGCCGCATCTCAAAAGGAGCGTCGGTGGAGTCGGTTGGAACAATGCTCGCCGCGATTCGAAGCGCAGAAGCGGAAGCGCGCACGGGCATTAAGATTTCAGGGGGCATTAGCACCTTTTCGCAAGCGCTTATCTATCTTGAGCTTGTGATTGCCACTATGGGAAGCGAGTGGGGGACGCCGGATCATTTTAGATTTGGCGCGTCGAGCCTATTTGAATCCCTAATTTCCAAGATTGAACAGGATTAATTCGAAGCGAGTAACACCGTTACGAAACGATCATTTTTTTATATTTAAGAGTAGTTGTAGAGATGAATTCACATACCACAGTAGCACAACAAGTTGCACGCGATGCAAGCCGTACAATCCGTACTATCTATTTCCGTCTTGAGGCGTTAAACCCCGAGCAAAGAGCCGATGATGAGCTCTTTTTACGTTGTTACGAGCAGATCGAATCAGAGCTGATTGCTGGCATTCGTAGCGCGTATCCAAGCCACACCATTCAAGCGAAATATCACGATACTCGTGAAAATGATGCCTATCATCGCTGGTACATTAGTGGCATGACCGCAGAAGAAAACTTCCGTGCTGGCCGACCAAATTTCTCGGTCTCGATTGCCTATGAGATGGGTGGAAAACTTCAAAGCGCGGTGGTTTATAATCCCGTGCTCGATGAGATGTCGGTAGCGTCCCGCACTGAAGGTGCGCTCTTTAACGATCAAAAATTACGCGCTCCCAAAAATGATGGTAAGCTAGAAAATGCACACCTTCTCACTAAGATTGGCCGCACTGTTGTTGATCATGAGCAATTTGCAAAGCTTCAACGAAACGCGAAATCGATCATGTGCTATGGTGATGTGGCAGGCGATATTATTCAGACTGCGCGCGGTTTAGCGTCGGGCTTTTATTCAGGCGCTCACCTTGCGGAAGAAGATATCGCAGGTGCGGTATTAATTGCCCGTGAAGCCGGTCTATTAGTGACCGATTTCCGCGGCAGTGAAGAGAATTTAATGAGTGGCGAAATTGTGGTGGTTGCACCGCGTCTTTTAAAAGAGATGTTAGTCGCGCTCAAATAATGAGGGCAGGATGAAATTGAGCGCAATTGCGAGCAGATTCAGTCAAACACAATCGATAAAAAGCATCTTACGTGGACTAAAACGCAAGATGCTTTTTAGCTGTGCGCTCGGAATTATTGCAAGCAGTACGCTCTCTTATGTCTGTGCACTTGAGCTTAAAACCGCGCGTTATGAAGGGCATCGCTATGTGGAAGGGATCGTTGATTTAACTAAAGAGCCGTTAAAACTCTATTGGAAAAACGAACAGACCGAGCAAGATTTCGCCTCAATTCCATCGCTTGCACGGCATTTAAGTGCCGATCAGCATGAGGAATTGCTCTTTGCGGTAAACAGCGGCATTTATGCAGAGCATTACACCCCGCTTGGGCTCTTTATTGAAAAGGGCATTACCAAAGTCCCGCTCAATACGGTGACCTTTAATGAAGGGCAGGGCAATTTTGCGCTTCTTCCCAATGGGGTTTTTTATGTGGACGATCACAATCGCGCCTACATTGAAACCACCGATAAGTTTGCCGAATTTAGCCAAGATAAACCGATTCAATATGCAACGCAATCGGGGCCGATGCTCCTTATTAATGGCGATTATAATCACCGTTTTATTGAGCATTCCCGTAGCCTTAAAATCCGCAGTGGCGTCTGCGTGATGGATCAAAAGGTCCATTTTGTGGTGACGGAAGATAGCGTCAATTTTTTTGAGTTTGCTACCTATTTTAAAGATGAAATCGGTTGCCAAGACGCGCTCTATTTAGATGGCACCTTGGCAAGACTCTATTATCGCGGAAAAACCTACGGCGCGCCTTTTTGGAAAGCCAAACCCCTCGTTGGAATCTGGGGCGTGACCCGTCCGATCACTCGCCCCACACCGTAATTCTTACATTAGTCATTACGGATTCTTATCTTTGCCTAGATCTGTATCCTGATCGGGATCGTTCTCTTTATCTGTTTCAGTTTTCTCTTTTGGTTTAATCACCCAAAGCGGCGTTTCTGTGATGGTGTGATTGGGGATTCCATCACGAAAACGAGGCTTTTTTGCGCGCAGTTCCGCCAGCGGGAAGGTGAGCGTAATGGAGAGCCCATTATCATTTTCCGCACTAATTTCGCCTTTATGGCTTAGCGCCATCTGTTTTGCAATGGAGAGCCCGAGTCCCGAACCGCCGTAATCTTTCATACCATCGGGGCGCTCGCCTCGATAAAATGCCTCGAAGAGATGATCAAGATCGGCCGCTTTCACGCCCGGGCCATCATCATGAATATTGAGAATCAGCTTTTTCCCGCGCTCATAAATATTTACCTTAATTTCACTGCTCGCGTAATAGACCGCATTGCGTAGAATATTTTCAAGTCCGCTGGTAAAGAGCTCGCTATTGAGCGCAAGTTTTAGGTTCGGTATCCGGTTGTAGCCGAGTTTAATATGATTCTCTTTTGCTTCAAATTTCGCATCTTCTAAGAGCGGTGTTAAAAGCTCGACAAGCGACACCTCATCGAAGCGTTCGCGGTTGATAATGAGCTCGCGGGAGAGCGATAGCATCGACTGAATTCGATCTTCAATCAAAATAAGATTATCCTCAATGCGTTTCACCTCCGGCAAAATATCATCACTGGCTTTACGGCGAATGAGGCTATTGGTTAAGCGGATGCGCGTGAGCGGTGTTCTGAGTTCGTGGGAGAGATTGGCAAAGAGTCGATTTTTTTCATTTTCAGCACTGGTGAGCGCTTCTACCATGCGGTTAAAGCTACGCCCAACGGTACGATATTCTATTGGTCCCTGTTCGAGTCGTTTATCTACCGACCAATCCCCTTCAGCCACTCGTTCGGCCGCTTTTTTAAAGTATTCCATCGGTTTTGAGAGCGACCAAGTGAGCATAATGACAAAGGGCACACTGATGATCGTCATTAGCATAATGAGGAGAAGAGGGGCATCAAAAAGCCGGGAGAGATAGTAGGCTTGCGGTGGCGCATGGGAGACGATGTAATAGTGATAATCGGGCGTTGCGGAGACATGAAACGGGCCGACAATGAGCTCTTTTCCTACCGATTGTTGGCTTGCACGCTTTCCGTTAATGGTGTTAATAATAAAGTTGGTAAAGCCATCATTGCGGAGACTATGAATTGCAGAATAACGCCCTTCCACATTATTGGGGATCGTGATCAATTGGCGACCGCCACGGGATTTACGATCATGCCCACGGCGAAATCCTTTCTGATTGGCGAGAATCTCTTCAGCCACTAATCGATTCACAAAGCGCTCTTGATAGATCTCCTCCTCTTCGGTACTTAAGGGTAAAATCCGGCGCTGGTCAAAGCGGGGAATGAGCACGGTGAGCCAGATCATGATCGCCATGCTAAGCCAAATCGTGCAGAAAACCCGCGTACTAAGCCGGTCTGAGAGGAGAAAACGCGAACGCTTCATCATGAAAGGGAGAACTCCTAATTATCTAAAAAGAGATAGCCTTGGCCGTGAACGGTTTTAAACCATGCGATGCCACTCGGGCGATCGGGCAGTTTTTTGCGGATATTACTTAAATGCATATCGATGACGCGGTCGAAGGCTTGGTGACGTTTCCCGAGAACCTCGCGACTTAGCTCATCCCGGCTAACGGTCTCCCCGCGGTGTTGCGCCATATAATATAAAAGTGAAAACTCGGTACTGGTGAGATTAAGATTGGTGCTCTCAAAGGTCGCTCTAAATTGGGCATTATTGAGTTTTAAACCCTCAATTTCGATGATGGTTTCATCTTCCTCGTCACTCTCTTCTGGGCGATTTTGTTCTAAAATACGCATCCGCGCGCGAATCCGGGCAATGAGTTCCCGATCATCAAAGGGTTTTGAGATATAGTCATCGGCGCCAAGTTCAAGCCCTAAAATTCGATCAATGCTATCGCCTTTTGCCGAGAGCATCAGAACCGGCAGGCTCGGGAATTCTTTGCGAATATCTTTCAGCGTATCCCAGCCATTTTTCTTGGGCATCATCACATCAAGGATAATAATATCGGGGAGCGTATGGCTTAAAAAATCGAGACATTCCACGCCGTTCCCGCAAATCGAAACCTTGAAGCCTTCGATGGTTAAGAGCTCTTGAACGAGGCTCTGCAACTCAAGGTCATCATCAACAAATAGTACATGGGTCATAGTTTCCCTCCTGGATCAATTATAGCGATTCATTATCTAGCATAGCGGAGATTTACCAAAGTTTACAAGCCTATAACCCTGATTTACGAATCGAACGATAGACTAGAGTCAAGATCAATTGAGATCAAAGGAGAAATCAAATGAAGATGGGTAGAAAACAAGTATCACTTGCAATTCTTTTAATGGCGGGCAGTTCACTCTTAGCGCAAGCACAGTGGATGGGGCCGGGCGCTCAAGGGCAAAACCAAAATGCACCGGGGAATCGTGGGTTTAATCAGATGAATCAACCAGCACAACGTGGGCAGATGATGACGCAAAATGCGGAACGCCCACAGCGCATTGCGCGTGGTATGAGCGCTGATATGCAGCGATTGATGGAAGGCGACACCTTTGATGAAAATCTTGCACGTAAGATCATTAAAGACAATCAGGAAGATGCGATGGAGCGGATGCGTCAGCGTTATGATGATTATAAGCAGGGCAATCGTACGCCCCGCTATAACAATCAAAATGATCGTCGCCAAAACCAAAATTTAAACCAAGATAATCGCGGGCAACGTAAAAACAGTTCAGGCCAGATGAATCGTCAAAGCGAGCGCGGGCAAAAGGCCAATATGATGGGGAATAATCGTCATCATATGAAAGGGCAGAAACATCATCAAGGTCGCCATTACGCGAAAAACATGAATCGCTCTGATCGAATGAATGGTCAATCGATGCGGGGCATGAATATGAATCAGAAAAATGGGTCGATGCAGATGCGCGGACAGATGCAAGGCGATTGTCCTCGTATGAATGAAGCGCCACGTCGCAGATAAGAACGTTTTAAGAGACATTAAAATCCAACATCGTTTGTTGATTACGATGACTTACTAAAATCAACGGCTTCTAATTTGGGCATTAACGTCGGGTTAATGCCTTCTTTTTTGCTTCCGATTATTAAAGGGGGCGATCTAATTGCGCCAGAAACTTGGCATTAAGAGCACGAAGATGGTAAAGATCTCAAGGCGCCCTAAGAGCATGGTAAAAATGAGCGTGGAGAGCGTTCCATTGGAAAGCGATTGATAGTTATTTGCTACCTCACCAAGTCCAGGGCCGGTGATATTTAAGCACGCAGCAACGGCTGAAAAGGCATCGAGCGGGCTTAATCCAAAGCCTGTAACAATGATGGTTAACACGCCGGTTGAGAAGGCGTAGAGCCCCAAAAATGCCCAAACACTTCCGAGAACATTGTGCGGAATGAGGCGATTATTAATCTTGATTGGTAGTTTTGCATGGGGGTGGATGAGGAGTTTAATTTCGCGAAGTGCTTGTTTGGTCAATAGAATAATGCGGATCACTTTAATGCCGCCGGCGGTTGATCCTGCGCAGCCTCCAATAAAGGATAGAAAGATAATGAGAAGCGGAATAAAGGTGGGCCACTCGCTAAAGGCGCTGATGGAAAGACCGGTTGTGGTAATCATCGCCATCACCGCAAATGCCGCCTGATGGAGCGCTTCCCAAAATGAATGAAAAACGCCATGATGATAGAGGGTAATGCCGATGATTCCAATGGCGCTGACGCAGATGGTGAAAAAGGTACGCAGTTCCGTATTATTGAGGTAGTAGCGAATATTTTGTTTACGAAATGCCAGAATGTGAACGGTAAAGTTGATGCTACCTAAAAACATAAAGAGAATCGCGCTGCTCTCGATAAATTTACTATTAAAATGGCCAAGGCTTGCATCGTAATTGGAAAAGCCTGCCGTTGCAATGGTGGTAAAGGCATGTGTGACCGCATCAAAGAGATCCATTCCGCCGATAAGATAAGTGAGTGCACATAAAATTAAAAGTATGAGGTATACCGCCCAGAGGCTTCGCGCCGTTTGAGCGATTCGAGGGGTGATTTTATCCTCTTTGACCATGCCAGAGGCTTCCGCTTTAAAGAGTGCCATGCCCCCCATGCCTAAAAGAGGCATAATCGCCACGGCTAAAATGATGATCCCCATCCCGCCAAAAAAGTGAAGTTGGGTGCGATACCAAAGAATGGATTTAGGCAGATGATCAAGCCCGACAAGGACAGTTGCGCCGGTTGTGGTAAACCCTGAGGTTGCCTCAAATATTGCGTGCGTGAGCGGGACTTGGAGCGCCGATGAAAGATGAAGTGGCAGGGCGCTAATGATACTTAAAACGGTCCAGAAGAGGGTAACAATGATAAAACCATCGCGGGTTTTAAGGCGCGCTTTCGCCTTACGAAAGGGCAGATAGAGGCTTAAACCCAAGATGAGCGTAATCGCAAACGTGATTAAAAAATAGCGCGCTTGATGGTCACGGTAAATAAGTGAGATGAGGACTGGAATCAAGTAGGTAAAACTAAAACTACTGATAAAAATCCCCATGATTTTACCGATAATGGTCAACTGGTTTCGCATAAATGATTTAACTATCAAAGAACAAAAGGATTATTATACGCTCTTTTCGGTGAATCGACAGCCTCTTTACGCATCCTCATATTGGGGTAAAAGCGGCTGATCAGACTACTCAGATTTTTGTTCGCGGGCAAGCAGCTCTTTTAGGGAGGTCATCGGGAGGACGTTTTTATGCAAAATATTGTAGACCTGATTGACGATCGGTAGATCAATGCCATACTCTTTCCCAAGGGCGTAAATATTTTTCACAATATTGGTACCTTCGACCACTTGCCCAATCTTAATAAATGCCTCTTCCGCGGTGATGCCTTCCCCTAAAAGTAGACCAAAACGGCGGTTACGGGATTGATTGTCCGTCGCGGTGAGAACCAGATCCCCCATGCCAGCTAGCCCCATAAAGGTAATCAGATCGCCTCCGAGCGCTACACCAAGGCGTGACATCTCCGCAAGCCCGCGAGTAATGAGAGCCGCGCGCGCATTTGCACCAAATCCAAGCCCATCTGAAATACCGGTGGCAATCGCAATGACGTTTTTGTACGCTCCAGCGAGCTGAACGCCTTTAATATCGCTATTACCATAGACTCTTAAAGTATTGTGATGGAAATAGGGAATAAAAAAGTCGATTGTCGCTTCTGAATCGCTCGCAATTGCAATTGCGGTCGGGTGTTTGAGCGCCACTTCTTTGGCAAAGCTTGGGCCCGAAAGCACGGCATATTCAGCATTCGGGAAGTGGTGTGCAAAGGTAGCGCTTAAAAAACCATTGGTATCATGGTCGATCCCTTTTGTGGCGCATAAAACAGGGGGAAGCGAGTCTAAATGAAGCGCCTGTAAACGTTTGAGCGTCTCGGTAAAGGCCGTAGAGGGAATCGCTAATAAGATAAGATCCGCATCGAGCACCGTCTCTTCAAATGAGCTTGAGGCCTGTAAGAGGGGCGGAAACGCAATATTAGGAAGATAGTGATGGTTGGCGCGCTCCTCAATCATGGTTTTAGCGTGCGCTTCATCGTGACTCCAAAGCATGGTGGGGAATTCAAGCGCTGTGTGCATTGCAAGGGCTGTTCCCCATGAGCCTGCGCCGAGTACGGCAATTTTTGGATAATGTTGTAGATCACTCATTTTTACTATCTTCCATTAGGGTTGAACGGATTAAGTATATCATATTTGTGCTATGGATTAATGAGTTGATGAGGCGTAATTGAGAAAGCCTTAAAATCTTGAGATAAATTTTAAGGCAAAGAAAAAGCTCGCATAAAGCGAGCTTTTTTATCATAAATTTAATACTCGTTAGAGCGTTAAATTAGAAGTCGTGACGGATACCGATTGAAAGACCGTTGTCTTTGAAAGTTTCGCCAGCTACTTTTTCTCTTGTTTCACCGTACTCAACCCATACGCGTGTACGCTCTGAAAGATCTTGTTGGAAACCAAGTGCCCAACGTTTGGTTTTTTCGCCTTGACCATCAACTTTTGGTTTGTTTTGACCGTAGTTAGCACGGATAGTGCTTGAGTAGTCGTTACCAAATGCGAAGTAACCACCAAGATCCCAACCTTTATCTTTTTTATTGCCATTCTTAGAGTCAGCGTAAGATACGGTTAAACCAAATTGATCTTGTTTATAGCCAAGTTGAGTACCCCAAGCTTTTGATTTCTCTACATTTTCTTGATCGCGCTCACCAAGTTTACCTTGGATGTAACCCACTTTACCGTAGAAACCTAATTCGTGTTGGTATTGTGCGTTGATAGTCCAGATATCAAGATGTTTTTCTTTCTTAGTTACAAAATTTGGCTTCTCTTTAGTACCTAAGTTTAAGGTGTCATCGATGATGAAAGCAGCGTTTGCAGAGAAACCTGAAAACTCAGGTGAAATATATGCTAATGCGTTACCAACACGGTCGATATTTTGGTCAGCAAATGCATATCGAAGCGCTGCATTAGCTGAAGAGTTTGACCATGTGCTGTTGAAGTCATCAATTACTGAACCGTCAACGATGGTTTGTTTGAATGGGTTGTCTAAACGACCCACTGCGAACGTACCCCAGTCACCTGCTAAACCGATCATTGCGATACGGTTATTAAAGCCGTCACCATTATTAGTGCTTAAGCCTTCCATACCGTTGAATCCAAATTCTAATTTGAAGACTAATGCTAAACCGTTACCTAGATCTTCAGAACCTTTGATACCGATACGTGAACCTTGGTCTTGCATATCAGAAACGCGTTTAGCTTCTCCTTTAGGAGCATCGATTTCTTGTTTGATGTTGTTGTAATCATAACGGATAGAACCGTAGATTGAAGTTTCAGCTTGTGCTGCACCCATTGTAAGTGCACCAGCTACTGCTACTGCTAATAAACCTTTTTTCATGTTGAACTCCATGGAAAAGTTGTTAATAAAATTTAATCAAATCGAAAGATAGAAAACTATCTATGGGTGCTATTAAAACGCTTTTTTATCTAAAAAGCAACTCTTTTTTGTTTTTTTAATACAAATAGTGGTTCTTTTTATACGATTGAGAGCGATAAAAGGGCATTTTTGTTTATTGTTACCGATCACTATAGTTGCGAGAAGGCTCATTAATACTTGTGTTTGAGGTTGTTGTTTCAAAAAAGATACACTTTTAAAATCATCCGTAGAAAAATAAAAATAGATTGTAATTTTTACGAAAATATCTCGTTTTGAAGGGTGGCTTTACGTCGATAGAGGAAATTTAATGCAGATTAAAACGAATAAATGGTTCCATTGAGCGGTGAGTTTGATGTTGTAGAAATGACACAAACAATAAAAAACCTTCTTTATCTTTCGCTCAGCGATCGATGAAGAAGGTTTTAGAGGGGCTCAGACTCTCTTATATAGATATCTAAAGCGACACACTATAAAAAAGAGCCGAGTTTGAGAGCGGTCATTATTTCGCAGTGACTTCAAATAAGATTTTAGCTACATCGTCATAGGTTTTGACAAAGTGGAGTGTGAGATCCTCTTTAAGATAATCAGGAAGTTCATCACAATCTTTTTTATTGCCATACGGGAAGATGATTTCACTAATGCCGACGCGTTTTGCCGCAATCAACTTCTCTTTAACGCCACCAATCTCCAGTACGTGCCCGGTGAGGGTAATTTCTCCGGTCATGGCGATATTTTTCGCCGGTTTATTTAAGGCAAGCGAGAGTAAGCTCGATGCCATGGTGATTCCCGCGCTTGGGCCATCTTTAGGAGTTGCACCTTCGGGGGCGTGAAGATGGATAAAGGTCTCATCGAAGAAGGTTTCATCAGCGCCGTAACGCTTGAGATTGGCCATCACAAAACTATACGCGATCTCTGCGGATTCCTGCATCACTTTCCCGAGTTGCCCGGTCACTTTTAGGCCGCGGGTTTTTGCGTGAATTTTCGCCGCTTCTAAGTTAAGGGTGACGCCGCCGAGCGATGTCCAGGCAAGCCCGGTCACTACGCCAACGCCGGCAAGCGGTTTTTCACGGGTGTAGATGGGATTGCCAAGATGAGTTTTAATATCGTTCACGCCAATGCTGAGCGCTTTAAGGGATTCATCTTTTGCAAATTCAACCGCCGCTTTTCGTACAAGTTTTGCGAGCTGTTTTTCAAGCTGACGCACACCGGCTTCGCGGGCATAACCATCGATCACATTGCTAATCGCCGCATTACTAATGCGAAGTTCACTCTTTTCAAATCCCGCACGCTTTAGCAATTTCGGCCAGAGATATTGCCGCGCGATTTTTACTTTTTCTTCCAAGATATAGCCCGAGAGACGGATCACATCCATACGGTCAAGGAGCGCTGCGGGAATCGAGTCGAGCGTATTTGCGGTACAGATAAAAAGTACGTTCGATAGATCGTAACGAATATCGAGATAGTGATCTAAAAAGTCGTGATTTTGTTCAGGATCGAGCACTTCGAGCAGCGCACTGCCGGGATCGCCTTGGTAGGAACTGCCCATCTTGTCGATCTCATCGAGCATAATGACGGGATTGTCGGTACCGGTCTCCTTGAGCGCTTGGATAATTTTACCGGGCATCGCGCCAATGTAGGTGCGGCGATGGCCTTTGATCTCAGCCTCATCACGGGCGCCGCCTAAACTAAAGCGATAAAATTTACGATTTAAACTGTGAGCAATCGAACGCCCGACGGAGGTTTTACCCACGCCAGGAGGGCCAACGAGCACCACAATCGATCCTTTAATCTCCTCTTTACGTTTTCCAACGGCGAGGATTTCGATGATGCGCTCTTTCACATCTTTAAGGCCAAAATGTTCACGGTCGAGAATGCGTTGTGCGCGATCAAGATCGTAATTATCGTCACTTTCATTGCCCCAGGGGAGCGAGGTAATCACGTCAAGATAGTTGCGCGTAACCGCATATTCAGGCGAGCCCGTCTCTAATACTTGAAGCTTTTCGAGCTCCTCATCAATCTTTTCTTGCGCATGCTCGGGAAGATTTTTATCCTGCAGACGATCGACAAATTGATCGATATCCGCCGTCTTATCATCTTTAGCGATGCCAAGCTCCTGCTGAATCACTTTAAGCTGTTCGCGGAGGAAAAATTGACGCTGCTGATCAGTGATTTTATCTTCCACCTGCTCGCGGATCTGGTTGTGCAGTTTCGCCACTTCAAGTTCTTTATGAATGAGCGCAACCACCTTTTGCATCCGATCAAGGAGTGGTACCGTCGATAAAATCTCCTGCATATCTTCCGCAGAGCTCGTCGTTAAGCTCGCGGCAAAATCCGCAAGGGGCGAGGGCTCATTGCTGGTAAAGCGCGAGAGGAAATGTTTGAGTTCTTCTGAAAAGAGCGGATTGAGCGGAAGCAGCTCTTTGAGCGCGTTCACAACCGCCATTGAGTAGGCGCGAAGCTCCTCGCTATTTTTATCTTCTTCATCAAAATATTCTACTTGCGCTACAAACGGAATCTCGGTGGAGATCCATTTTTTAATGCGAAACCGTTGAATTCCCTGCGCGATAAATTGCACCCGACCATCTTCACGGTGGGGGTGATGAATGCGCACGAGCGTTCCATATTCGTAAAAATCATCCGGATCGAGGGATGGGCCCGGTTGTTTTTTCGTGAGCACAAGACCGACAACGCGGGTACGATTATCCATAATGGAATCGAGCGTTGTAAGCCAAGGTTCCTCATTTAATACAAGCGGCGCCACTTGGGGCGGGAAAAATGGGCGTTCGTTGAGCGGCAAAACATGGATAATATTCGAGATCGTATCCCCTTCGATAATGATCTCGTGGTTTCCACTTTGCGGCTCGTTTGCGTCCTGATTGTCGCTTTGTGGATGGGTTGGAATAAGATCGCGGTCATCGATCGCCATGTATGTAATCTCCTTATCAGCACATCAAAATCGATATGCAATGATGTTAATTCTTTTCTCTATTTTGCTCTTTTGGGTCTATTAAGCAATATGGGGATGGTTTTTTATTTATCAAATTGCGTCCGCAAAAAGTTCTAAGGGCAATCTGTATCGCTCTATAGCGCGCCCTATATATAAATAGTAGGATACTTTGCTCGGATGTGGGTTAGCGCCCGCGTTGATTAATATTCTCGAACTTCAAGGCGGACACGATCGCGTTTTTGATTGGCATCGACAACGGTGAGCACGTTATTGCCTTCAGGCATCGCGCCGATATCGAGCTGATTGCTCGGCAGTAATTCGCCATTTAAATACCATAAAAAAGGGGCTTTACCGCGCGCTTCGAGGGTGAGTGTACGATGAGTTTTAAAAATTATGCTCTCATCGGCAAAGGTGATAATTTTAGCATCTTGTATCGTATTTGGGTGATATTTTAATGCCGCAGGCCAACCGTTATGACGAATTTCCCCGGGGGCATCGTAGAGCGTTGGCGGAACCATGCCTCGAACGGTATCGATGGTAAATTCCTCATCACACTCCGTTGCCTGTTTTTTGGAAATGCCTGACGGCCAGCAGATGGTCTCGCGGATGATAGTGTTTGGTTTAGGGAAATCACGCGTGTCACTCGGGAGATAATTATAAAGATCAAAGAGCATCGGAAGGGCATATTGGCTCGCAAGCGTTCCGACATTTGGTACGCTATCAGGCCTGCCGATCCAAACGCCAATAGTCCAATCGGGACTCACCCCCAGCGCCCACGCATCGCGATACCCGTAACTTGTCCCCGTTTTCCATGCAATGCGCCGTTTTGTATAACGGTTTTTGGGCCTGACATCGCTTAAAATTCGGCTGATAAGATAACTCGCTTCCGGGCTCATAATAGAACCGGTGGCATTTGAAGGGGGATGATCTTTGAGAAAGTGAAGAGGATAGAGCTTTCCCTCCGTCCCAAGGCTTGAAAAGAGGCGCGCTTGCTCAATGAGATTAATTCCAACACCGCCCAGCACGACGCTGAGATTGGGGTAATCGATCAAAATATCGATGCCACTATCGCGGAGCGTTTTGATAAAAAGCTCGGGGGTTAAATGGTGAGTCACTTGCACAACGGGAATATTGAGCGATTGTTGCAATGCCCGATAAAGTGGCACCGCGCCGCGTTCTTGATTGTCAAAGTTTTTGGGAATATAGCCATTGAAATTGCGTTCGATATCGGTCAAAAGGCTTGCCTCGTGTACGATGCCGTAATCGAGCGCCATGCCGTAGACAAAGGGTTTGAGCGTCGATCCCGGTGAACGAATCGCCATCGCCATATCGATATAACCAAAACGTTCTTGATTAAAAAGATCGGCAGAGCCCACATAGCTGTAGACCTCGTGAGTGGGATTATGAATGACGACTACCGCCGTAGAAAGCGCGGGTTGCCAGTGTTTTGATTCGCGCGCGATATAGCGTTCAATCTGCATCTGCAATGATTTATCGATCGTCGTTTCAAGGCGATGCGCGTCGGGATATTGATTGCGCAATTGCTCACTTAAAAGGGGAGCGAGAAAGAGGGTTGGTTGCGGGCGATAATCGAGCGGATCTTTTTTAATCTGCTCTGCCTGTTGCGGTTTAATGAGCTGACGCTTGGCCATTCGATCGAGCACTTTATTTCGCGCCATGCGCGCATTTTCGGGATAGAGATCGGGGCGATAGAGACTTGGGCGCTGGGGAAGGGCGACTAATAGGGCGCTTTCACCGTGATTTAGGTCGCGGGCATGCTTTGAAAAATAACGCCAACTGGCAGTTTCCACGCCTTCAATCGCACCGCCCATCGGTGCTAAATTGAGATAAAAGGTGAGGATTTCATCTTTTGAATAACGAGCTTCAAGCTGCAGTGCACGAAACATCTGTTTAAATTTTCCTGAGATGGAGCGCTCGTGAGGATCAAGCAGGCGAGCGACCTGCATGGTGAGCGTCGAACTTCCGGAGATGATTTTTCCGTGGGTTATCCATTGAAACGTCGCACGGAGCGTCGCAAGAGGGTTAATGCCAAAATGCGAGTAGAAAAAACGATCTTCATAGGCAAGGAGCGCATCAATATAGAGCGGGCTTACCTCGTCAAGCGTGACCCAATGGCGAAAAACGCCCTCTTTGCTGGAAAAGTGGCGCAAAACATCTCCATTACGATCGAGCGCAACGGGGGAAACATCAATTTTAACCTCCGGGAGAGGATAGAGATGATCGAGAATTTTAAACCCAACAATCAGACTCAAAAAGAGGATGATTATGGTGTAGAAGGTTCGTTTAAGCCATTTTTTCATAGAGAGGCGCAAAATAAAAACTAAAATGTAGTATGAATCATACAATAAAAAAGCACCGATTTAATCAATAAACCGGCGCTTTAGTTGCGTTATAAACGGAAGACCTATCGGCTTTTTAAAATGCTGATCGGCGCTTTACCTGAGTAGGCGCGTACCGCACGGAGCTCGGGTAGATACATCGCTTCGATATAGGTATTGGGAGCCTCATAATCCCCCGGAATCGCCGCCTCGATCACATAGACAAAGGTATAGGTTTTGTTGATATCAAGATCAAGCGATGCCACGTAACGATCAAAACGGAACTCTTCGTGATGCATATTGGACGCCCGTTTATCCGCGGCTTTAATATTAAAGGAGCGGTAAAACTCAGAGACGTTATCGCTCACAAGATTTGGGTTGATGAGGTTAAAACCACCCAAGATCTCATCTTCAATGAGAGCATTTTTAATTGTGCGTTTTGGTGTCACCGTGAGCACCACTAAATAACGATCGCCGACATTCGCGGTTGTTCCAAGGCGTTGGTATTGGCGATCAATCTCAACATCAAAGGTGGAGGTTGACGTGCGCTTCATTGGGAATCCTTCCGTTTTATAGGAAAGATAGAGCGGCTCATCGCTATACAGCTCTGTAAAACCTTTTGAGTCGATCATGGTATTGGGCATCACATTAAAGCGATTTCCATCTTGATCGACAAGCTCAATCGGGGTGCCATCATCAGGGGTATCAATGCCAATTTTAATCATTGCGTAACGCTCTTGCGTACTAAAATAGGTACGATTTTTGAGGCGCTCATTCATCAGATTCATTAACGTTTTCACCTTACCTTCGGGCGCGGTATATACGCCTTTCGCGGTGAGTTGGTTAATAAGATCGATCGTTAGGGCAATTTCTGCAACGTCCGTATGATAATAGCCATAATAGCTATTCCAATTGGTAAACGTCACCTTATCGAGAATCGCCTCGCCAACGCTCTGATTGCCAGCTATAAGGTTTGCAGCACCCAAATACGCTTGGCTTAGCGGGCTCATCTTATCGGTATGTTTATTGAAAATCATCAGATCCGCGCTAAAGAGTTTCCCTTCACGGGCTAAAACCCAAGCGCCGTAAACGGTGTCATTGAGCAGGTAGTAGTGATGACCGTAATTTAATTTTCGGCTCATATCCGTGACTGAACTTTTTATATAAGCACTCACCTCATCAAGCGTTTTCGATGATACTAGTTCAGGATATTTTCGTGCTGCTTGATAGAGGAAGTCTGCCACATAGCTCGATACGGCAATGTTGTGATAATCGCTCGACCAGAGATTAAATCCGCCGTTATGGTTTTGGCGCATCAAGATCCGATTGATCGCATTTTCCATCAATTGATATTCCCACGCGTCATACTCAAGCGGGGTGTTACGGCCGTTTGTTTCTTCTCGATCGAGATAGTATTGATGGAGCGCTTTTTTCTCCATATCTAAGATCGGATGCGAGCGGAAGAGCCACGGAAACGCGCGGCTTGTAGTCTGCTCGGTACAACCATAAGGGTAGCTAAAAAGATTGTTGGTATAGGTGAGCACATCGATAATCGGGAAGCGCGACACAAGAAGCGACTCAGAGACATTGCCTGTCATTGAGCTAAATTGAGTGTTGAGCTTATTCCAAGGGCGATCGACAGTGAGCTCCGCGCGATCATAAAATATCGCTTTTTCCGCATAGGGAATGGTGCCGATACGATAATTGCGCGTCGTTGAAAAGGCATCGGATTCAATAATCAGATTCACATCCGCGTAATGGGTATATTCCAAGAGGCGTACCGGAATCAGCTCATTGAGGCTCTCTTTATCTTTAAGCATATAAGTTTTATCAAACGCCGTTTCAAGGGAATCGCTCTCAAGGCGCACGCGAACCGCTTCTTCGTTGCCACTCATATTATGGAGCGAGAGCGAAAAGTGGTTGTGATCGTTCACTCGAATAAAATTCGGGGTGATGAGATCCGCGATAATCGGCGCGCGAATGGTGAGCTGTTTCTCCGTTTCGTTCATGCGCGTATCGGAAAAGAGTGTCGCGAGAACCTTCGCTTCCCCATTAAAATCCGGGAGCATCAATTCTACTTCATATTCACCGTCATCATTTAGCGCAAGAAGTTCAGTCGCGATCGAGACAGTTTTCATTTCGGTAAGATTGAGGTCGGCCTCGGTTTCACTCACTTCACCATCGCCCCCAAATTTCGGTGTTAAGAGCGCTTTGGTGCTATTGCCAAAGAGACGGTTGTAATAATCGATAATATCGACGTTATAACGTTTCTGCGCAAAGAAGGCATTAAAGATCTTTTTATTTTGCGTCGGCGTCATATTTAAGATGCCTTGATCGGTGATCGATAGCGTTGCAAAGAGTTTCTCATTGGGTTTTGGATCGAGCACTTTCACCTTAATTTTAACCGGCGCTTCAGGCAGGGCAACGGGCTCAAAATTGAGTTCTGCCTTTAATGAACGCTCGTGACGATCAAGACGAATCGCTTGAATGCCAAGGGCGCGGACAATCTCTTCTTTACTATTTTTAGAGAGAAGGAGTCCGGTTAAATAGAGATCGTGACGTTTCCACGAAGGATCAAGTTTAATCGAAAGATTATTTTTACCCTTTTTCACTTTAAGCGATTTTTTATAGAGCGGTGAATCCCCTTCAATTAGCAGCATGAGCGTGCCAGTAAAAGGTGAGTCGATCTCAACTTTCATGGTGTCGTTATCTTGATAGGCCACTTTGTCGAGCGTTAAATTAAGACTCATCGGGCGAGCGGCCGGCAATTGATCGCCTTGGCCATCATCCCAACTGCTGCTAAAGGGGTAAACGGTCTCAAATCCGGTCTCATTATCAACAATCGAAAGCTCGTAACGTCCCCAACTGTAAGGATCAACGCTAAAGCGATAGATTCCGGCATCTTTATCGATGGTGTTGAGCGCTTGAATCGTCGCACTATCATTTTCATGACAGCGCCAACCGCGGCCTGAGTTGTAGACCCAAATGCACCAATTAGACGTAAAGCGCAGCGTTAAGGTGAGATCGCGCGGAACGATATTGCCATCACTATCGGCGGCGAAAATCTCAAAATCGGCTTTTTGCCCATAACCAAGATCACGGGAATTAAAGAGCGGGTGAACCACCGGGACGATCTCTTGCGGCCAAAAGTCTGCGGTAAAATTACGATTAATGCCGGTAGCATCGCCATCGAGTACGCTCACATCCACCATCGCGCGGATAATTTGTTTCGGTAGGTTGTTTGTATCTGAAAGCGGTAACGAAATGCGTGCCGTTTTCTCCCCTTCATCCGATAGAATCTCATTCATGGAGAGTGAGTATTGATCAAGGGATTGATAGAAATACTCATTGGTGCCCACATACCAATCCTTCTCGCGGGGGAAAGGGTGGAGATTCGGCTGTAAACGTGTGGTGATTTTGGCTTCATTGCCCGCAGCGGGAGCGCCAAATAGATAGCGGCTCGCAATATCAAACTGAAGCGTATCGCGGGCGGTGAGTTTTGTATGCCCAGGTTTTAAAATAAGCTCCATGCGCTCAGGCATAAATTCTTCAATATGCAGTGTAAGCGAGCCATTGGGGATATCAAGCGAAGGGTCTGTGCGGAGTTCAACTTTCCAAATCCCCGTTTTTCCATCGTGATCGGTGGTGAAATCCGTTTGATAAAAGCCGCTCTCTTTTGCGGTGAGCGTGCGCGTTTGGACTGCTTTCCCTTCGGTATTAATCAGTTTTACTTCTACCGGTTGCGAAGGCAACATACCGCCATCTTGGTCGCGGAGTAGCGCATTAACGGTAATGGTTTCACCGGGGCGATAGAGCAGGCGATTACTATATAGATGGGCCGGCGCTTTTTGGAAACGGTCACCTGCAATGGCAAAATCGTTTAGATCGAGCGCAATTTCACGCATCGGCAACATCGAGATATCGTTATTGGTCTTCGCAACTAACAGTTCATTTTGTTTGAGTGCGCGAGGAATCTCACACAGTCCCTCTTTAAATTGACAAACATCCTCTTGAATAACGAGTTTACCCTTTTCTTGACGCCAAATTTCAAGCGTGCCGTGATTGAGCGGTTTTGTGGTTGAAAAATAGTTGGCCATTACAAGTGCGCGATCACTATATTGACGCACGTGCATCCCGATATCCGAGATGAAAAGAATGCGCGCATCGAGTGTACGATTGATCTGTCCGGCAGGATTTACCGTAACAACATAAGCGCCGGAGGTGATATTCTTATCGACGGGAATGCGGTGTTCGGTCTTTTTATTGAGATCCACATCATTAGGCATAACATAACGGAAAATACCGCTAGGCTTTAAGTGATTGCGGCTGATCTCGCGAAGCGTCCAGTAATCGAGGGTTTTACCAAGGTAGTAATCTTCTAAAAATTGCGCGGGGTTATCGATATGGAAAAACTCGATATCCACCTCGTTAACGCCTACCGATTCAATCGGAAGTGAGCGCTGAGTGAGCGGCATAACCGGGCCTTTGCCTATGATGTTTACCACTTCAGGGGCTTCTCCAGAATAGATGTAGGTCGTATTAAAGCGCGAATTATGATTAGGATAATCATTCGGCGTCACGATATAGCTACCGGTTTTAATTGGCGTGTAATAGATATATCGGCCATCTTTACTCGCGTGCCATTTCCCGGTCGATAGCGGTTTTTTACTCTCTTCACCGGTTTGATAGTCGTAATCAACAATCTCATCGATGGAAAATTGTGCGGAAAGAGCGGTTTCATTAAAAGTTTCGGGAGAATCAAAAAAGATTGCAATCGAGGCCTGATCTTCAATGGTGGCAAGATTGATGGAGCTGATGCCTGCAAAAAGCGGCGTCAGCAGAACGGATAAGAATAAAAACAGCGAAAGTTGAATGCGCCGTGCCATAAAACACCTCGGTATTGGGTAGTTGATTGTTGTATGTCGAAATATTATACCTAAATTGATATATAAATCAGTGTTTTCTGTCGTTTTTTGCAATAAAAGTTTGCGTTAAATAACGAATCTTTATTTATCTCTATATAGATAAAGGGTTTTTAAGCGAGGGGTGTTTATATATAAAGGCCTATATATAAGGAATATATAAGGTAATAAGAAGAGAGTGGGGGAGGAGTGCGAGGGTAGGGAGAGTTAAAGTAGGGTGTCAAAGCTTCTTAAATAGATCTTCGAGAGAATTTTCTAAAAACATCAAAATTCTTTCCTCGTCAAATCATGGTCTTATTGCGGATTTGTGACAATCTTTCGTTTTTCTTTTAAATCGGGGTTGACGTAATCTAAATCTTCGCTATAATTGATCACCTGTTTCGGCAGAGAACAAAAAATCTTCCAGGCGGCGAGGCGAGTTTCATGAGTAAATTAGCGGAGTTTGCAAGATTGGCACTTTAACAATTGGGTTTGTCAGTTTCGTTTTTATCCCCTTAGTTAATTTGAGGTGTTGATTAAACGGTTTGTTTTACGGGTTTTGAGTTGATCGATTTTCGAGCACAAAAACTTTTAAAATAGAGTTGACAGATCTAAAAAAGTTGCTAGAATAGTTCGTCTGCTTA